>DLHV01000073.1:7763-12619 GCA_002483395.1 Chloracidobacterium sp. UBA7659 | reverse complement strand
GGGACAGGAGTGTCCCCGCTCCGACCGGTTGCAGTTCGACCGTCCAGCCGAGCAACTGCAAATAATCTCGCAGCCAAAAACCGACAGCTTCTTCTTCGCCGGAAACGGAGGGGACGTTCATGAGAGATTTTGTTAGTTCGAATAAGTTCATAAGATTTGCAGAAGCCCGCACGAAGTANNCATATCGCCCTTACTTCGTGCGGGCTTCAGCAATTTTTGCTCGGCGAGCCACTCCAATAATCCAGGTTCGCTGATTGCCTTTCCAAATATCTGGTGTCCGTCGTCTGGATATTCAGTGTATTTCACATACTTGTTTCCGGCGTCATCCAACGCCTTGACCATCTTGCGAGCGAAATCGACAGGAACGGCGTCGTCTTTCGCGCCGTGAAGGACCCACGCCGGCGTCTGTCCGATCGCTTTCGCGACTTCGTTGTACGGCTCCGGAGCTTCAAGCATGTCGCCTACGACGGGAATGATCGCGGCGCGATCGCGAGGGTTGATCGGATACGTACCGACTACTCCACCGGCGACCGGTACGAGCGCCGCAAACTTCCCGGGGTTCGCAGCCGCGATCTGCCAGGTGCCGTAGCCGCCGAGCGAGAAGCCTACGAGGTAAAGTCGATTCGCGTCGCCGTTGAATTCTTTAACCGATTGATCGAGCGCCGCGAGTGCGTACTCTGCCATATTCTGCGCCGCCCAAAACGTATCGGCACGGCATTGCGGGAGCACGGCGATGAAATCCACCTTGTCTTTGATTGGATCGATCCCCCACCGGAATCCGTCGATCTGCGCGATATTGTCCTCGCCGCGTGCACCCGAGCCATGCAAAAACAGCATCACCGGAATCTTAGCGTTCGGGTCGCGCTTCTTTGGCACGAAGACTCGATACTGATAATGCTTGCCGTCAACAGTCACGGTTCGGGCAACGAAATCGGAAGATACGTTGCCCTGGCCTGAGCAGCCAAAGCAAGCTGAGATAAACAAGATGATTATGCTGACCTTCAACATTACTAAAAAAACTCCTGATGAAGCTTTTTGATCACGTCCGCCACTGCATCTTCGTTCACAACAAAGGTCAGATTCACGCTCGATGCACCGTGCGACACGAGGGCGATATTTACATCATCGATCGTCGAAAATATCTTCGCGGCCATGCCGGTGCTGGCCCGGAGGCCCTCGCCTACTACGCAAATGACGCCGTAGCCGGGCTCGACCTCGACATCGCCGAGACGTTCGAGTTCGGTGACGATCTTGTCCAGCTCGGTCGTGTTGTCCAGCGTCAAGGCGACCGAAACTTCCGAGGTCGAGATAACGTCGATCACCGTCCGGTAGCGCTCAAAAACCTGGAACAGCGCGCTCATAAACCCGTAGCTGCCGAGCATCCGCGCAGACGTGATCCGCAGGATCGTAATATTTTTCTTGTGCGCGATGGACTTTATCTTGTTCGGCGCCTCGCCCGATTCGGCCAGGACCATCGTGCCGATCTCGTCCGGTTCGAACGTGTTGCAAACGCGGACCGGGATCGCGTGATCGACAGCCGGTTTGATCGTTTTTGGGTGAAGGACCTTGGCACCAAAATAGGCAAGCTCGGCTGCCTCTTCATAGGACAACACGGGAATCGTACGGGCCTCACCGCAGATACGCGGGTCGCACGTCATCACGCCCGTTACGTCAGTCCAAATTTGCAATTCCGAGGCCCCCAAAGCCGCCGCCACCAACGCCGCTGAATAATCCGAACCGCCGCGTCCGAGCGTCGTCGTCTCGCCGCCGCGGCTGGCCGCGATAAATCCTCCCATAACAGGCACTTCCCCGGCATCGAGGAGCGGCCGCAGTTCGAGCCGCACAAGCTCGTTCGTCTCGTCGATGATCGGCTGCGCGGCTCCGTACTCGTCGTCCGTCACGATCAGCCGCCGCGAATCCATCTGCCGGGCGTTCACACCCTTTGCTTTCAAAACTTCGGCCAGTAAACGCGACGAAAGTTGCTCGCCATAGGAAACTATCGCGTCCTTGAGCATTGCGAGCGGCAATGAACGACGCGATGCCCGCATCAGCAGATCGCTCAACTCTTCGCGTGCGAACTGTAATTCGGCGTCGAACAAATTCGACGCGCCTTCGGCAATAAATGCCCGCGCAACCTCGACATGCCGCTCGAAATGCGGCTCAAGCGACGCGAACGCTGCCGCGAAATCACCCTTTTTCGCAGTATCAAACGCGGCGAGCAATGCGTCGGTGACCTTGGTCATCGCAGAGACGACAACGACCGGATGTTTTTCAATTTGTGTGGAAACAATATGAAAAACGCGCTCGAAGGCGGCCACGTCGCCTACGGACGTGCCGCCAAATTTCATTACTGTCGCTCCCGGATTGCCCAATTCGCTTAAATCAAAAGAATAAGTCTGAAAAATGACATTCTACGACAGATTCGCTTGTTTCGCTTTAACGGCTCCGAAAAAAACAGATTCAGTTCTTAGAAAATCGATGCTTCGGTCTGGCCCGCGCGTCCGATCGTCTGGTAACCGAAAAGCTCGATATGCGGCGAGAGATATTCCTCCTTTACAGGTTCTTTCCGGACGAGATCGGTGCTCAAGTACTTTTTGTTGTCGTCTGAAAACACGGTCGCCACGATCGCGTCTTTGCCGTGCTTTTCGAGAGCAATGAGGGCACCGAGGAAATTCGCTCCTGACGAAATCCCGACCGCAATGCCCAGATGCTCCGCCAATTTTTGCGCCATCAATATCGAATCGCCGTCAGACACGCTGATGATATCGTCCAATTGATTGAGGTCGCAAATCGCCGGAATAAATTCATCCGAAATCCCTTGGATGCGGTGGCTACCGCAATTGTGTCCGACGGTTAGTGTTGGCGATTCGGCGGGCTCGAGCGGATGTATTTGGATCGTGGAGTCTTTTTCGCGGAAAAACCGCGCCGTGCCCATGATCGTCCCGCCGGTCCCGACACCGGCGACAAAAGCGTCGGGCTGGAAACCGACTGTTTGAAGCTGCGCCCAGATTTCGGGGCCTGTGGTCTGGTAATGAGCTTCGGGATTGGCCCGATTTGAGAATTGATGTGGCAAAAAGACTCCATCGTTCCGCCGTTGAAATTCGTCGCACATCTCAATGCTGCCGACAAATCCGCCCTGTTCGCGGCTCACAAGCACAACCTCGGCTCCGTAGCTCTTTATCAGCGAAATTCGCTCCTTACTCATCCAGTCGGGCATAAAAACGAGCACCGGATTGCCGAAAGCGTGCCCGATCGCGGCAAAGGCGATGCCTGTATTTCCGCTCGTCGCTTCAACGATGGTGTCGCCTTTTTTGATAGTGCCGGTACGATATGCCGAGGTCAGAATATGCAATGCCATGCGGTCCTTAATGCTGCCCGATAGGTTCAAATGCTCGGCCTTTGCAAAGATCGTCCGGCGCTCGCCTCGAAAATGAAAATGAACGGCAAGCAGCGGCGTGTTGCCGATAAGGTTCTCGACATAACTTGAACTTACCGGAACGGCGCTGAAGCGATTTTGGTAGGCGGCAAGGCTGTTGGTATTCATATGCGAACGTGTTTGAAAGAAAATACACATCCACTCGCATACCACGACTAGCTATTTGGCGCTGTGCGATTCGTCACAATTAGCGATAGGCGGCATAAATTATCCGCAGAGTACGGCGCCGCCGTTGATGTTTAGAATTTCGCCCGTGATGTGCCGCGACCAATCCGATAGCAAAAAGCAGATCGAAAGTGCAACATCATCGGTCGTAGCCATTCGATTCATTGGGATAGATTTCAGAACACCTTCTTTGTATGCGGCGTCTTCAAATACCTCGCGAACCATTGACGTTTCGATCCAGCCCGGAGCGACGCAGTTAACGCGTATTTTCGGGCAAAGCTCTGTAGCCAGGGCTTTTGTAAATGATATCTGCCCGCCTTTCGAAGCGGAATAGTTGGAATAGTTAGCCTCGCCACGCTGGCCGGAAGTCGATGAAACCATTACGATCGCAGCCGATTCGCGCTTTTTCATCGCCGGAACACACGCTTTCGTCATGGCCCAGGCGGATTTCAGGTTCGTATTGATGACCTTGTTCCAGACCTCTTCGCTCATCTCCTCGATCGGAGCACCTTCCCAGACACCGGCGTTCAGTACAAGCAGATCGATCCGCCCGAATTTCTCAATTGTCTTGTTCGCGATCTCCTTCGCCGCCAGAAACTCCGAAACGTCGCCCTGCACGGCGACCGCCTCGACGCACTTTTCCTGGCACATGCGAACAGTTTCCGCCNNGCCCATGCGAACAGTTTCCGCCGCCTCGCCATCGTTACTCAAATAATTAACGACAACATTCGCCCCGCCCTCAGCCAGCCGCAGAGCGGTCGCCCGCCCGACGCCGCGAGATGAGCCGGTAACGATCGCCGTTTTGCCTTGAAAAAGATTCGATGGAATTTGAATGCCAACAGCCTGTTCGGTCATAATCGATAATTTTTAACGCAAAGCCACTAAGATGCAAAGCCGCCAAGGTTTTTTTGCCTGTCTTCTTTGGATTTCTCCCTTTGCGACTCCGCGACTTTGCGTCTTTGCGTTAAAATTCTTTAGAAATATGCACGACACAAATCTTCTCGAAGATCAGCCCGTTGCCTGGACGCCGACGCCCGATGTTATCGAACGCGCTCAGCTTACTAGATTTATGAAACAGGTCGGTGTCTCAACGTGGGACGAACTTTACGAATTCTCGATCCGCGATGTTGAGAAATTTACCGAGGAGGTCCTGAAGTTCCTCGACATCAAATTCGATCCACCCTATGAAAAACTCCTCGACACCAGCAACGGCATCGAATTTCCGGAATGGTTTCGGAGCGGGGACACTCTTGTC
>DLHV01000073.1:0-7749 GCA_002483395.1 Chloracidobacterium sp. UBA7659 | reverse complement strand
GACAAGAGTGTCCCCGCTCCGGCCGGCCTAAACATCACCGAAATGTGCCTCGACCGGTGGCAGACGGACGAGATGACGGACCAGCCGGCCATAATCTGGGAAGGCGAGGAGGGAGATAGCTCTTCTCTGACGTACAAAGAATTGTTTGAGGCGGTCGAAGCCCNNCCCTCGCAAGCGGACTTAGACAGCGTCGACTTGGTAAAGGAGACGCTATCGGCATTCACCTTCCGATGATGATTGAAACGGTAGTAACGTTACTCGCGATCAACCGAATTGGAGCGATTGCGGTTCCCGTTTTTTCTGGTTATGGCATTGAGGCGATCGCTTCAAGATTAAATGCCGTAGAAGCGAAGGCTCTGTTCAGTTGTGATGCATTTCCGAGACGAGGTAAGGTGTTTAACGCTTACTCGATCGCCGCTGAGGCAGTCGCCCACAGTCCCACCGTCACTCAACTCTTTGTCGTTGGACGAGCTGATCCAGAGGAAATCACGAAACTCATTGACGGCTTAACATTTCCGTACGATTATCTCGCCGACGACGGGTACGATTCGCCTGAAGAGCTTTTAGGAGCCGAGCCGACCTCCGCCGAAGACCCTCTCATTATCCTCTACACCTCCGGCACAACCGGCAAGCCGAAGGGCATTGCGCATACGCATGCGAGTTTTCCGATAAAGGCGGCGCAGGATATGGCGTTCGGCACCGATGTCGGCAAAGGCACGCGGATCTGCTGGTACACGGACATCGGCTGGATGATGGGGCCGTGGCTGATCTACGGGGCGTTGATAAACGGAGCGACAATATGCATCTACGATGGAGCGCCCGATTACCCGACACCAGACCGCATGTGGGAATTTTGCGCAAAACACAACGTCGAGGTCCTTGGCATCTCACCGACTCTCGTTAGATCGCTCGCGGCACATGAAGAATGGAGTGAGGACACTCCTGTCCTCATGGACTCCGCTTCGGCGTCCAGAAGAACTTTCGGCGGAGGAACCACTGATGAGGACAAGATTGTCCTCACTCCAACTGAACGCAGAGGCTGGAGTCGACATGGCAAACTGCCGCACTTTGATGGCGAAGTCACACAGTTCATTACATTCCGGCTTGCAGATTCTCTTCCGCGGTCTGTGCTGAATAGGCTGCGTCAACAGCTTGAACATGACAAACTCGATGACGATTCTGAAGAGTTTAGGCAACTCGTTGAGGATTATCTCGATAGCGGCGCGGGCGAATGTATTCTACGCGAGACGAAGATCGCAGAAATAGTCCGCGAAACAATACTCTACGAACACGGTAAGAGCTGCGACCTAAAGGCATGGATCATCATGCCCAATCATGCTCACCTGTTGCTTCGCCTTTATGAAGGACACAATCTTGCAGGCCTGATGAAGAGGATCAAGGGCATTTCCGCGAGAAGAATCAACCAACTGCGAAATACCAACGGATCGATCTGGCAAGCTGATTATTTTGACCGGTATATACGTGACGGCGAGCATTTCTCAAAAGTGTTTGCCTATATTGAGAACCACCCTGTGCTTGCAAAACTAACCAAGACGGCTGAGGAATTCAGATTCAGCAGTGCACATCGGAGCGAGGACACTCGTGTCCTCATGAGGGCGAAGCCCGAAGAACAGAGCGAGGAAACTTCTTTCCTAATGGACGCAGATTTGACACCTGAACAAACTTTCGGCGGAGGAACCGCCGATGAGGACAAGATTGTCCTCACTCCGTTCGAGCGCCACGACCTGAGCAGCCTTCGGCTCTTCGCTTCGACCGGCGAGCCTTGGAACCCGGCGCCGTGGTGGTGGCTTTTCGAGAAAGTCGGAAACTCGCGCCTTCCGATCATCAACTACAGCGGCGGCACCGAGATCGCGGGCGGCATCCTTATGGGCAACCCGCTGCTTCCGCAAAAGCCGTGTTCATTTCCAGCTCCCTGTCCCGGAATGGATGTCGATATCCTCGACGAAAACGGCCAACCCGTCGGCCCGAACGAGGTCGGCGAACTGGTCATCAAACAGCCTTGGATCGGCATGGCCCGCGGATTCTGGCAGGAAAAGGAACGCTATCTCGAAACCTACTGGCGGCGCTTCAAAAACATTTGGGTGCATGGCGATTGGGCAATGCGTGATAAGGACGGTCATTGGTTCATACTCGGCCGCTCGGACGACACCCTAAAAGTGGCTGGCAAACGCGTCGGCCCCTCCGAAGTCGAAGGTTTATTGGTCGCCCACCCGCTCGTCACCGAGGCCGCCGTCATCGGCGTCCCCGACGACCTAAAAGGCACCGCGATGGTCGCGTTCGTCGTTCGGAGCGCGGACACTCCTGTCCGCACCGACGCGGCTTCGGCGTCGGAAATAAGCGCGAGCGATCAGGCTGCTGAAAAAACCAGCCTTGCGGACAAGAGTGTCCGCGCTCCGCTCGAAGCCGAGCTGAAAGCTCTGGTTTCGAAGGACATGGGCAAACCGCTCGCCCCGTCAAAGATCCATTTCGTCTCCGCCCTGCCAAAAACCCGCAACGCAAAAGTAATGCGCCGCGTATTGCGCTCCGCCTACCTCGGCGAAGACCCCGGCGACCTCTCGGCCCTGGAAAACCCGCAATCGGTTGATGAAATAAGAAACCTGCACTTGTAACATCATTTTGTAACAACTTTGTTACAATGCGGCGTAATGGCGAAGGCGCAGCAAACTTCTATTGCCGGCACGAGCGGGGACCCTCAGGCGTGGCTCGCGAACCTTCTTCGCGTTCGTTTCGAGGAAGTGCTGACGAATCGAGAAGCTGCTCTCGATGTGTCGCAGATTGAGGGCATACACGATATGCGCGTTGCCATTCGGCGTTTGCGGAGCGTGATCCGTGATTTTGCCGAGATCGTTGACAAATTCGCGCTGAAGGGTGTTCGCAAGGATCTGAAATCGCTGGCAGATGCACTTGGCGCCGTTCGCGATACAGACGTAGCAATCGAAGCTTTAATAGCCGTTAGCAGGGAGGCCGTCGACGCGGCCGTCTATGAAGGCATTTCGACATTAGTAGCCGAGTGCCGTACGCGGCACGAATCGGCGTTCGAGAAACTCCAACCGCGGCTTTCAGACGATGCCGTTAATGACCTTAATTTTAGATTCGAAGCCGCCCTCGAATCCGCACTCCGGCAACGAGATCTTTTTGGCGCGGGAAGTGTTTCCGATGCTGGCCGCGAGATAATTGCGAACCGGTTGAAAGATTTCGTTTCTCTTGCCGACGCTCTTTACGATCCGCTTGCGACAAAACCGCTTCACAGACTACGCATCGCCGGTAAACATTTGCGTTACGCCGTCGAACTCTTCGCCGAGATACAGGGTGAAATTCTTTTGCCCTTTGCGGCAGAGATAAGCAGGATGCAGGCATTCCTTGGCGATGTTCACGATTGCGATGTCTGGATATCGCAATTTCGCGATATTCTAAAAAAAACACGCCGAAAATCGTCCGCTGTCGAGCCGACATTCGCGGCCACCGCCNNAACAAAAGCATACCGCTCGGCTCTCAAACTATGGGTAGAATTGGACCGGACGGCAATGCCTGATCGGCTTCGCGAGGCGCTTTCACAATTGTAAACGAGCACCGGCTACATCATTGCCCACACCTGACAGGTTATAATCTAATTCAGTTAATAAAAACTGGGAGATAATAATAATGCTCAAAAAATTTCTATTACTATTTGCATCTGCTTTTATTCTGATTTGTGTTCGGACCGAGTTTGCGCAAACGCCAAAACGGATTGAGTTTGCAAAAGCAAGAGTTCCGCTGTGGTCAAGGGAACAACCGGCGCAACCGGCGTCTATTACGCCATACGAATCTGCCGTGCCGTCGATCTGGTAAACGCGTACGACAGGCTGTTAGCATGTCGCTCCGCTTACCACAAAACTCGGAGCAGGTTTTCTACACTTCAACCCTCACCCGTACACTGCTGAAAGCTGCATTTCCTGTCAACTCATCTAAAACGGTTTCATCGGTCAGATCGTTGATCGAAACTCCCACATGATCTAATGCAACGCCAAGCTTTACGCCCGATCGGCCGTGCCCGTAACCATGCGGAATCGAAACGACGCCGCGGGCTATATTTTCAGTGACCTCAAGCGGTAGCTCGACGGCGCCGACACGCGAGACGACGCGGACGGTTTGTCCGTCGGTGAAACTGAAAGCCTCCGCGTCGGTCGAATTTATCAACAGCGTACATCGGTTCTTTCCCTTCATCAGAATTCCGCTGCTGTGCATCCACGAATTGCAGTCGCGTAGGTGCCGACGGCCGATCAGGCTGAACGGGAACTCTTTATCGCCGATACGTTCGGCGTCCCTTTTCAATCGGTCAAGGTCTTTTACAAGTATCTCAGGCGCGAGGTTGATGCGGTTGTCCGCAGTCAATAACCGTTCCGGCAGGCAGGGTTGCAGTTCTCCCAAGTCAATACCATGTGGATTTTCTTTCAGTTTTTCCAGCGTTAACCCGTATTTGCCAAACGCTAAAGCTAGTTCCAGTTTGACCTCAGGTTTTTCCGGCGCAAATCGTCCGTCTTTACCCTCCAAGCGATGGACAAGCTCCTGAAATATCTCCCAGTCATACCGTGCGCCTTCGCCTTTCGCGAACAGCGGTTCGGAATATTTAGTTGTATTTCGGACGGCAAAGGTGTTGAAAATAAGGTCGTAATGCGAGCTTTCCAGATTTGTGGCCGGCGGCAGGATGATGCTCGCGTGTCGCGTGGTCTCATTGACGTAAAAGTCTATCGAAACCATAAAGTCCAGCTTTTCCAATGCTTTATCAAGCTGACCGCCGTTCGGCGTGGACAATACAGGATTTCCGCAGCTTGTGATAAATGCCTTGATCTGCCCTTCACCTTCGGTCAGCATTTCTTCGGCAAGAGCGGCCACGGGCAGTTCACCCATAAATTCGGAAAGCTTTCTGACACGGCTTTGCCATCGGTCATGGATGTCGCCGCCCTTCGAGGCTTGCAAAAGATCGAACGCCGGTGCGGTGAACATCGGCCCGCCCGCACGGTCGAAATTGCCGGTCAGGATATTGATGGCATTTATCAGCCATTGGCACAGGCCGCCGAACTTTTGAGTGGACAGGCCGACACGCCCGTAGCAAACCGCACTCTCGGCACCGGCAAACTCGCGTGTCAAGCGCCTGATCGCCTCGGCGGAAATGCCGGTAATCTCTTCGGCCATCTCGGGCGTGAATTCGCTTGAAACCATCCGTAGCATCTCGACACCGTCCGTGAAGTCCGCCAGCCTTCCCAAATCGACTAGATTTTCCGCAAACAACGTCCGGACGATCGCCAAAAGCAGAAAGGCATCGGCGGCGGGCTTGATAAAAAAATGCTCGTCGGTGACCCGCGTCGTTTCCGTTTTTCGGGGATCGATGAGGACGATCTTGCCGCCGCTTTTTCTGATGGCTTCCAGACGGTTGATGATGTCGGGCGAGGTCATCAAGCTCCCGTTCGATGCAAGCGGGTTAGCACCCAGGATGAGAAAAAACTTTGTCCGGTCGATGTCCGGAACGGGAATCAAGAACGGATGCCCGAACATCGCCCAACTCGCAAAATGATGCGGAAGCTGGTCGACGGACGTGGCCGAATAGTTGTTTTTTGTCTTTACGGCCTTGAGCAATTCGCGGCTGTTGAGCATCGTGCCGAGATTGTGGACCGTCGGATTTCCCTGATAAACCGCCACCGCGTCCCTGCCGAATCGACCTTGAATGTCCAAAATTCTCGCCGCCGTTTCATCGAACGCTTCTTCCCAGCCTATTTCCCGCCAGCCATTTTCCGTTCGCATCACGGGCGTTTTCAGACGGTTCGGATCTTCGTAAATGTCTTTTAAGGCCACGGCTTTCGGGCAGATGTGTCCCCGTGAGAAAGGATCGAGCTTGTCGCCCGTGATCGAGAGTATTTTGCCGCCTTCGTGCGTGATCTCGATCCCGCAGATAGCTTCGCAGAGATTACAATTACGGTAGTGTTTTTCAGACATAGGATTCTCGACTTTTACGATGCTCCGGCGTCGGCATCTTCCGCCGCCGGCTTGCCTTCAAATGCGGAAAAGCGCGGCAGCCAGCATTTGACGGCGCCTTTNNGGCGGTCATGTCGTCTTCTTCCAGCGGGCGGAATATCAATTGCCAGATCAGTGATCCCATCAAAGCGTATAGGGCAACCAATGGCGAGCCTAAGAATAATGCCACCGCCAAACCCTGCCCGACGCCCGAAACTGCCATTGGATTGCGAACCCACCCATACGGGCCGCGAATTACCAGATTCTTTGCATGGTCGAGCGGCAGCGGCGTTCCTTTGCCGATACGCGACATTACGTAAGAACTGTAAACACCGATCGAACTCAATCCAACAAATATTAAGGCGGACAGCGGTTTTTGAAATGGAAAACTGAGACGTGTGACGCCAAGTTTGTCTTCGACGATCGTTATCAGGTACGGAAATACCAGCAAAATTATCGACCAGACAACCACAATCTGCGTGAATGTTTTGACCAGGATCCAATTCGTGGAGGTCTCGGCGGCCCTACGGAACATCGTTTTTTCAAACGTCATACCGACAGCGAAAACCCCGCTCCAGATCATCGCAGGGAGCATCAGCGTCACACCAAGCCAGCCGTAATCGGTGATCATGGCGAATGCAAAACAGTAGATCGCGGCGTAGCTGACGGCGCCTGTAACGAACCACAATGCGATTTGCGAATATTCTTGGTCCTTAAAGCAAAGCCACGCGGCCGCAAGCGATCCGACTCCCAGAAACGCAAGATCGGCAAGCCAGAAAGCTAACAAAGAGAACTCGGTTTTTTGTTCGAGGATGAAATATTTGCGTGAAGCCGGAACCGCAAAAAGCACTATCCACCAGACAATTACGGCCATTCCCTGAATAGAATAATAGATCGCGGCGTAACGACGGACTTTCTGATTCGAAACTTCGTTATTGCGATTGAGCGTGGCGGACAATTTCGGGATAATGCTCATGGTTTTCCGCGAGATTATATAAGCAAATGTCTTGATGTAAAAACCTTTAGCAACGAAGATGCTGTGCTCCCATCTCCAACTCGGAGCGCTAGATCTCCTGGAGCGGGTGGAGAACACCTATTTATGAAACCTTTGGATGAACGCCAGTTGCGACAAGCCTGTGTCAAATTATCGCAGGAGCATCCAGAACTGGCTATTGTTTACAATGCTTACGGTTCGCCGCCGCTTTGGGATCGGCCGCAGGGATTCGCAACACTGCTGCAGATAATTCTAGAACAGCAGGTATCGCTCGCATCGGCAAAGGCTTGCTTCGACAAACTGGCGGAATATCTCGGCGAAGTTTCGCCTTCTGGTTTGTTGGCATTGAGCGACGCCGAATTGAAAACTGTCGGTTTTAGCCGTCAGAAAACAGCCTATGCACGCCATTTGTCCGAAGCGGTCATTGAAGAACGGGTCGATCTTGATGGACTTCACCGCCTGCCTGACGAGGAAGTCAAAGCCGAACTCGTTAAACTGAAAGGCGTCGGNNGATTGGACGAGCGACATTTACCTATTGATGGCGTTGCTGCGGCCGGACGTGATGCCAAAGGGCGATATCGCACTCCACTCGGCTTATCAAAAATTAACGAATGCGGATAAAAGGCCGGGATCGGATGTGTTTGTCGGCATGGCTGAAAAGTGGAAGCCGTTTCGGTCGGTCGCGGCAAGGCTCTTGTGGCATTTTTACCTTTCAGAGAGACGCGTACGGGCAGAAACGCGACCGT
>DLHV01000143.1:20502-20662 GCA_002483395.1 Chloracidobacterium sp. UBA7659 | reverse complement strand
CAGCCGGCGAGGAACGCGAGATCTATTCGCTCACGGAATTGATCGAGAAATTCTCGCTCGACGGCATTCACCGTTCAAACGCCGTATTCAATTTCCACGAAAACGACCCGCGCCACTGGACCGACGACAAGGCCCAGTGGATGAACGCCGAATACATCCG
>DLHV01000143.1:0-20437 GCA_002483395.1 Chloracidobacterium sp. UBA7659 | reverse complement strand
GCGCGTGAGCAAGGGCGTAACACTCAAACCGAAATCGGCTCGCGTTCCTGGTTCGAAAGCACCATAAACCTCATCCGCCAGCGTTTCTTCACGCTTAAGGACTTTTCAAATCAGGGCCGTGCCTATTTTAGCGAAGACTTCGATTTCGACCCGGCCGCGGTTGAAAAAAACCTGAACAAGTTTCCCGATTTGAAAACATGGCTCCCCGAACTTGCCGATCGCTTCGAGACTGAGTTCACCGACGACAGTGTCAGTAGCCCGCACGTAAGTAAGGGCTCGTCGGCGTTACCATTCACCGAAGCAACCATCGAAACCGTCGTCAAAGCCTTTACCGAGGAAAAAGGCATAAAGCTCGGCGTCATAATGAACGGGGCCCGCACGCTCCTGACAGGCGTCGCCGTCGGCCCGTCGATGCTGTCGGTTTTTGAGACACTTGGGAAGGAGAGATCGATATTGCGGCTGCGGAGTCAAGTCGCATGGAATCAGAATGCAGAAGCCCGCGCGTAAGCAAGGGCTTCTGCAATTAGTTCTCGGATCAAGAGGAACAATCTTGGTCGGTTATCCGTATCTCATTACACGCTAAGATAATTTGCTGAGGAACGCTATGAAGAAAGCAATTGCGATTTCGCTTATAACGCTGCTGTTGAATTCGGCGTGTGCCTTCGCCCAGGCCGATGCTGCCGCCACGCAAAAGGATTTTACCGCTGCCTATGACGCTTATATCCGTAAGACAATCGAGAAAATTCCGGATATTCCCGGTCTTGCTATCGTCGTCATCAAGGATGATCGTCCGATATTTGTGCGTGCCTATGGAATGGCGGACAACGAAGCCGGGACGAAGGCGGACGCGGACACCTTGTTTTACATTGCATCGTCAACCAAGTCTTTTACAGCTCTTTCGGCTGCGCTGCTCGACAGGGAAGGAAAGCTCAGGCTCGACGACCCGATCGCGAAGTATTCGAACGGGATCCAGTTCAAGAATCCGCTGCCGGAAAAGATCACTATTCGCGATCTGCTTATACACACGAGCGGGTTGAGGAACAACGCCCTTACATTTCGAATGGCGTATAGCGGAGAGTCTGATTCAGGAGACATGACCAGGGTTTTTGCCGATGCGACGACGTTTGTCGATGCGAGATACGGCAAGTACAACTACGACAATCTCGGGTACAACATCTACGGCGTGCTGCTGCGAAATCACCTGAAAAAGAAATGGCAGGATGTGCTGCAGGAGAAGANNAGATCTTCGATCCGCTGGGAATGAAACGCACAACGGCATATGTATCGAGGGCCCAGGCGAAAAAATGGAGGGTCGCCGCTCCATACGCCTTTGATGCTTCGACGGGAAAGATCGCGCGTTCGCCATTGAGCAAGGTCGACAGTAACATGCAGTCGGCCGGCGGCATGTTCGCGAGCATCTCTGATATCGGCAGATGGCTCAATATGAACATGAACGACGGGAAGCTGAACGGGAAGCAGGTCATTCCGGCGGAGATCGTTCGAGCAGCCCACACGGGCTATACGCAGACAACGCGGTCCGCCGAGCCATTTGCAAGGGACGGTCAGTACGGATTGGGCTGGCAGATCGGAAGATACCGAAATGAGAAAGTCATCTATCACCACGGCGGTTTTCCCGGCTACGCAAGCCACATTTCCTATTTGCCGGAAAAGAAGATAGCCATAGCGGTTTTAGTGAACGGGGACATCGCCGCCGCAAAGTCCGGACACATCGTGGCAACTTTTGGATACGATTGGTGGCTGCGGACCGACGGTTTGGAACAAACTTATGAAAAACAGTTGAGTGATACTGTGACGAACTACGCAAAGTGGAGGCAGATGGGACAGGCCTCGGCAAGCGAGAGAGCAAAGCGAACCTCGCAGCTGACACGGCCCCTCGCCGATTATGCGGGAAAGTATAGAAACGAGATCTACGGCACGATAGAAATTTCTGTCAGCGGAAACGACCTGACGGTCAGAATGGGCATTATAAAGTGCGTCGCCACAGCCTTTACCGAAAAGGAAACTATCCGCGTCGAAATCATACCCGGCCAGGGAGAGGTAATTAAATTCTCTAAGAATCCAGACGAAAAGATAGGATCGCTCACCTACGCAGGCGTCTCATTCACAAAAGCGACGCCTTAGGACAGAGACCTAAACTTCAATCACTCGTCTCTTCACTGGCGACGAAAGCACGATCGTTGTCGTCGTGATGCCATAAGGCGTCAGGCGGTCGATCATTTCCTGCAGGTGTTCGACCGACCGAACCGCGACTTTCATTATGAACGAATCGCCGCCCGTGCCGCGATGGCATTCGNNAATCCCCGCCGGTGCCGCGATGGCATTCGAGCACTTCGTTGGATTCCTGGGCGACCTCGATAATGTGGCTGTAATCGACGCCGGTAATGCTCATCCGCACAAACGCAGTGATAGGCAGCCCGACTTTTGCCGTGTCGATCTCGGCCCGGTAGCCGGTGATTATCTGTGCATCTTCAAGCTTTCGGACACGTTCGATAACGGCCGGCGTTGTCAGCCCGACGCGGCGGCCAAGCTCGGCATAGCTCGTCCGAGCATCCTTTTGCAATTCTTTTAGTATTCCGCGGTCAATTTCGTCGATCATCGTATTGTCCAACAAACTTCAGTTTGTCGATTTCCGAGGTTAGTAGCGCTTGGATCTCTGCGGGGTGTTCCACCTGTTCCACCTTGTTCCACGCACAGTGGAACGGAACACACATCATTAAGCCAATCCACAAAATAAACTAACATTATAAGGTTGGACCTGTCGGATAACTAATCTTGCTCATTCTAAATGTGCGCGGATTCTACTAAAATATGACTTTCGTAAATAATCGCAGACTTATCGACCGCTAAAGCATCGTAGTTATGAAAAAGGAGCCGCCATGTTGACTGAAATCGCCACAATAGATACACCCGCAGTGACGCTTAGCAATTTCCGAATTGCCGACGAAGACCTCCCGCCATTTCGGGATATGAAGTTCGAGGATATTGAGCAGCTTCACCTCGACCACCCAGGAGCGAACGACGAAGCTTATCGAAAACGCAGGGATTACATCGCCAGCCTCGCGAAAAAATTTCGCGAAACGGGCATAATTACGGACGTCGATTACACAGAGGAAGAACAAAACATTTGGCGTTATGTCGCCGGGCAGCTGGAAGAACTGCATCAGCAGCGAGCAAGCCAATTCTATTTGGACGCAAAGCGCGATCTTGGGTTTTCTAACGACCGTATCCCGCAATTATCCGAAATGAACCGACGGCTGAAGGAATTGACGGGTTTTCGCCTGGCTCCGATCGAGGGCCTTGTCGAAACACGTGCTTTCTTGAGATGGCTGTCATTCCGGACAATGCTTTCGACCCAGTACATCCGCCACCGTTCCAAGCCCGAATACACGCCCGAACCGGACATCGTCCACGAAGCCATCGGACACATCCCCACATTTACAAACAAGAATTTTGCCGATTATTCGCAGTTCATCGGCCACGGCGCCCGAATCGCTAACGACCGCCAGCTCGAAGAGCTCGGACGGCTATATTGGTTTACTGTCGAATTCGGCCTAAAGGAAGAGGACGGCGGGATCAAGGCCTATGGTGCGGGCCTGCTGTCAAGCGTCGGCGAACTGGAGCACGCCTTCGGAGACGAAGTCGAACGCCGCCCGTTCGATTTTGAAGAGGTGATCAACCACGATTTTACATACTCAGACCTTCAGCCGGTGCTCTACGTAATTCCGTCGTACAATTTTTTGAAAGAAATCACGCGGAAATACATTGAGAGTTTTTGAGTGAATCCAGCGACATAGGTTAGGAGAGTCCGATGCCGACAACTAATATCGAAACCGTGTTGGCGGCTTTAGCCGAGATGGAAAACATTGGAATTATTAAGAACTACGCTATCGGCGGTGCGTTTGCGGCGATCTTCCATTCCGAACCGATCTCGACTATCGATCTGGACATTTTCTTCTTTTTCAAAGAGAAGCAGACCGGGCCGGTGCTTAGTCTTGAAAAACTATATGATTTCGCCAAATTAAAGGAGTTCTCTTTCGACCACGAATTCATAAATATCGATGGTTGGCTGGTGCAGTTTGTCGAATCCAGCGATAACCCGCTTTGGTCTGAGGCTGTCGAGAAAGCGGATATCTTAATGATCAGCGGACGTGACGCCAGAGTCATTGGTCGCGAACATCTTGTCGCAATGTGGCTCTTAGCGGGCCGGGCGAAGGATTATCAGAAAATCACGATGTTCGTCGACGCCAGTATTCTCGATTACGAAAAGCTTACGGATATTCTTTCAAGGCACGGTTTGCTGGTAAAATGGGAAGCTGAGAAATGGAGATTTTTTAATGAATAGTAATCAGTCAGTTGCTGAGCTAACCAAGCGAAAAGCCGTTTCGCGCTCTTTTTTAAGATCGCTATCCCCTGAAGCGAAAATTGCTCATCTCATCAATTTGCAAGAGCAATATTACGAAATGCTGGCGGTCCGCGAAGCTAACGGGGGCCGGCCGATACCCGAAAAATGGCGGAAATGGTATATAGCTCGGCACGGCTGATTTATCAGAACCACCTGAAATGGAGCATTTTTCTCTTGGCGGCCGATTCTACTGATCACATTGCTTCGATCTATTTAATTGGGATGCCAAGGGTGCGGTTTACGATCATTTTTATCCAAAACCTCGACTAAATACGCAATTTTACGACATATAGATTTATGACATTACAAAATCCATTAGGACTAAAAAAGATACATCACGTTGAGTTTTACGTCGGCAATGCGAAGCAAGCGGAGTTTTATTATCGCAAGGCGTTCGGGTTTTCGCGGGCCGGGTATATGGGGCTTGAAACTGGTAACCGTGAAGTGACGAGCTATCTGATGCGGCAGTCGAATATCAATTTTATATTGACGACGCCGATGTCACCGGAGCATCCGGGGTCCGAGCACATCAAGCAGCATGGTGACGGCGTTCACGATATCGCGTTTCTGGTCGAGGATGCCGATCATGCTTTCAACGAGGCCGTCAGACGCGGAGCGGCGCCAGTCGAAGAGCCGCATGATCACAGCGACGAATGCGGCAGCGTTCGCCACGCGTCGATCGCGACCTACGGCGATACAATCCATTCATTTATTTCCTATAACGTGAGCAACGGCCATAATTACGATGGTGTTTTCCTGCCCGGATTTGTCGAGCAGAAGGTCGAAGGCGACCCGACCGGCATAATGCTGGTCGATCATATCGTCGGCAACGTCGAACTGGGAAAAATGAACTTTTGGTGCGACTTTTATCGCGATGTAATGGGCTTTTTCCGTTATATAACGTTTGACGACAAAGATATTTCGACCGAATATTCGGCCCTGATGTCGATCGTAATGTCCGACGGCGGCCACAACATCAAATTCCCGATAAACGAGCCTGCCGAGGGCAAGAGCGGCAAGAGCCAGATACAGGAATACATCGAATTCTACCGTGGTGCCGGTGCCCAGCACGTTGCTCTGCTCTGCCGCGATATCCGAAGCACGGTCGCAAAATTGATGGAGAACGGCGTCGAATTCCTGACGATTCCCGATACGTACTACGATGATCTGTCTGACCGCGTAGGCGAGATCGACGAAGACATTGAGAGCTTAAAAAAACTCGGCATCCTCGTCGACCGTGACGATGAAGGCTATCTGCTACAGATCTTTACCAAGCCGGTCGAGGACCGACCGACCGTTTTCTACGAGATCCTCCAACGCAAAGGCTGCAAAGGTTTCGGAAAGGGAAACTTCAAGGCGTTGTTTGTTTCTATTGAAGAGGAGCAAAGACGGCGGGGAAACCTCTAAGGATTTCTGCCAATGAATTACGCGAATAAGACGAATCGTTTTGAATTCATGCTCGTCATATTCGCGTAATTCGCGGACAAACTTTTTGATATGCGAATAATCCCCAAGCCCCAGCCCGGCGAGTATCCCGAATACGCGGAAATGTACATGAGTCTCTTGCCCGACGATGGGCAAGTCTTGCTGCATTTGAAGAACAATTTTCCGAAAGCCAAAGAGTTCATCTTCAGCTTGCCCGCGGAAAAACTTCGATACCGCTACGCTCCCGATAAATGGAGCATAAAAGAAATACTGGTTCACATTGTCGACGACGAACGCATATTCGCCTATCGCGCCCTGCGGTTTGCTCGCAATGAACAAGAGAATTTGATCGGATTTGACCAGGATGAGTATGCAAAATACTCCAAAGCTGACAGCCGCGATCTGGAAAACATATTTGAAGAATACGAGGCGGTTAGAGATGCGACGATCACTCTATTCAACGGCCTGCCGGAAGATTCGCTAACGAGAATGGGCCACGGAACGGGCACGGCAAACGATGCTACCGTGCGGGCCCTGGCTTATCATATTGCCGGACACGAATTGCACCATCTGAATATTATTAAAGAAAGATATGTGTAATGCGAAACCTTAGCAAGATTACCCACTAATAAACACGAAAAGCAGCAACGGGTCCTGATTTTTTACTAGTGATTTTTGAGTAATTCGTGCCAAGATATTCTGGGCACCGATTTTTTAACCAAGAACTACAAAGGTTTTGTATGCGAAGACTTTTCGTGTGGCTATTGTTGTTTGGCCTGCCCGTGCACCTTTTTTCCCAGACCCTCCAGACAAACGCGCTTGCGATCAAAAATGTGACCGTTATCGACATGACGGGAGCGTCTCCGAAAGCAGAGATGACCGTCATTATTGAGGGCAACCTCATCGTTGCGATCGGCAAATCGGCAAAAATCAAACTGCCAGAAAACACGCAAGCGGTTGACGGCAATGGCAAATTTCTGATTCCCGCGTTTTGGGACATGCATGTTCACGTTTTGAACGCTGACCGGATGCTGCCGCTGTTCGTCGCAAACGGTGTGCTTGGCGTTCGCGATCTCGGCGTGCATAACATCGACAATATCCTGCTGTGGCGGGCGGAAGCCGCGGCCGGCAAGATCGTCAGCCCACGAATTGTGACGGCTGGCAAAGTTCTGGACGGTATTCCGCAAGCCGACACTTCGTTTTCGATCGGAATCAAAACTGCCGAAGAGGGCAGGACAGCTGTCCGGGATCTAAAGTCTAAAGGGGTGGACTGCATAAAGGTCTATGATAAACTTTCACGCGAGGCATATTTTGCCATAGCCGACGAAGCAAAAAAGACGGGTCTGTCGTTCGTCGGACATGTTCCGACCCTAATAACGACGACGGAAGCGTCGGACGCGGGGCAGAAAAGCATTGAGCACCTTGGCAAAATTCTCGAAGACAGTTCCAGTTCGCCCGAAGAGGTTCGAGCAAAACAGGTGGAGCCAATAAATGAGGGCGACTATTTTGCGTTCACAGCTCGGATCGGGCATACATACGACGCGATCGTATCGACATACAGCGAGAAGAAAGCCAAAGAGATTTTTGCGCGCTTTCGCAAAAACAGAACGTGGCAGGTGCCAACTCTTTCGGTAAAAAACGGCCGCACGTTTATCGACGAACTCGACGCTAAGGGCGACGCGCGGGCAATATATGTCGAGGAATCGCAGCGTAATTATTGGAAGCCACAGGTGGGGTTTTTCTCGCGTTACCGCACTTCGTCTTACATAACCGCGCAAAAGGCGTATTTTCAAAAAGAGCTGGACCTGGTTCGCGACATGCAGCACGCCGGCATTCGCATAATGGCCGGAACAGACACACCCAATGCGTATGTCATTGCCGGTTTCAGTTTGCATGATGAACTTGCCCTTCTGGTCAAAGCCGGTCTCACGGCAATGCAGGCGATGTTGACCGCCACCCGGAATCCCGCGGAATATCTAGGTGAATTAGAACAACAAGGTACGGTTGAGCACGGCAAGCTGGCAAATTTGGTATTGCNNCTGATGCGAATCCGCTTGTCGACATTTCGAATACGACAAGGATCAATGCGGTCATCCAAAATGGGAAGTATCTGTCGAGACAAGAACTGGATAAAATACTTGCTGGGGTCGAGGCAGCGGCAAAGAAAACGGAAAATTAGCCACCCATGCTACGAATAACACGAATTTGGCTTCTTTATTCGTGACTATCGTGTGATTCGTGGCAAAATCCTCTTAATGAAACTCAAATACCAAACAGGTTTTGGAAACGAATTTGCCACCGAAGCGGTCGAGGGAGCTTTGCCGGTCGGGCAGAATTCGCCGCAGAAGGCGCCGCTCGGGCTTTATGCCGAGCAACTTTCGGGAACGGCGTTTACTGTGCCGCGCGCGGGTAACAAACGCACGTGGACATACCGCATACGGCCTTCGGTGATGCACAAGCCGTTCGAGCAAATTGACAACAAACTGTTCAAATCATCGTTTGACGAGGTTGTCACCACGCCGAATCAGTTTCGGTGGGATCCGCTACCGATCCCGACATCGCGAGTGGATTTTATCGACGGCATTACGACCATTGCGGGCAACGGCGATGTGTTTGCACAGACGGGTATTGCCGTGCACATTTATGCCTGCAACAAAGGCATGGGCAACAGGTATTTTTATAACGCCGACGGCGAGATGCTGATCGTGCCGGAGATGGGCGGGCTGACGATTTTTACGGAGCTTGGTGTGATCGAGGTTTCGCCGGGCGAAGTTTGTTGTCTCCCCCGCGGTCACAAATTCAAAGTGGAGATTGGTGATTCTGAAAATCCGCAATCCGCAATCCGCAATCCGCAATCGGCGGCTCGCGGCTATATCTGCGAAAACTACGGTCAGCAGTTGCGCTTGCCGGACCTTGGGCCGATCGGTGCGAATGGACTCGCTAATTCACGTGATTTTGAAACGCCGGTCGCGTGGTACGAGGATCGCGAAGGCACGTTCGAACAGGTCGCGAAATTCGGCGGGAATCTGTGGTCGTGTGAGATCGATCATTCGCCGCTCGATGTTGTTGCTTGGCATGGCAACTATGCGCCATATCGTTATGACCTCAGACGATTTAACACCATCGGCTCGATTTCGTTCGATCATCCCGACCCGTCGATCTTCACAGTTCTGACGTCACCATCGGGCGAAGCGGGCGTTGCGAATTGCGATTTTGTGATCTTTCCCGACCGCTGGCTCGTCGGCGAAGACACGTTCCGCCCGCCGTGGTATCACCGCAACACGATGAGCGAATACATGGGTCTGATCTACGGCCAGTACGACGCTAAAGAAGAGGGCTTCGTCCCCGGCGGCGGCTCGCTTCACAACCAAATGTCCGCCCACGGCCCCGATCTCGACGCGTTTGAAAAAGCCTCGAACATGGAGCTCGTGCCGCAAAAGCTCTCGGGCACGATGGCTTTTATGTTCGAGTCGCGACACATCATACGGCCGACNNAAGTTTGCGATGGAAACCTCGCAGTTGCAGCATGAGTATTTTGAGGTGTGGCAGAAGTTGAAGAAGAATTTTAAAGTAAATAAGGAGTAATTTCCGATAAAGTGAGTTTTTCTCTTGAAACAGTGTAGCCAATAGGCTACACTGTTTTTGTGATTGAAGTTCGCAAAACCGATCTTTTTGCGAAGTGGCTAGACGAACTTCGTGACTCTCGTGCCAGAGCTCGAGTTCAGGTTAGGATCGAAAGGCTGGCCATTGGAAATCCCGGAGATGTAGAGCCCGTGGGCGAAGGCATCTCAGAAATGAAAATTGATTACGGGCCGGGTTATAGAGTTTATTTCACAAAGCGAGGACAGAAATTGATTATTCTTTTGGCCGGCGGAGACAAAAGCACGCAATCAAAAGACATCAAGACAGCCTTGCGACTTGCACGTGATCTTTAGGAGCACCGATATGAGTAGAACCATTACCACACGCTACGATGTAGCCGAACATCTCAGAAGCCCTGAAGAAATGGCCGCCTATCTTGAAGCCTGCTTTGAGGAAGCCAACGGCGACGCCGCATTCATTGCCAAAGCCCTCGGCGATATTGCCCGTGCCAAAGGCATGTCTCAAGTAGCACGTGATGCCGGATTGTCCCGGGAGAGCCTATACAAAGCCCTTTCCGGCGAACGAAGCCCCGGCTTTGACACAATTCTTAAAGTTATTACAGCACTCGGACTGAAACTTCACGCTGAAGCGAGTCAAAGTTAAGTATCAAATGTCCGCCGACGGCCCCGACCTCGACGCCTTTGAAAAAGCCTCGAATGCCGCGCTCGCTCCGCAAAAGCTAGAAGGCACAATGGCATTTATGTTCGAATCGCGACACATCATACGGCCGACGAAGTTTGCGATGGATTGCCCGCATCTGCAAAAAGATTACGGCGACGTGTGGCAGCGGTTGAAGAAGAACTTCGGCATGTGAAAATTTTATGAAACGATGCCCTCAATGTGGCCGCGAGTACGACAATACGATGATGTTCTGTCTCGACGACGGAGCGGAGTTGCTCTACGGTCCGGCCAGGTCAGAACTGGGAGCGATAGCGACTGGGTTCCTCGCGGGCGACGAACCCGCGACGGCGATCCTGCACTCGACTGCGGCTCCGGGCGAAGCACAGACGCGCGCTCAGATCAGCACAACCGACCAAACTGCTATCCTTCCGCGCGGAACGGAGGCGGAGCCTCAAAGATCTTTGGGCGAGTTGTCGGAAAAGCGGAGTTTTTCTGCTCGACGAGCGGCAAAGCCGCTGGCGGCGCTGGGCGTGGCGGTTCTGGTTTTGGTCGGTGGATTTTTTGGTTATCGATATTTTAACGCCGGTAATTCTGGAACGATTGGTTCAATCGCCGTTCTGCCTTTTGAAAATCGGAGCGGTAATGCGGATTCCGAGTATCTTTCCGATGGTTTGGCAGAATCGTTGATTTATCGCCTTTCGCAACTTCCTGATTTGAAAGTCAGTCCGACGAGTTCGGTTTTTCGTTACAAAGGCAAGGAAACCGACCCGCAAATTGTCGCCAAAGAATTGGGGGTTGATTCGGTGATGACCGGACGAATCACGCAACGCGGCGACAATCTGACCATCAGCGTTAATCTGGTTGACACGCGAAACGGCAAATCGCTGTGGGGCGAGCAGTATGAACGCAAGATATCGGAATTACTGAACACGCAAAGAGAAATTGCGTCTGAAATCACCAACAAACTGCAACTGAAACTGTCGGGTGCGAGTGAGCAAAAGCTGGCGAAGAAATACACTGACAACAACGAAGCGTATCAGTTTTATCTGAAAGGACAGTTCTACTGGGCAAAACGCACTAAAGATTCTACTCTCAAAGCCATCGAGCAGTATAAGCAGGCTATCGCCCTTGATCCGTTATATGCCTTAGCGTATGTCGGCATTGCAAATGCTTACAATTCAATGGGGAAAGACCCGCATGTTTCACCCAAAGAAGCAATTCCCCAAGCCAAAGCAGCAGCGAGACGTGCCTTGGAGATTGATCCTGAACTTGCGGAAGCAAACACCGCTCTGGCGGATTCGCTGGCGATCTTCGATTGGGATTGGGCGGAATCCGAACGAAGATTTAAACGATCTATCGAAATAAATCCAGCCGTTTCTTATTCGCATCTTGTATATGCGACAAGTTATCTGGCTCCGATGAAAAGACCGGATGAGGTCGTCTCTGAAATAGAACGCTCCGTAGAATTGGAACCGCTGTCACTCATCAGCAATGCGGTTCTTGTAACCGGCTATCTCTACGCCCGAAAGAACGAGAAAGCATTGGAGCAAGCCAGAAAAGCATACGAACTCGACCAGAATTTTCTAATCGGCAGATTTTGGCTGGGTTTAGCTTATATCTCGAACACAAAATACGACGATGCAGTTTTGCTCGGTAAGGAAGGTTTACAAAAGTCACCTTCAAAACCCGAATTACTCTTCATCGTGAGCTACGCTTACGCTAAATCCGGGAAGCGGGCGGAGGCAGAGCAATATATCGAGCAAATGAAAGAAATGCAAAAAACTCAATATGTTCGCACATACTGGATCGCGTGTATTTATTCGGCACTGGGCGATAAAGATAAGGCATTTGCCGAACTGGAAACATCATTTGAGGATAAGGATATTTTCTTACCGAGAATGAGAATTGATCCGGCATTCGACGCTATCCGGGATGACCCGCGATACAAGGATTTGCTGAAACGGATGGGTTTGCCGGAATAGACAAGGCCGGGGCAACAAATAGCCGAATTTGGTCGTACTGTTTCAAGATGCCGCGTAAAGTAAAAATAAACAGCTCATCGGTCAAGGCATCGATACCAACCGAGGTCGGGATCGAGGCGGCAAAGGCTACGGCGAAAGTTGCTGATAAGAACGGCATCGCGATTGCTCTAGCCGGCGGCATTGCGATGCATATCTACGGTTTTACACGTGCGACGACGGACGTAGATATGCTTGCGCAACAGATTCTTCCATTGGAGAGTCACGGAGAGCTTAATTTTGGCGGCGAGAGCTATCGCGTCGAGGTGGGGCGACGCACAGTTACGGTTGATGTGATCGTAAGAAATGACGAATTGAGAAAGATTTACGAAGTAGCCCTCGCAGGAGCGCTCGAGACCGATTCGGACCTAAAGATAATCTCGACGGAATGGCTGGTCGTGATGAAACACCTCGCGGCTCGCGCCAAAGATAAACTCGATCTGATCTGGCTGCTCCAGCAAGATGGCTTAGTCGATAGAAAATTGATCGAACGTAACCTGATCAAGGCGGTAGGCAAAAGATCAGCATTTTTTATCTTTAAGGAATTGCAGAGCGAATTCGACTACGCCGATTTTCTGCTGCACCGCGAAACTAGTAAGTAGATTTGCATGGCGGACGCTATCACCGAATTAGTGGTTCTCGCTACACCCGAAAAAGGCGACGTGTCGGCGTTGCTGATGCGGCCGGACGGTGCGACGCACTTGCTGGTGTTTGGCCACGGTGCGAGCACGAATATGCGTCATGCGACGATGCAAAAAATTGCCGAGGCGCTGGCTGAGCAAGGTATTGCGACGTTTCGGTATAACTTTCCGTATTCGGAAAAAGGCGGCGGGCGGAATTCGACGGAAACTTGTGTTGCAACGATTAGGAATGCCGTAAAGGCAGCACACAAAGCGGCGCCGGATCTTACTTTGCTGGCGGGCGGGCATTCGTTTGGCGGGCGTATGACATCGACGGCGCAGAGCGAACAGCCGCTCGATGGTGTCAAGGGACTCGTCTTCTTTTCGTTTCCGCTGCATCTGCCAGGACGGCCCGACACGAAGCGTGCCGAGCATCTCGTAAATATTGACATCCCGATGCTTTTCCTTACTGGAACGCGCGACGCGCTTGCCGAGCTCGATCTGCTCAAGCCCATGGTGGAAAGACTCGGCGAACCGGCGACGCTTCATCTCATTGACACCGCCGATCACAGTTACAAAATTCTCAAGAAGACGCGCACTTCTGCCGAAGATGTCTTCGCCGAGATTGCCCGCGTGACGAAGGGCTGGGCGGAAACGCGACTGTAAAAGAGCGTGCCTTCGACACGCGTGTTGCACGCTCGTTGACACTCGCGTTTCCGTCCGTAATGATTGAGCTATGTGCAGAAATATCAAAACGCTGTTTAATTTTGAGCCGCCGGCGACGACCGATGAGGTGACTGCGTCGGCATTGCAGTTTGTGCGAAAACTGTCGGGTTTTAATAAGCCATCGATGGCAAACGAAGAAGCATTCAATCTTGCGGTAGAGCGGGTCGCTGCTGCTGCACAGGAAATGCTCAATTCGCTTGTCACAAACGCACCGCCGCGCGACCGCGAAATCGAAGCTGCTCGCGCAAAAGGGCGTGCGGCCGTTCGGAACGGAAGAAGCTGATTCACGAAACACTTGTCCGCAATTCTCCGTACATCAATTAATTCTCAAACCAATCTTTTGCGGAGGTTAAAGATGCCGATCGAGATCGATGGAATGACGCCGCTTATTCAAGTTTTCAACATGCCGAGGGCGTTAGCGTTCTATCGCGACATTCTCGGATTTGAGGTCGTCACCGATGCGGGCGGCGGCGACGATTCGAGCTGGGTTTGGCTGCGTTGGCAAGGCGTCGATCTGATGCTCAACGATCAATACGAACCTGGAAGTGAGCCAAACGAACCATCTGCCGAACGCACAAAATGGCACGGCGACACTTGCCTTTATTTCGGTTGTCCTGATATTGATGCAGCTTACGAGTATCTAAAATCCAAAAACATCGATCTCGATCCACCGCTAGTCACTTCATATGGCATGAAGCAACTCTACATACGCGATCCTGATAATTACAATTTGTGCTTTCAATGGGGCGTCGATGGTGAATGAACTTTGGTTAAAGGCGTTGCATCATCTCGACAAAGGCAACTTTACTGCGCTCGAAGAAATGCTTGACGGATCGGGGGGATTTGATAAGCAAATCATAGAGTGGTTCGAGAATGGCAATTTTGACAACGAGCCGGAGATGCTTGCCGAGGCTCTGACGTGTTCCTGTATGCTTGGCCGCACCGAAACCGCCCGGTATCTATTGGATAAAGAGCTTGATCCTTACACCGGGATGAAAACGTGGCTTGCCGGGCCGCATTATGCGGTCAGCAGCGGCCACCTCGACACGGTAAAAATGCTGATCGAGAAGCAAATTCCGCTTGAAATCGAGAATCTTTACGGCGGCACGATGCTTGGACAAGGTCTCTGGTCGGCGGTAAATGAGCACAAAGACAGCCATGCCGCGATTATCGAATTGTTGATCGCGGCTGGAGCGGCGATCGAACCCGGTACGCTTGAATGGTGGCGCGAGCAGAACGTCCCGTCAGCCGAAACAAAAAGGCTCGTTGCCGAAGCGCTTAACCATGCCAAATCGGTCTAACGAGCTAATAATGGATAGGAACACAGGCGGATTCTTTGACCGCAATCAGGGATCAATCAAAGCTGTACTCTTTGATCTCGACGGAACCCTTATTGATTCGTTTCCGATTCATTATACCGCCTACGAAGTAATGTTCGGCCGTTTCGGGATCGAAATATCGAAGGAGATGTTTCTAAGAAGTTATTCTCCTAACTGGTATCAGACTTACGAAGCATTTGGCCTTGCCCAGGAGCATTGGAATGAGGCAAACGCGATTTGGCTCGAAGCGGCCGATAAGCAGATGCCGAAGCTTTTTCCTGGTGTTCGAGACATGTTGGTTAGTTTGCTCGCGGGTTTTACGCTAGGGATTGTCACCTCGGGATCAAAAACCCGCGTAACAAACGATATTCACAGACTGAAGATCGCATCGCATTTCACAACCATTGTTACCGGCGATGACGTCCGCAAGCCAAAGCCATCACCTGAGGGTTTGGATCTTGCATTGAATGAGCTTTCGATCTCGCCGTGCGAAGCGGTTTATGTCGGCGACGCTACTGCCGATTTTGAGATGGCAAAGGCGGCAGGTGTGACCTTCTTCGGTGTGCCGAGCGAATTTGCTAATCTGAGCCACGGGCATCCGGAATACGATATAAAGCCGATCACGTCTCTGGCCGATATGCTCGGTCCTGGGCGACTAAAAGAATGAACTCGGTAAAGTAGCAGCAATAAAGGCGCCCAGAAAGATTATCCACTATACAAGAATCCCTATGACTGAAGCCAAAAAAAAGATTAAGGAACGCATTTACTCAATAGATTTCCTTCGCGGGATCGTGATGATGATAATGCTGCTGGACCATACGCGTGAGTTCGTGCACGCGGGTGCCCTGCAGTCCGACCCCACGGACCCGGCGACCACCACCGTCGCGGTTTTCTTTACCCGTTGGATCACGCACTTTTGCGCGCCGGTCTTTGTATTTCTCTCAGGGGTCAGCATCTATCTGCAGAAAGCCAACGGCAAAAGCAACGGAGAGCTTTCAGGGTTCCTTTGGACACGCGGTTTGTGGCTGATCTTTCTTGAATTCACGCTAATTCGATTTCTGATCGTTTTCAATCTCGATTATTCGTTCTTCGGCATGGCGCAGGTCATCTGGGTGATCGGCGTTTCGATGATCGCGATGGCCGCGCTGATCTATCTGCCAGGTAAGATTGTCGGCATTGCGGGTATTTTGATGATCGTGCTGCATAATTTGCTCGACGGCTTTCAGGTCCCGCCGAACATCGCCTTCGCCGGAACGCCACCGCCAGATCTCTCGCAGGCCATCTGGATCATTCTTCACCAGCCCGGCGTGGTTCGTTTGTTCGGCGACTCGCAGGCATTTGTTGCCTATCCGCTGATCCCGTGGGTCGGCGCGATGATGGCAGGTTATGCGCTGGGGTCGATCTATAGTTGGGATAGCGCAAAGCGCCGAAAACTTTTGCTGGCGCTGGGCTTGCTCGCGACGGTTCTTTTTGTTGTCGTCCGCCTTGTGAACGTATACGGCGATCCTTCTCATTGGAAGTATCAGGAAACTGGCGTCGAAACATTTCTCTCCTTCCTAAACACGACGAAATATCCGCCTTCGCTGCTTTTTCTATTGATGACGCTCGGCCCGGCGTTGATCGTCCTCGCGCTTGCGGACCGGATCGAAGGCAAATCCGTTGGGCAGCGGATCTCGATAACCTTTGGCCGCGTGCCGTTGTTCTTCTATTTTCTCCAATGGGCTTGGGCACATGGTGCCGCTGTGCTGCTCAGCTATCTGGCCGGAAAGGATCCGAGCTACCTCTTCCTTGCTCTCTTCGAAATGGGACAGAAAGCCCCGCCGGGCCATGGTTTTCCTTTATGGGTTGTATATGCCGCATGGATCGCCGGTCTCGTTATTCTGTATCCGTTGTGCCGGTGGTGGGGCAATCTAAAGAAACGAAACAAGCATTGGGCATTGAGTTATCTCTAAAAATATGGAACGAAAGATCATTCAAACCCGGCACGTTCTTGCCGTGAAAGATTTGGCAATCGAAGCAGAGTATTATGTCGACAAGCTCGGCTTCGAACGCGATTTCACCGCGCCAGGTTGGGAGTTTCTTTCCTTTGGCGATTTTAAGGTAATGCNNTAATGCTCGGCGAGTGCTCCGACGAAATGACCGCCGAGGAAACCGGCAACCATTCCTGGTTCGCCCACGCGCTTGTCGAGAATGTTGATGAAGTCTATGCAGAATTTATCGAACGCGGCGCGCAGATCCTTTCACCAATGGCAAACAAATCGTGGGGGATCCGTGACTTCAGTGTTGTCACGCCTGACGGGCATCGGATCGTGTTTGGGCAGGAAACATATTGCATGACAATGATCAACTAACGAAGTCGCGAGACATTTTACGAATTCTGTTCGTGCGCCGCCGCGCTTTTCGGTTAAGTGTCCAGTTGAACACTCCTTGAACCCTTAAACAATGACCGGGCCTTCAAATTCGAACGTTTCGCCAACCCTCGAACCTCTATTTCGGCAACTGAGTGGCCAGTTGACTGCCACTCTCACCCGCATTCTAGGCACACAAAACATCGATGCCGCAGAGGCCATCGTCCAGGATTCATTCCTAAAGGCCTGCGAGGTCTGGCCCTACAAGGGCGTTCCCGAGAATCCAGCTGGCTGGATAACGACGGTCGCAAAGAATTTGGCTATCGATACGATTCGCAGACGAACCCGAACTGAAGCTCTTGCACCCGCCGTCGCCAAACACTTTGAGGGCCAAATAGCGGAGCAGTTTACNNGTATGTGGACGATCAACTCCAAATGATCCTATTGACCTGCAATCCGACACTCAGCCGCCGGTCACAAGTAATGCTAACCCTGCGCCTTGCCGGAGGGCATTCAGTTCGCGAGATAGCGAGAGCGTTCCTTTCTAACGATGAGAGCGTTCGCAAGCTGATCACTCGCTCAAAACAAAGTCTGCGCGAGATCAAAAACCCATTCACATGGCCCGATGACGCACAGATCGAGGCACGGATCGAAGCGGTTCTGGAGGTCCTATACTCAATATTCAATAAAGGGTATTCGTTAAGTAACGACGACACCCCCATCCGGGCCGAACTTTGCGATGAAGCGATTCGTTTGACCTCATTGCTGCTTAAGGGATCGCGTGATTTTCCAAGCAGATATTCAGTTTCCGCACTTTTGGCCCTAATGCTGCTCCATTCGTCCCGGATTCCGACCCGGATCGATGCGTCAAACTCGCTGGTTCTTCTGGCTGAGCAGGATCGCACTAAATGGGACTCCGCCAGGATCAGCGAGGGGCTTCGATACCTGCGGCAATCGATCGGCGGAAACAGACTGTCTGTATATCATGTAGAGGCGCAGATCGCGGGGGCTCATGCTGTCGCAAAAGATTACGGTTCAACTGAATGGGGCGTGATCGCGGACCTCTATGACCGACTTTACGAAATGACCGGCAATCCCGTTGTTGGTCTGAACAGGGCCGTCGCGATCGCTGAAGCTCGCGGAACCCGGGCCGGGCTGGACGCGATCCATGAGCTTGGTGCCGATGGGCAGCTTTCGGATTACTATCTTTATTTTGCGGCTCTTGCGGACCTTCATCGTCGAGCCGGCAGTAGTTCGCTTGCGGTTGAAAATTATCGGCTCGCACTACCCATGGTGTCAAACGAANNGGAAAGGGCACTTATCCTAAGGCGAATCGAGGAATCAACTGACTTCTGAGTTCGCGGAATTCTTATCAAATATGTCCCATCTGGGATGTTTCAAACGTTATTCAGGTAGAGTCATAAAAAAAATGACTCTTAATCTTAATTTTAGGAGGCGAAATATGCCACAGTTTGTACTGCTTCTACGAAGCGAAGAAATCAATTTCCCGTCGTACTCTCCGGACGATTTCCAAAAACTACTTGTCGAATTTGAGAACTGGAACCGGAGTCTCGAGAAAAAAGGACTATATGCGAGCGCAGGGCTTTCTGGAAAAGACGCTCGTACGGCCCGTCAAAAGAATGGACGAAGCGTAATCGACGGTCCCTACTGCGAAACTAAAGAGGCCATAACCGGCATCTGCGTTATTGAAGCTGACGGCCAGGTGGAAGCGATTGATCTTGCCGCAGGCTGTCCGTTTATCCTGCGCGGAGGAAGCGTGGAGATTCGCGAGATCAATCAGCTGGAGATATCAAAACTATTCAAGGAGGAAAGCCATGGCGAGACTTGCTAACAGATTAGGAGTAATTATTTATTGCGTTTGGGGGTTACTTCATATCGCCGGAGGCTTGGCCATAATGTTTGCCGCGGACGAAACCCAGCAGATCGCTATCCAGGCATCCGCCAGGCCCCCGTCGGAATTCAGCGGTATATCCGGTGAGGCAGTAGCCGGAATTCTTAATTATCATGCGTTCAACCTGATCTGGTTTGGCATGTTCGCTATTGCGGTTTCCATCTTTTATATTTGGCGTAATCTACAGTTGGGCTACTGGTTGAATTTCCTTGTTTTAGGATCTGTCGAGTTTGGACTGGTAACGTTTATGTTGATTCCTGGAAACATGAAATGGACGGACGGTTCGATCGGACTTGGACTATTCTTTGCCGCCCTTTTTCTGACCTCAATCGGAGTTTTCGGGCAAACACGGCTACTGCAGGACATGAAAGCTACCCGGCCCACAGCCAAGACGTGAAATCGGTCATCGAGCCAGCACTGAGATGAGATGGAAATCGAAAAATATTATGTTTCTTAATCCATCTCACTCTCGTCGATCAAAATTCGCATAAACTTTCTGAACGTCGTCGTCGTCGTCACAGCCAGCGAAAAATGTTGGTATATCAGGTATTTGCTGGTAATATCTTGATATGGATTATCGTGAAATTATCACCATCGAACCCGGCAAGCGAAGAGGAAAACCTTGCATACGCGGCATGCGCATCACTGTCCAGGATGTCCTAGAGTATCTTGCCGGCGGAATGACTGAGCAGGAAGTCTTATCTGATTTTCCAGAGCTAACTCACGAAGATATTCGCGCATGCCTTGCCTTTGCAGCGAACCGAGAACGACAGTTAGCTGTTCCTGAGCAGTATGAAATTATTGCTTGATCAAAACCTCTCGCGAAAACTCGTCAAGCAACTCGAACATAGTTATCCAGGGAGTCAACACATCACCTCGATCATGTCTGAGAACTCGGACGACGGAGAAATCTGGCTTTACGCCAAGCAAAATGGATTTACAATCGTTACGAAGGACGACGATTTTGAACAACGAAGCATTCTGTTAGGACACCCTCCAAAAGTTATCTGGATACGGTTAGGAAATTGCAAGACAGCGGACGTTGCAGCTTTGCTGAAACGCTCAGCGAAAGCCATCCTTGCCTTTGATGCCGACGAAGAGAAATCAATTTTTCCGATTCCCTAGTTACTCCATCTCGCTCTCGTCTATATCAAAATTCGCATAGACCTTTTGGACGTCGTCGTAGTCTTCGATCACGTCGTAGAGCTTTAGCATTTTTTGGGCGTCGCCGCCTTCGAGTTTGACGTAGGTTTGCGGAATCATTGAAACTTCGGCGGCCTGGGGTTCGATGCCGGCGGCTTTGAGGGCGGCGACTTTCTCGGCGGCGGTGCCTTTGCCGCCGCTGATGATCGTTCCGGCGTGGCCCATGCGGCGGCCGGGCGG
>DLHV01000260.1 GCA_002483395.1 Chloracidobacterium sp. UBA7659 | reverse complement strand
TCCCCAACGCCGCAACGCGGCGTGACTCCGCTAACCCACGCACTATCCGTGGGTTAATTGACAAAGGCTTCGCCTCAACCGGGACGAAGCCTTTTTCTTTTCAAACCCCGGTCATTTCCGTGCTAAAATAGCTCCATGGCCTCGCTCGTCGGCACAATACCAAAGCCTGTACGTTCGGTGGAAGGCGTTCTCAAAGTCGGCGACACCCGCGTCNNTCTACGAATTCAACAAAGGGGCTGACGCCACCGAGATCCAGAAGAATTTTGATTCGATGTCTCTGGCCCAGGTCCACGCCGCTATCGCCTATTACCTTCACAACAAGGCTGCGGTCGACGAATATCTTGCAAAGCGAGAGATCGAGCGCGAGCAGCAATGGCGTGAGCACGAAGCTCAGTTCCCGCCGAAAATAACGCGCGAGATGCTTCTCGCTCGAAAAAACGGTGAGGATCCGCATTGGGAAAAATAAGGTTCCTGACCGACGAAGATTTCAGGAGCGCCATTCTCGATGGTGTTCGCCGCCGGCTTCCGGACCTGGATATTGTTCGAATGCAGGATGTAGGACTTCGCACGCTTCGTGATGAACGCATTCTTGAATTTGCCGCAACCGAAAACCGCATCGTCCTGACTCACGACATAGCCACAATGCGCCGCCACGCAAACGTCCGCGTCACCGCTGGCCTCCCAATGCCGGGGGTTCTCGAAATCTCTCAAAACTATCCCATCGGAGCAGCGATCAACGAGATCGTCATGGTCGCCGAATGCAGCCCGCCCGAAGAATGGAACAACGTCGTCCAACGCCTGCCGCTGTGATAGAATATGCTCGCCGGACTTCATCATGACAACCGAAGCCATTGCTCCCCTCCTGCCGGCGGAGGGTGGCGATTTGGCTCCCCTCCTGGTTTGAGGAGGGGTGGCAGGATTTAGCCCCCTCCTGTCTTAGGCGGGGTAGACGCAACTCCCCTCCTGCCTGAGGAGGGGTGGCAGCGTTTCGCTGACGGGTGGTGGGAGCGAGCGGATGGGGTGGTGCTGACGGGGTGGTCGGCGGACGGGGTGGTGGGAGCGACGCCCCCGAAGAAAAGGGCGAAGGCGGAATGGGCGGCATGGGCATGGGAACGTAACGGAGCGGGGACACTCTTGTCCCCAACGCCGCAACGCGGCGTCCCGTGTCAGTAGCCCGCCCATGAGTGAAGGCCACGCAATAAAGAAAGGTCTCGGTTCGCTGGGGCCTTTCTTTGTTGTATAGTTTTCCTTGTGAGATCCAGGGTTTACGTTGAGACGTCGGTCGCTAGCTTCTATTACGAGGTTCGTACTGAGCCTGATATGATAGCGCGTCGTGAATGGACGCGGCAATTTTGGCACGTAGCGGAAGAGGATTACTCTCTCCTTACCAGCCCTGCAGTCATCGAAGAGTTGGAGCAAGGCGACTTTCCGAACAAGCAAGATGTGATTGATCTCGTAACTACGCTGCCCGTCTTGTCGATCGACGAAAATATCGGAGAGATCGTAGATACTTATATACAGCACAAGGTGATGCCGGGCGATCCTCGCGGCGATGCCCTGCATCTGGCGTTGGCTTCATATCACAAGTGTGATTTCCTGCTGACGTGGAACTGCAAGCACCTCGCGAATGCAAACAAGTTCGGACATATCCGGCAAATCAATGTTATGCTTGGGTTATTCGTTCCGCTGCTGGTAACGCCGCTGGAACTCTTAGGAGACTCGCTATGAGTACAGAAAAAGACATCGCCATCGAGCGCGTGAGAGAAGTGCGGCACCGGATCTCTGCCCAATTCGGCCACGACACAAAGCGGCTGATCGACCATTATATCGAGCTGCAAAAGAAATACACTGACCGCCTCGAGCCGGTCACCAACCGAGACAAGACCGAAACCGCCGAAGTTGGGACGAAACAGTGATCGCCGATGATATATTTTCTCATGTGTTCCGCAATCCGCGCTCCGCATTCCGCAATCGAAACGTGGGCGGCGGCATGGGCGGCATGCGCATGGGAATGTAATCTTAAGCTCCCCGCCTTGATTAGGCGGGGTGGATGCCGCCTCGGCAGACGGGGCGGTCGCAGACGGGGTGGTTGGAGCGACGCCCCCGACGAAAAGGGCGAAGGCGGAATGGGCGCATTGGGCGGCGGCATGGGCGGCATGGGCATGGGGATGTAATTTCTCAGTTCAGCGCTCACGCTTCAGCATGTTATTACGAAAGGCCTCGTCACGACGGGCCTTTGCTGATTCGAGATGTTTATGATATTGACGTAAGTAATCAAAGTTGGTAATGTTGGCTTTGGGACTTCCCTTAATCTCGTGGCGGCTCAAGAAGATTTCTATATTCAGTTGGGACTTCTGATTCGCAAGGCGCGTGTCAAGGCCGGCCTGACCCAACAAGAGCTTGCGGACGCTCTCGTCATAAGCAGAACATCTCTGACGAATATCGAGAAAGGTAATCAACGTCTTCTGGTCCATGTCCTGATCGATGTTGCAGATTCATTGGGCATTAAACCCATCCAACTTCTTCCCTCCTCAATTGCTCGAACCCGACCTGGAGCATCCGCACAGATTCCCGCGGGTCGAGCGAAGAAAGAAAGCGATTTCTTAACCTCAGTACTGAATCGTGCGAACAAGAGGAAAAAATGAGAGTACGTCGAAAGCATATCGAAGAATTAGTTGAGAAGCTTCTGGCTGATAACAAAGTCACGAAGCCTCATATAGTTTTGGCTCCCCTCGCCAAGTCCTTGGGTTTAGAGATTATTAAGCAGGAGGCTGACGACTCAATATCCGGGATGCTAATAAATGAGGGGAAGGACAAGGGCGGTATTATCGGCGTCAATCGGGCACACCACAGAAACAGACAGCGGTTTACGATCGCCCACGAAATTGGACACTTCCTGCTTGAACATTACCAAGGAATACATTTTGACGGAGCGAATACCGGCCTGCAAATAAATTTCCGCGATGATCGGTCTACTACCGGTGAGGACGTTTTCGAAAGGGAGGCGAATTTGTTCGCGGCTGAGTTGTTAATGCCCCGAAGACTTCTAGCCGCAGATGTCGCGAAGATCAAGCGGCCGGTGAGTTTGGTCGATAACAATGATACAACACTGAAAGATTTGGCGGGGCGCTATCAGGTAAGCGTACGGGCGATCACTTACAGGCTTGCTTATATGGGTCGGCTGGACCTTTAACCGCGGTTTTATCTATTGTGTATGTTGGCAGTTTTGACACAGCGTTTGCTGTGTCATTTTTTATTTGACTTCGGCAAGGGCTTGATATAGAATCTTTGGGCGCCGGAGATTTGGCTTTTTCGATCCGAGACAAAGTCGATCACTAGGCCACCTGACCATATTAATTATTATGACCGAGAATAACCTCAGTGGACTCTTTGCATGGCCTGAAGCGATACACACGCTTCTGTGGATTTTGGGAATAATGAGCGTCGTCGTATTTTCCGNNGGCCTTGCCAAACGAAAAATCGCCATTTTCGCCGCACCGACCGCTTATGGTGAGCTCCGCCAATTGCTCATCGACTCAAAGCTTTTCAAACCCGGCAACATTACACACGTGCACTCACCCGCTGAGATCGACGTCGCCGAGAGCGCGTCCGTTTTCTTGGTCTTTTGGCCCGACTGGGCAACATCGCTCGACCCCTTATTGGAAGCTCGACGACCTAATGTGCCCTGCATTGTTTACGCCCCTCAGGCGAGCGGGCTAATTGAAAGAACCGATGTGAACCGCCTTGACGAGCACCATCGGCATACCATCGTTACAAACTTTAGAGGGAGGCTATTAAACGACATTGTCACGGCGATGATCACGACCAGTTATGAGAAATGAGGCATTAAGAAAATATTCACATGAACACCTCACTCCAACTGAGGAACAAAAGGCATTAATCTCGGCGATCTACGCCGCCGTCTGCCGAATACTCGGCGAACATAGGTGTCGCCAAATCGGTTCGTATCCGCGATTCACGGCGATTAGACCGCCGCATGATCTCGACATTCTTTTTCGCGCCGGTTTTTCTCGTGATCTTTCGCCAGACCCCTCAGTCGCGATCGGCGAGATTGCCAAGCTGTTGCAAGAAAAATTCGTTGCCCCTGATGGCCTCAGGAGCGAAATCAGAATTCAATCGCATTCCGTATCAATAACTCTCTTTAGGGGCACCGAAGAGAAATTTGGTGTGGACATCGTCCCAGCGTGGGAGACAGGCGCCAAGAACGAGTTTGATGACGATATCTTTCGCGTGCCCGAACTGATAATTAGAGGACACGCCTCAAGGCAGCGAAAATACGAACGGGTTACGAAAGGAGTCGATTCTATCTCCTTCATTCTCACGGATCCGATCGGCTATATCCACATGGCTGAGAAAGTGAACGGCGAAAATGATGACTTTCGTCGCAGCACAAAATGCGGCAAAGGGTGGAAGCACGCGTCGTGTGAAGCCAATGAAGAGTTCAAGCTTAAGTCTTTTCATCTTGAGCAGATTTTCACTGACTATTTCCGCACAAATCCGGATCTAGAGATTTACGATGCGCTCGTAAAATTCTTTGAGGAACTTCCGAATTGGGTATCGCACAGCCAGATACCGGACAGAGCAGACCCCAACCGCAACATCGACGCATACGTAGATGATCTCACGACGGAGCAGCGAGCAGTCATTATCAGGGCTCGCGACGCGTTTCTCCAACGCCTGCGGGCATTCGAAGGCAGTCAGGATGCGAGCGTTCTATTTGAGCCACGTGCTGCCGCGGCCCACGCTACGTCATCCGGCGTGACACGAGCACCCGCGGTGATTTCTCAAGGACGATCTGTCGAGCCGCGTCCGCCCTTCGGAGAGTAAAGTAAGATTATGTCCGACGAAGCGAGAAATGCGAAGATCGAGTCGATGCGGTTGGCGTATCCATCGCTTCACGTTGTTTCTGAGCCAGAATCGGCTTCATTAGTCTGGGAGGGAAACCTTCAGCCGATAAGGCTTACGGATGAATTTGATGCAATTCTCGATGATCTTGAGCACGATCGGGCAGTTTTGATAATGCCCGGAGAGGAGCATGAAATCAGACATCATCCTGATTGCAACGTGGATCACGATGGGCATTGGCTCACGCGCCAAATTGATACACCAATTCGCAGTTTTATCGTTAGGGTGACGGATTTCAACGATGGGCGGTTACCCCAAACTAAAATTCTTGAACCGGCGATTCCGGATGAGCTCCGAGTACACTTTCTCGGCGACCGTATATGCGCATTCGCTCCGTGGAAATATCCTCGGGATAAAGGCATCGTAGCCTTTGTCGATCACTCTTTGATTTGGCTTTTTAAGTGGAATATTTTTTCACAGACTGAGCCGAACGTTTGGATCGGGAGCGAGACGGATCACGACCCGAAGTTCCTTTTGAGTACCATCAAGCCGACGGAAGCTTGCTACTGCGGTTCCAGCAAGACCTACGAAAATTGCCACCGGATCGTGAATGGAGAAGAATTGTATGGCGATAATTGGATTTTTTTTGAAGCTTGGCTGTCGTTTCGCAGTTCGAGGCCTAATCGCTTTGATCCAATCGTAGACAGAATGCTTCGGCCTGCCGCTTCAAGGGCGAAAGTTAAAACAAATCACGCTTGACCTATCTGCTGCCAGACGGCAGGTGAGAGAGATCGCGGTAAATATTGGGCCTTTCTCTCGAGAGCATTAAAGGTCATGAGGGTCATGAGCCATTTGCTACTCCTTATATTCCAAAATATCTCCAGGCTGACATTCTAAAGCTCTACAAATTGCCTCCAATGTTGATAGCCGAATTGCTTTCACTTTGCCATTCTTCAACACGGAGATATTCGCCATCGTAATACCGACTTTTTCGGCGAGTTCCGTCACGCTCATTTTCCTTNNACTCTATCGGCGAGCTCGGTAACGCTCATTTTCCTTTTCGCCAGCATAACATCGATGTTAATAATGATCGCCATTTTTGTTTAGACGGTCAGATCGTTCTCGGATTTTATATCCACGGCGTTTTGTAATATCCGCTCAAACCGCGGCGGCCGTGGCGATGACGGCAGAGACCAAAATAATGAAGGCACCCATCATAACTCCGCCAGCAACATCGTCCGTGCCGCGTACGAATATGAAAATGTAGGCTTCCGCTCCGACAATAAAGATCGCCGTAGTTAATGCGCAGTATTTTATGATTCGAAAAGCTCGTACAGAACGCTCGGAAAATACTTCGTTTCGTCTGGCATACCCCAACAATTTGAACGCCTGATAAAGCCCGACAAAAAATGGGACGAAGGCCAGATAGATATACGCCAGGAATGGATCCTTGAAATATATTTCAAACTGCGTGGCGTTCACGTTCCTGCCCTCTACCTGGGGTTCCCACAGCAAGGTGGCAAGCACGCCTATGCCCAGAAGTACAATTACGACCTGAAGGAAGATTGTTGAGCCTCGTTTCATAGTTGATCTTTATTGACGGTCTATGTTGTGATCCTATATCAGGATTTATCGTTTGTCAATATATATTTATCGTTATTTATTACCGTGGCTACAAACACCTAAAAGATCGAAGATCGGGAAGATCGGGGTCATCTATGAAGTTACCCCCTGACATAGGGCACGGCTGTCGTTTTGCTGTCGTTCAGGTAATGCGGTCAAGAACACTCGGTTGAGGGCCGTCGAACTCTTGATACCGCTTACGGTCATTTTCCGTGACCCGACGCTTTTGACAAAGGTTCAAATAAGAGTATCGTAAAGAACCCATCTTAATCCGCAATTTTGTCGTGCCCGCTGTTGTAGAACCGGCATAGTCTTATCATGGGCGAGGCCATTGGCCTTATCTATTAAATTATTGGAGGACTAACGATGAAACGAGTTTATCTAAGCCTGTTTTTTGCATACCTATTCGCTATCGGAGCGCAGGCACAAACCCCGACGGCGACGCCACCGGCTACGACGCCTGGTAATGTTTCGCGCGTCACCTATTTTGACGTCTTGCCGGGAAAAACGGCCGAATTTACGACCTTCCTGCGTACAAACACCAAGCCTATTTTGGACGAACAAGTGAAGCAGGGATTGATCGTTGGTTATGGTTACTTTACTAAGCCCACTTCCGACGGCCCGGGCGACTGGGACCTAGGAGTGGTCGTCACGTACAAGAACTATGCGGACGCAATCGATTTTAATGCCGAAAGAGGCGCGAAATTCGATGCGATCAGCCTCAAGCATTACGGCACGGCCGAAGCGAGAACGAAGGCAAACGATTCACTAAACGCACTTCGAACCGTGACCTCGAGCATGCTCGTCAGAGGACTGACACTAAATCCAATGCCGAAGTAAAAGCATTCACATTAGCTAGCGATGAGTAGAGGCTTCGTCTCCGGTCGAGGCCTTTTTTAGACTCCAAAGGGACGTTCGGAACAAATGCAGAATGCAGGGTTCAGAATGTAAAATTACAAAGGATATTGCGGTTTTGAGGCTGAGAAATGTATCCGGCAAGCTTTCGTGCCCGCCAACGATCGCTGACGTAATGTCCGAAACTTTCGCCTCCCCCTTCTCGTAAATCCAATAAATGAAAGCCATCATCTATGGTCGTCCGTCGAATACTCTGAAGCTCGCCGAGATAGAAAAACCTGTTCCGGCCGATGACGAAGTCCTAATAAAGGTCCGCGGGGCGGCGGTGAACCCGCTTGACGGCCACTTGCTAANNGCTAAAGACCGCTCCATGGATGCGAAACCTGATGTCCACGATGATTGGAACAAGGGTCAAGCGGCCCGGCGCCGATGTCGCAGGCGAGGTCGAGGCGGTCGGCCGAAATGTTACGCGGTTCGCTTCCGGCGATGCGGTATTTGGCGGATCAAGCGGCGGTGGATTTGCCGAATATGTATGTGCTCCGGAGTCGAAACTGGCCAAAATGCCCACGAATGCTAGTTTTGAAGCGGCGGCATCCTTAAACGTCGCGGGTCGCACCGCACTGCAGGGGCTTCGAGATATTGCCTGTCTGCAGCCCGGTCAGAAGATCCTTATAAACGGAGCTTCCGGCGGGGTCGGGACTTTCGCCGTGCAGATAGCCAAGTGGCTTGGTGCCGATGTGACGGGCGTGTGCAGCATGCGGAATGTTGATCTCGCGCGTGAGATAGGCGCCGACCATGTCATAGATTATACGCGTGAAGATTTCACGGATGGCGAATGTCGTTACGACGTCATTTTCGATCTCGTCGGGGATAAACCGCTTCGCGCCTTTACGACCGTTCTATCACCCGATGGAAAATGGATCGGTGGCGGTGTGCTTGGCGTGGAAGCTTCGATGCCGCGAATGCTCGCCGGCATTTTTAACGCTCCGGCAATGTCGCTTTTCAGCAGGCAGAAGTTTGCCACCTTCATCGCGAAAACCAACAAGGGCGACCTTCCGGAACTCGCCGACATCGTTGCCGTCGGGAAGGTAATACCTGTCATCGACCGCATTTTCACTTTGGATCAAGCCCCGGAAGCCGTCCACTACGTGGACACAAAACGCGCCCGCGGAAAGGTGGTGATATCCATCGGAGATTGAAGCGCGACTGGGGTTAGCCCAAAAAGACCGCCAACGTAACGCGCGCGGTCTTTCTTCATTACCGAGCGGGAACTTTTCAAACTTCGTTTCGTAAAGCCAGACGACTCAAAAAAAAGAGGAACTCGTGATGAGACCAGAAATGAGCGTCGGGCGGACGGTGGGCATTTTGCTTTTGCTGCAGATGGCATCTGCACTCATTTTTCCTTTTGTGTTGATGCGCGCTTTGAATGCGGGCTATCCGGACTTTCTTGAAACGGCAGCCGCAAGCGGCGTACAGATGCGCGCGGGCCTGGGCCTTGCATTTATAGGGGCAGCGCTAACCCTCTTTCTCGGTGTGAAGATGTTCTCCGTTCTAAAGCGGTACAGCATTGGAGCCGCACTTTGGTTCCTCGGGGTCTGCGCGATCAGTTGTGGAATCGACGCCGTACACAGCGGATCGGTGCTTTCAATGCTCGCGGTCAGCGAACAGTTCGTCAACTCAGGCGGCGCCGAACCGGCGGTTTATCAGGCCTGGGGCGCGGCGGCCGCGTCAATGCGAAGGTCAGCACACGTCGTACAGCTTGTCGCGATCGGGGCATGGATGATGACATTTTACATTTCCATTTGGCGATTTCGGCTTATCCCGCGGCCTTTGTCGACTCTGGGCATTGTAGGCGTCGCCAGTCAATTCACCGGCGTTACGGCAATGATGTTCCTGGGCTATCCGCAATTGGGCTTTCTCGCGATGCCGCTCGCTCCGATCCACGCGGCCACGGCTATCTGGCTCATCGTCAAAGGCTTCCCGTTGTGACTGACGCGGACGAAGAAAATAGCACGGTGTAAGACCCGTCGACAGCAACCTGCGTCCGGGGAACATTTCTCCCATTCGGCGCGTAAGCCTGCATTATGCGATTCATCAATTACATCTTCACCCCGAACTACCCAAAATACGAGGGCGTTCGCCCGATAAACATTTACCTCCTGAGAATGTTCTACTTCCTGATGGCGGCTTTTATCGCAACGGATTCGTGGAAGACTCTTCTGACGGAAACCGGCCCGTGGGACCACTTCAAGGCGATGTCATTCTGTGTCTGGGCGGCTTACACGACATTGGGAGTCCTCGGCCTGATACATCCGCTGAGGATGCTGCCGATCATGATCTTTATGATCTTTTACAAGTCGCTATGGCTGATCGTGGTCGCTTACCCATTGTGGCGGACTGGCACCCTTGCCGGCTCGCCCGCCGAAGCAATGACCCGCGCCTTTATCGGCGTTCCCGTGGCGATCATCGCCGTGCCGTGGATATACTTTTTCAAGAATTACGTTCTGTGGACGAAGAATGCAACATGAACCGGCCTCACCACGAGTTAAACCTGAAGAGCGTGACCGTGATCATTCCCTTGCCTTCCTCGGAGAAGCGGCCGTCGAGCGGGGCCTCATGATTAGCCCGGTATCCGATGCCGTAAGAATAGGAAAGCTCGACCGGCAGTTCGCGTTTCGTTCCCGGAATGGTGATCTTGAAGGTCAGCGCGGCCTTGAGCGATGCGGCAACTTGGGCCGATATTTGTTTTGCGACCTCTTTGGATCTGCCCGCTTCGCCATCGACCGTGATCCTGACCGCAAATTCGACCTTGTCCGCGATCCCCTGCTGGCCGATTCGCCGCATCAGGACCTCAAGCTTTGGCTTCCAAAGCGTCAACTGCGAGCTGAAGCCTTGCGTCGCTTCCAGCCAGGTGACAGCCGTAATTGTCTTGAACGCTATTTCCGGCACCACTGTCCGCCGGCCGGATTTGTTCTCGTAAACCGTCACTTCAAGTGTCAGTTTCTTGTTGCTGTTAATGCTCAGCTCAGCGTCCTTCGCCGACTTGGATAACATGGGCATACCGGTCCTGCCCGCCACTGGCGGATTGCCTGGAAAATTCGGCGCCGCTTCGCCCTGCTGTTGGAGGAAAATATCGATCTTCCTGGCCTTTGATGTTGAAAATACAAATTCTCCGATATAGAGTTTGTCGATCGGCACGCCATAGCCAACCAGAGTTTTCGTGATCGCGGCCAGGCTCTTGTTCATCAGACCGCGCTCGATCTCTTCTTTGATGGAATCCGATGCAGCTACGGCCGTTAGATATCCATACAGAACGATACTTAGCTGCCGGTCTGGCCTTGAACGACGCTTTTCCTTAAAATCCGCAGCCAGGTGAGCCAATGTAATTAACTTAACGGATTCCGGCGAATCCCGCTCGATCGTTGCAAATAGTGCCATAACATCTCTTGACCTCTGTTTTCAAAATACCGCTTGAACTTAAAGGGTGAAGGATAAAGGATGAGTAGAAATCCGGTCGCTAGTGTTCCCGGTTCTGACACTATGTGACAGCACCGCCATCGACGATGACAACCTCGCCGCTCATAAAGCTGTTGCGGTCGCTGACCATAAAGGCGGCATATTCGGCGAGTTCTTCGGGGCGGCCCATTCTTTGTTTAGCAACCCAAAAATCATGCATTTGAATGAGGCGTTCGGGCAGAGTATGGCCGAGGTCGGTGTCGAAGATTCCGGCGGCTATGGCGTTCACAGAGATCCCGAAATTGGCAGCCTCGCGCGAAAGACATTTCGTAAAGCCGATCATCGCCGCCTTCGATGTTGCGTAATGGACGGACGTCGGCAGGCTTCGGATCGCACCTACGGACGTGATATTTAATATCGATCCGATCTTTGCACGTATCATCTGCTTATAGAAAGGCTTAGTGACCGCGAACAAGCTGCCGACATTCGTATCGACAACCCAATCCCACGATTTATCGGTCGTCGTCGCGAAATTGTCACCCTTATTGACCGCGGCGTTGTTTACAAGAACATTTATCGGCCCCCAGGCTTCCATGATCTCGCGGGCGATGTGCTTCATCCCATATCGATCGGTGACCGACACCTTGAACGATAAGGCTTTACGGCCATGTGCTTCGATCTTCGCCTTTACCTCTTCGGCCAGGTCTTCGCGGGAATGATAGTTGAAGGCCACGTCAGCTCCTTCACGAGCAAATACCTCGCAGATCGCGGCCCCGATGCCGCGCGTTCCGCCGGAAACAAACGCGCGTTTTCCCTCAAGCAAAAGACTCAAAATGATCTCTCCAAAACGATTAAAGACTTTGCGATCAAAAGAAAAGGTTAAAGAAATAGCGGAAATCTGACAAGTCGCAAAATGGAAAACTATGCATTGGCGGGGATAATTACCGGCTCCGCTGCCTGAGGATGAGCGGGCAGGAGTGCCGTGATCTCGCGGATTATCTGGTCGCGTGAACCGGGCATAGTCATTCCGGCCGTCGCGGCTTTCATATCGGTGTAGCGACGCGAATTACCGATCAGCGATTGAATGATCGGAACGACGTCCGACGCCTTCTTCAAAAGAATGCCCGCGCCGCGTTTCGCCAGAAGGCTTACAGTGCCGGCTTCCTGCGGCATCGGCGGAGTGGTTGCGTCCGCGATGATCGGCAGACGGCATGCGAGAGCCTCGAAGGTCGTCAGCCCGCCGAGTTTTGAGATCATGACGTTGGCAGACTGCATCAGCTTTTCGACCTCGTCCGAATAACCGATGACCTTGACCGGAAATTTCGCCCGTTTTGCTATCTCCACGGCTTCCTTCCGGAGNNCTCTTCGTTCTTGCCCGCGAGGAAAATCGCTTGCACATCCAATTCGCCGGCGACCAGTTCCTTAAAGATCTTGGGAATATTCCCACCGCCGACCCATCCCGCATTTACAAATACTGTGAATTTATCGGGATCAAGGCCAAAGGCTTTTCGCGCGTCCTGCGCGGCTTTTTCATCGACCTCGCAAAATTTCGGATGAAGCGGCAAGCCGGAGATCTTGATCTTATCGGACGAAACGCCATAGTCTAAAAGCTGCTGACGCGCATCCTCATTGGCGACAAGATAAAGCGAAACATCATCACACGCCCAGCCCCTCCAGAATCCGTAACACGGGTCGGTAACGATCGTAACAAGCGGAATCTGCGAACTTAGATTAAGCTCGCGCAGAACGCGGCCGAAAATGTGCTGCGTCAGCGGATGGACGCTGACAACCACGTGCGGACACCACTTCTCAAACTGGATCTTGAGAAAACCGATGCATCTCCGATGAACGAACTCGCGCGTTTCTGGCCGAAATCGATTTACGGCCCAATAAACGTATTTCATCCAGTGCTGCTTATTTCGCAAAACCCAGTTGTAGAGATTTACCAATTTGTCGGTTATATGGTGAGCCTCTTCAACTGCCTTGACGACTCGAACGACGGATGAATCTCCATGCCAGAACTTCTCAAAACCTTCGGCCAAGGCCAGCGCGNNCCTTCTGCAGCCCGTCCGAGATGGTCTGCGCGGCGGAGCGATGGCCGCCGCCGGTGTCGGATGAGATGATGAGAATTTTGGGGGTGTTTTGCGGCATTAAAGCAATTTACGAAGTTCCTCGGCGGAAAGATCCGCATCTTTAAGGATAGCCTTGAAGGTTCCGATCGGGATAATTCTGCCTTTATGTATGAACCGGCACGGTAACACGACGGTGGTCCACTTCGCGAAGGAGGTGAACGTGGCTTCCTTTTTGTCGCTTAGCAACAAATCCAATTTTTTCCAGAATCCGGATCAATTCCGTTCCCTTCATCCGGGGCAGTTTCTCGCTCATACGGCAATCGGCACCGATAACCTGGTAACGAAATACGGCGTCTGCTCAAGCGGGATTTCCTCGCCATCTTCAATCATGGACTCCAAATGAAGCTCTACTGCCTCTGCAATATTCTCTCGTGTTTCATCCAGTGTGACCCCGTGCGAATGACAACCAGGCAATGCCGGAACAAATGCGTGGTAGCCTTCCTCATCGGGTTCAATTACGACCGTGAAATCGTAAGTCATAATAATTACGCCTTAAGTGCGATCTCCTTTTCTGCGGCAAACGCCATTTCCTTGGACGCCTTTTTCATCTGTCTTTCAAGTTTTTTGATCTTGATCAGATGACCTGCGTTGAAGGGTAGCGAAGGGTAATAGCAATTCGATTCGTGCGTGCAAAAACAGCCCGCACCGGCTTCTTTTCTCCGGTCCTTCATAAGGTCCGTATTCCAGGCATTCTGAAAATTCCAATTGTAATCACGAAGATTCAGAACGTCGGCCTTATTTTCGCATGACGACAGGACGCCATTGTCATAAATGACCGCACCGGCACTGCCCGCATAGCACTTGAGCTGTGCTTTGCTTTCTTCCTTCGTCTTTGTAATAAGCCCGTGCATGTAAATATCTACTGCGGCCTTGAAAAATCCCGATTTACCCCCGTAACTGTTTTTCAACACGGCGTTTCTTGTATCGTCAAGGATCATCTGCGAAAGCTCCGCGTACCGATTATGATCGAAATTAAGCTCTTTCGGATCGGCCGATGGCGGGCGAATGTAATTGATATTAACCTTGTCCGGCTTCAGATCGTATTTCAAAAAGTCGTACCAATCGAATATCGTGTCCTCGTTCGAATGCATAACGCAAGTGCAGGTCTGAATGTCGAGCTGCGGATACTGCTCAGCTTTCATTTGCTGCAGGGTCCGGGCAGTTTGTATCGCCTTGTCCCAGCTTCCCTCCTTGCGGCGTATCTTCTCATGCGGCGCCTTCATGCCGTCAATTCCGAGGGCGACCGTCACATTCAATTTCGGACATTCGTCCATGATCTGCGTAACATCCGGGAAGATCCGCTGATGGATTTGCCCGTTAGACATCAGGTAAACGGAGTCGAGATTGTTGTTTTCGTAAAAGGAACGCACGATCTGCGGCAGGTCCTTGCGTGTGAACGGCTCGCCGCCCGCAAGGACCAAAACGCCCAGGTTGCCGCCCAGCGTTTCCGATATCTTTGCGATCTCATCCGCCTTCATTTGCAGCTTTTTACGCGGCCTGTCATCAAGCTCCTCGGTAAAAAAACAATGCGTGCATCGCATGTCGCAAACGCTTGTCACCAAAATATTAAGAAATACCGGCGAGATCGGCTTGCCGACAANNAAGTATGCTCGCGTATCGCTTGAAGATCTCTTTTGTTGTAAAATCCATTATTAGTCCTCAAAACCTTATCCCTCTTAATTTAACTTGCCAAACGTGCTTTCGGCAAGTTAGATTCCTTGTACAATCCGTTTATATGCCGTATTCCTGACGCTCTTTTCGACTAAGATGCGCATAGCCGGCCGCAAGATCCTATTATTCCTTCATTTTCTGCCGATCCTCGCGGCGGCACAGTATCGCTTTGATTCGTGGACGACCGACAATGGCTTGTCGCAAAATTCGGTTTATTCCATGGCGCAAACGCCTGATGGTTATATTTGGATGACGACGCTCGACGGCTTGGTGCGTTTCGACGGCGTAAAATTTACGATTTTCAACAAGGGCAACTCTAAAAGTATACCTACCAATCGTTTTACCAGTCTGTTTGCCGTNNGACGGCACGCTTTGGCTCGGCACTGAAGAAAGCGGTTTAGTTCGTCACAGCCATGGGCAGTTTCAAACTTTTACGATTGCCGACGGGCTGCCGTCAAATGAGGTTCATCAGATTCAGAAAGATTTGGACGGCAGTCTTTTGGTTTGCATGTCCGGCGGTTTGGCGCGTTTGCGGGACGGACGTTTTTCGGTTGAACGGCAAGGCGATTTCAGGGACTACAAAATTTATGTCTCACCTTCCGGTATTCGTTGGGAAATAGACNNCAGGGACGGCTTGCGACGCGTTGAAAAAGACGGGAGCGCAGCGCGGTTTGATTTGCCCTTTGCGGCAGACAAAATTTCTTCCGACCGGACGATCAATTACTTTTTCTTAGTACAGATGTTTGAAGACCGCGATGGCGTGTTATGGTTCGCGGCGTCGGGCAGCCTGTTCAAGTTTAAGGACGGCGCGGTAACGGCTTTCACCGCCCGAGAGGGAATGCCAAGCAGTCTGGTTCAGAGTCTTATTCAAGACAGCGCNNNNAATCGGTTTGCGTGTTTCGGTGCAAACCAAGGTCTTTCCAGCAACAATGCGTTGAGCTTGTTGGTCGACCGCGAAAAAACGCTCTGGGTCGGGACGAACGAGCGCGGTATCAATCGCATAACGCCCCGCGTCATCGAATCCGTTTCGGTTGCAGAAGGTTTGGCGGAAAAAAATGTCTATCCGATCCTGGAAAGCCTGGACGGCGGCGTTTGGATCGNNTCGTTTAGCGGGCTGGCTTATTACAAGGACGGGAAGATCAGGAACTACAGGCGGCCAAAAGATGGCTTGCTTTATGACGTCGTGCATTCGCTGTTCGAGGATGTGGACGGGCGTTTGTGGATCGGCAGCTTCGGCGGCATCGAATATTTCGAGAATGGGAGGTTTTATGATTTCGCGGAAAAGCTGGATGTGTTATTCAAGGATTATACCTTTTGGGATATTCACCGCGACAGCACAGGAGCGCTTTGGCTTGCAACGAACAAAGGGCTGTTCAAATACGAAAATGGCGTGAAGACGCTCTACAAGGCCGCCGACGGTTTGCCGGGCGACAACGTGAGAATCGTTCACGAGGCACGCGACGGTTCGTTGTGGTTTAGTTGTACGGACGGCTTGGCTGTGTTGAGTCCCTCCTTCAGAAAATCGCCCTACGATCTGAAGGCAGGGCTTAGAATACTCACTGAAAAAGACGGCCTCGCCGCAACCCATATTCGCACGATCTACGAGGAGGCGGACGGCACATTCTGGTTTGGAACTTACGACGCCGGCTTGTCGCGTTTCAAGGACGGTAAATTCACAAACTATTCAACCAAGAATGGGCTTTACAGTGACGGCGTCTTTCAGATCCTCGAGGACGAACGCGGCAATTTTTGGATATCGAGCAACCAAGGCATTTATCGCGTCAGCCGACAGCAATTGAACGATTTCGCCGACGGAAAAATTTCCAAAATTCACAGCATCGGCTACGGCAAAGAAGACGGGATGC
>DLHV01000042.1:19882-21841 GCA_002483395.1 Chloracidobacterium sp. UBA7659 | reverse complement strand
AATGCACGCTCCCTAACGGTCGCTTTTAAGCCCGGTAAACTACTCCGCTATATATCCGCTCGACACCGGAACATCGCCGGTCTGGCCAAATGACACGACGGAATAGCTGGGGCCCTCGCTTCCGAGAATGTACCACGTTCCGTTTCGNNTTTCGAAATACGGCAATATCCGTTTTTCCGTCACCGTCGAAATCGGCCGGGGCGGGTCTATCGCCCGCTATGCCGAAAGTGGTCGTGTAGTAGCCCTGCGTGGCATTGATCGTGTACCAGGTCCCGTTCGAAGGCCGGAAAACGGAAATATCCGTTTTGCCGTCCCCGTCATAGTCACCCTGAACCGGAAGATCTCCGTTAATGCCGAAACTGGTCACACTATAACTAGGGTTCTTGCTCGTGATCATGAACCACGTTCCGGTCAACGGCCTAAATACCGCTATGTCCGTCTTACCGTCAGCGTCGTAATCGCCCTGCGCCGTTTTATCGCCCGATTGGCCGAAATTAATAACGCGGTATATTCCCGTGCTGCCCAGAATGTACCAGTTGCCGTCAGAAGGACGCCAAACGGCGAGGTCGTTCTTCGCATCGCCATCGTAATCGCNNTCGTAATCGCCGGGAACGGGAACATCACCCGCGGTTCCGAAAGGGATCTGGACAAAAGTACCAGTGCTGTTGCGAATGTACCAATTGCCGTTTGACGGCCTGAATACAGCGTGATCGGTTTTGCCATCGCCGTCATAGTCGCCCGGAGCCGCCACGTCGCCCGCTTCGCCGAACTGGGTGACCTGATAGCCGCCTTCACCGCTCGTGAGGGCGTACCACACGCCAGTCAATGGGCGGAATACCGAAATATCGCTTCGCGTATCCGAATCGAAATTGGCTATCGCGGAGCCCGACAAAGTTGCTTTNNCTTGTATAGATCTGGTCGCTGCTCGTGCCGCCATCACTATTTGCGCCGTTGCCGGCAGCATAAAAGCTAAGCTTCCCGATGCGGGTCGCCGGGGCCGTCCATGTAAAATTCCACGATTTCGAACCGAACTGCGTCGGCGTCACACCCTGGTTCGTGTGTTCGACGTAACGACGCTCGTTTCCATTGACAAAACCGCTGATTACCTGAAGTTGCTGCGGCGTTGCGGGAGGTATGTTGATCGTTCCTACATTCTGGCCCGAGTTATTAATAGCGACCATTTGAAAGCCATAGATCACAGCATTTGCATCGGTCATCGTAACGGTAAGAGGGATTTCCTGGCCGGGCAAGTAGTTTGCCGGCAGCCCTGAAATTGCAACGTTTCCGGCCCCGCTGTTGACGGGAAAGGTGGAATGGCACGCCGTACAATTGCTCTCTATCGGAGCACCGGTAAAAGAGGGTGACGGCCCCGAAGCCGATGCACTCGTCTTGTGTACTGTCGACCCGGTGCTTGATAAACCGGCAATTGCCAGCAACGCCGCACCGGCGATTATCGCGTATTTGGCATAGACCAGCGTTGAGGTGGATTTTGTCATGGCGGGAAACTCCTTGTCATAAGCGGTACTACTGTTCGTTTGACGGGTTGTTTACTCGAAAAGTCTGAGAAACTCGATACTTCAAAAATAGGGGTTGGACGGGCGTAAGTCAACAAATTCGTTTCGACCGTACAAACGGCAAGCGGCCTGACAAGCAAGCCGCCTTCTGCTTTCGAGTTGCCCGGTCAAGGCACATACTTGGCGGGGATCGGAATGTCATTAGCCACGCCCCAACCCGCCGTCGCGATTCCCTGGGTCGAGCGGACAAGATACCAGGTTCCGTTTCGGTAAACCGACGGATCGTCCTTTCCGTCGCCGTCGTAATCGCCCGGTACGGGAATATCGCCGGTTTGGCCCCACGAGAAAACATCGAACTGGAAGTTTGTGCTCCGCCGGATATACCAGAAACCCGTTGACGGACGCCAAACCGCAATATCGTCCTTATTGTCGCCGTCGTAGTCCG
>DLHV01000042.1:13577-19855 GCA_002483395.1 Chloracidobacterium sp. UBA7659 | reverse complement strand
CGCCGCGGTAAACGGCCCGGTCGGTTTTGCTATCGCTGTCGTACTTGCCCGGCACTGCCACATCTCCGGCTTGACCAAAAGCGGTTATATCAAGCCCGCCCGTGCTCTTGACCACATACCAGGTGTTGTTCGACGGACGGTACACCGCGACGTCATCCTTACTGTCGCCGTCATAATCACCGACCACCGGCCTGTCGCCCGGATCACCCCACGAGACGAAATTAAGCACATAGCCGTTGCTCTGCAAAATGTAGAAATCCGGCGTCGATCCAGCGGTTGGACGAAATATTGCCAGGTCCGCTTTGCCATCGCCGTCGAAGTCTCCCGGAGTCGGCTCATCGCCGTTTTCGCCCCAGGTTATGACCGTAATTCCGCCGAGCGAAGGTGCGAGATACCAATTATTGTCAGACGGCCGAAATATTGAAAAATCTGTTTTGCCGTCACCGTCAAAGTCCGCTCGCGATCTGACCGTCGCCGGTACAAACGAGCAATTGCTGGTCGCACGGACGGTGATCGTATCGATGCTCCATCCGACATATCCGAAATCGGTCCCGGTGTTGCTGTCGGTGCCAAAACGCCAGCGAAGACGAATATTCTGGCCATTTGCCGCTGCGGGAAACTGGACTGTGGATTGGATAAATCCGCCGGAATTTCCCGTCCATGCAGGTCGATTGGCCACCGGATTGTTGGTGCCGTTACCCAGCGTGCCGTTATAACCGTTCTCGATAAACAAACCGCCCGCCTGGATAATGTCCACAAACGCCCCGCCCGCAATGCTAATCTCGAGCACGCCTCCGTCCCATGTAGGCTCTGTGTTGTAACTGTTCCGGAACGTAACGGTCGAAGCGGCCGAATTGACCGCGATCGACGGCGAGGTGATTTCGGCCCCGCCCGAAAAATTGGAATTTGCGGTGAACGCCGCATTTGGAGCAGTATGGGACGAACCTGTCGAAGTAACGAACGCGATTCCGTTTAACGTCGTACTCCCCGACCATCCGCCTGGAAGGTTCGGCGCGGCCACCGAATCGAAATTCTCTGTCAGCGTAACGCTCTTTAACCCGATAGCGATGGGCAGGGGAAAACTCTTTGCCCCGAGACTGCTGTTCACATTCATCGTCAAAGTGATCAAGCCGCCGCACGGCGTATTGGCCGGAACCGTATAATTGAACGTTCTTGTGGTGGTCGTGCTTTCCCCAATCGTGCCGTAAACCGACGACCCTGCTCCCGGAATATCCGCTGCCGTGTTCAAGGCAGCCTGGCCGGAGTTGTTTGTTAACGGAATGGAGAGGACAAGCGTTTCGCCCGGCTCAAAAATGCCGTCATTGTCGCCCTGAGCGTCCGAGATCGTGAAATTGGGCAATTGCAACAGATTAGGCCTGTCGAAGGCTTCGGTGACTCGCGCATCGCCCGAGCCGCTGCCAATGTTTTGAATACTCGCACTAAAACCCATGCCGCGTATCGCAAAGCCGGCCCAGACATCCGATGCTTCTATCAGTTGGGTCGATGTTGTTGCGCTTCCGATAGCCGCGCTAATGATCGCGTCGCGTGCCTGCAGAAACGTCGGATTCAACGGAGAGATCTTCATTCCGTCGGTAACCAGTTGTAAGGCCCGCCGGTTTCCTACCGACCATCCAAGCCGCTGTACAAAGCGTGCACGGACTTCCCAAAGAGCGCTGCTCCATACCTCGCCCGCGGCATGAACCTGATCGGCGTTTGTCGAAATATGCGGGCCCGACATCGCCGGAAACGCTCCATCGGTCAGATTGATCTTCGACTGGTCTATGTCGTTAAACGTCAGCGGGTTGAACGGCCGGTTTTGTGGCCCGCCGGTCGCCGACATGATAGCTTTTGGAAATCGCCGGATGCCGTAGTAATAATTCTGCGTGCCTATAACGCCAAACCCTTGGAGAAGAACGTAGCCGCTCAAAGGATAAGTTCCGCCGATCGGGTCGGTCGATTCTGAAAGGAGGCTGTGTGCGTAAAAATCGGACCAGCCTTCGCCCATCGCCCGAGCCATGGTCGATTCAAGGCCGCCGGCGTTCCCGTGAAGGCGGTTGGACACACCGTGCGTCGCCTCGTGGATCATTATTTCGGCATCCGCCGCCCCGTCGCGATCAGGAATCGGGCCGGTAAAAACGAACATCTGCATTTTGCCGCGCACGCCATCGGCGCCGGTCGAAAAATTCGCATTGTTTATACCGGCCGAATCCTGAGCCTCGGCCGAGATACGGTCGTTTCCGTTGCGGGCATCAGCAGTGGCACCACCGGGATTACGTCCAAAATTATTCTGCTGGAAATTACGTGCCGCCTCGGTAAACCCAAGCCGGTAGAGTTCATCATGAAACAAATTCATGATGTAAAATTGCTGAATGACGGCTCCGCGCCGAGCCTCGTCTGATGTTGGGGCCTCGCCCGGATCGGGAATTCCCGGCGGCGGATTCCATGTGGACGTGTATGTTCTGAACGGATTGCCGACCGCCTGCGACATTGAATCGACTCCGTCCGGAGCACCGAGATCGAGGCCCGATTCCACCGCGTTTCCATCTGTCGAGTCGAAGCCGTCCGTTATCCAGCCGTTGTTGTTGAAGGTGTATGGAGATTCGTTGCCGATCCTGGTAACGTTCGTTCGCGGTATCGGCAGGCCCTGCGTTCCCAAACTCGGATCGAACACGGTCGGCGACGCCGGAGCCGGGCTATCGGCAACATTGATCATCGAGTTCGGGCTTGCGTAAACCTGATAAGTCGCCGACTGAGTTTGGTCCTCCGTTATGTTCTTGCGCCAAAGTAACTCGCCGTTTTCGGCGTCGACAATCACGTAGAACGCGGCGTTAGGCTGCCAGATCAAAACACGCCACGCCGGGATGGCAATGCCAGGTTCGGTTGGAAAATACATTTTTTCCGCCGTGGTTGCCCAATCACCGTCGCCGAATACCGTTTTCAATTCGTCGGATCGCGCCGCGTTTAGCGACAATGCATCCGGTTTCAACTCGTAATTAATAAAAGCCGCCGCTGCCCTGACCGCATCGCCGGGATCGTTGAATTCTTGCGAAAGCCGGCCGTATTCCAAACCCGGTGCAAAGTTATTGATAACGCGGATGAGCTTGCCGTCTTTTGTAAATGCGGCCTTGACCTCGCCGCGAAACACGGGAATTCCGTTAATCTCCTGGTCGTATTCGACAAAGGAGAGATTTCCGTCCGGATTTTTGTAATCCGAAAAAAGCTTCAGACCGTCCAACTGCTCGTCGGTCGCACCGATAAGCCCTTTGTTTTCCTTGAGGAAGCTTACAAGTGCCGTGGACCGCTTTTCGCCCGTCGCTTTCGATAGAAAGGCCCGGCCAAGCGTTACGTCGGGAGCAATGACTTCGGGCGTTCGGATCTCAGGATTGTATTCGACCTTTAGATTTGGGACCTTTGATTTAAGTTTGCTTTCGGCCTTTACGAACGAATCGCGGACATCGGCGACCTCGACCGCGCTCTTGTTCAAGGCAGTGCGGAATGATGCAAGCTTTCCATACGCGGATTTATCGGTGCGGATGTCGTAATTAGGAAGATCATCCTGATGGCTGACCGTGCGCGTGAAGAGGCCCTTGCCGGAATCCTTGCCGCCGGCTTCTGTCCGCAGGCCGAACGGCAGAACCAGAATCGCCGTAATAATCGCCAAAATACCCAAACTCAGCAGAATACTCCGCCGAGAGTCGGCGACAAAAGATCCCTTCATTTAATTCACTCCTCCAGAAAGCTAACCGGAAATTTTATTCAGTAAGCTCTTTACACAACCATTAGACGGGTAATTGCATGTTTTTTCCCAATTAAATCGAACAGGCGCACCGAAACTTCGACATTGTGGCATTTTGCAATTACTATTTAATATGAATTGAACAGCTATGATTCTTTGGACGCACTACGCTCTTGGGAGAATTCCTATATATCCCTACATTAATCTTGAACCCTTTTTGTACCAAAATAACGGCTTCAAGTCAATAAATTTCCGATCTCCGAATGCAGGATAACCACATCGAAAAAGTTTTCGGCACCGGCGGCCTGATCTCGAAATTTCACGAGAATTACGAATACCGCGGCGGCCAGATCAAAATGGCCGAAGCCGTCGCCCAGGCATTTGCCGACAAAAAGCATTTGANNATCATCTGCTGGTCGAGGCCGGCACCGGCACCGGCAAGACGTTGGCATACCTGATTCCCGCTATCGCATCGGCACTCGAAAAGAAAAAGCGGATCGTAATCTCGACCGGCACAAAGAATTTGCAGGAACAGTTGATGGAAAAAGACATTCCGTTCCTGCAGAAGATCCTGCCGAAAAAATTTACTGCAGCTTATATGAAAGGCCGGTCGAATTACGCCTGTCTCTATCGTATTCAGAAGGCAGACAATCAGCCGATTCTCGACGGTTTGGATCAGAAACGCCATTTTGACGAGGTCCGCGAATGGAGCCGCGAAACCAAGACTGGCGACCGCCGCGAGCTTGTCGATCTGCCCGAAGACCTCTCATTCTGGAGCCGCATCAACGCCAAGGGTGACACCTGCATCGGCCAGAAATGCCCCGATTTCGAGCCGTGTTTCATTACCCGAATGCGCGCCGGGGCCGAAGCCGCCGACATCGTCATTGTCAACCATCACCTGTTTTTCGCCGATCTGAACGTCCGGGGAAACCAGTTCGGCAAGGTCATTCCTGATTATGGCGCAGTCATTTTCGACGAGGCCCACCTTATAGAGGACATAGCAGCCGATTATTTCGGCTTTCAGGTCTCGAATTTTCAGATCGACGAACTTGTGCGCGATTCGGTCACTTTGCCAATCTCGGACGCGATCGCAACACGAGATATCGACAAAACAGCCTCGAAGATATCGGGACTTTCCGAGCAGTTCTGGATAAGATTCGTGCAAGCTCGAACCGAGGGCCGGTTTCCGCTCCAAGCTGATGCTTTCGCTTATCGTTCGGCAAGCGGTGAGCAGCAACCGACGCCTCTTGGCGAAGCCTATTTCGCACTGGATTCGGCCCTGCAGAGGCTCGAAGCCCAACTTGATGCGTTTGCCGAAAAGGTGCCCGAAGCCGACAGCGTCGTTCGCCGCACCCGCCAGACGCGGTTCGATCTCGATTTTATCGTCACGCAGGCTGAGAGGAATTACGTTTACTGGTTGGAAAAACGCGGGAAGGGAATATTCCTTCGCGCATCGCCGGTCGATGTGTCGGAGCTGCTCCGCGAAAAGCTCTTCGAAAAGGTCGAGACCTGCATTTTGACCTCGGCGACGCTTTCGAGCAGTGGGAAATTCGATTTTATCCGTGAGCGTCTTGGATTAGATACGGGCAAAACGACCGGCCTTGTCGCACCGTCCGCGTTCGACTACGAAAAGCAGGCGATCATTTATTTGCCAAAAGCAATGCCCGACCCGCGTTCGCCCGAATTCACACAGCTCGCCGCCGGCGAGATCGTAAAGATACTGCAGGTCACAAACGGCCGCGCGTTTGTCCTCGCAACAAGCAATGCATCGATGAAGGCTCTGTACGAACTTGTCTCATCACGCATCAGCTTTCCGTGTTTGCTCCAGGGCACTATGTCCAAAACGGGCCTGCTCGAAAAATTTCGAGGGACGCCGAACGCCGTACTGTTCGCAACCGCAAGCTTCTGGCAAGGCGTCGATGTCCAGGGCGAACAGCTTTCGTGCGTCATCATCGACAAGCTCCCCTTCGCCGTCCCGACCGACCCGCTCGTCGCCGCCCGCTCGCGATTTGTCGATGAAAACGGCGGCAACTCCTTCTTCGACTACAGCGTCCCCCAAGCCGTCATCTCCCTAAAACAGGGAATCGGCCGCCTCATCCGCAGCACAAGTGATAAAGGCGTCATCGCCATCCTCGACCCGCGCCTCCGGACAAAATCCTATGGCCGCGATTTTTTGAACAGCCTCCCGCGAATGCGTATAACGGGCGATTTAGAGGACGTGGCAAAAATATTCGATTGAGTTATTAAGGTCAACATCGTGTTTGTTAATTCGGAGGGACGTTCGGGTGCAGGTTGCCCGCTCCACTATCGCATCGTCGCATTTCACTTGCCCGGCACCGATACCTCGAAGGGTTCGCCACTAATGGTAATGGTCTCCCAACGTCCATTTTTGAATATCCAGTAGACGTACCACCACCGCACGCCGTCCTTTGTTTTCGTAATGGTCCCCCAAGCGGGACTCCGGACAAAACGGCCCGATAGCTTCTGGCCATCCTGTTCCGCGTGCGAACCGTCCGGCGCACGTATTTCGAAATAGTAGACG
>DLHV01000042.1:11514-13556 GCA_002483395.1 Chloracidobacterium sp. UBA7659 | reverse complement strand
ACATTCACGACCCCACCCACAGGGGCGCCATCCTTTGAACCGTCTTTTCCCTTTCCGCCGTCTTTCCCCTGCGAATTGCCTTTTTCGACTGATGCCGTTTCTATTTGCCTCGCACCGGCGAAAACTGTCGGGCCGGGAAGGGCCTTTCGCGCTACAAGGGCGTTCCAGACTTCCGGTTTGAGATCATACACCGCCGAGAGCTTCCGGTTCTCCGTATAAACCTGTTGGCCGGGCTCGAGCACGATCTTCACCCCGCCCGTGGAAACGTCCACTCTGCCTTTGTTAAGAAAAACGTAGTCCTTTTTCGTGACCGGATCGTGCCGCAGGATGAACTCGGTTCCCCGAACCCCGACAGCTATCGACGGTGTGTGGACGCCAAAGATGTGAAGATGCTCGTCCCATTGTTCACGGCGACGTCTTTCACCAGGCGGTTCGGTGCGCCAATAGATTACGCCGTAAACGAGCCTGGCGATATAGCCCTCAAAAAGTGGGCCACCCGTTGGCGTATTGCGCGCTATTTCCCACTCGTCCGTAAGAGGCGGTATCTCCATAAGAGTGTCTGCCCGAACCTCGATCCGGTCTTCCGCACCGCTCGGATATACCAAATATACGGTTGCCGCACTTTGGTACCCGGTCTTTACCCGGTCACAGGGGAAGATCGGAAACTCGCCGGTGATCGGCCCCTTCCATTTGTCGAACGCATACGAATAGATCTCTACCTTGCCCGCCGGATTTTTAACACGGCCGATCGGCTTATTTGCGCTGCACTGCCCCGGCGGCAGAGGCAGATCATTCGGGCCGTTTCGATTCGTTTGAACATGGAGCCCCGGGCATTTTACGGACGAACGCTCAAGTGACATGATCAGCTCGGTTGCCGTTTCTTCTATTTTCCTCTGGAGGGCGGGCGAACTTCCCGCAAAGCGTGTCAGGACCTGATAATTCGGCGAAATAATGCCGTTCGGAATTCGCTTTGTGGGTCCGCACGAGTCCTCCAGAATCGGAGCACCGACTCTTGCCGACGTCACCCAATTGACCTTCAGGTCCGCCGTTTCGAGGTTATCAATGTTCGCCCCGCGATTGGTGTATGTGCACCATAAAGAGCAGATCTCTCTCCCTTCGACTGTAAGACAATCGACCGTACGAGCCTGCGGATTATTCAACGGAAGATGCAGAATGTTCGCCGGGCACGATTGTGAGTACAGCGCGGCGGATAAAAGAAGGATCGTAGTAATTATGGCGACCGTAGCAAATATCCGGTAAACACTACGGGAGGATATAGGCAGGTTCATGGCAACTCCTTTCGAGCGGATGGTATTTCCGCTTCGATCCAATATCAGATTTAGCGCCAATTTTGTGATAGTTTTCTTGTGAAGTCAATAGATCTTGTGTATTCGACTCCGACCTAGGCCGGAAATTTCGTATAATCGCAATATGTCATCTTTCTACGAAGTAATGATCGAACGCAATTTCTCTTCGGCGCACCAGTTGCGCGGGTATAAGGGGAAGTGCGAGAACCTGCACGGGCACAATTACAAGATCGAGATCTATGCCAAGGGCGAGGAACTGAACAACATCGGGCTGCTGATCGATTTTGTCGATCTGAAAAAGGCCGCTGATGAGGTAGTTAAATACCTCGATCACCGCAACATCAACGAACTGCCGCCTTTTGACGAAGAACTCAACCCGTCTGCTGAAAACCTCGCCAAATTTATTTTGGATTACATTGCGTCCCGTATAGATGACGGTCGCGTGCAGGTGTACAAGGTCCGTTGCTTCGAAACGCCGACAAGCGTCGCGACCTACCAGCTCGACTGACGCGAGAAATTTCTTGAAATCACACCTTTAATTAGCTTATAGTCTTGCAAACCCGAATTCTAACTATTCCAATAGTTCCGGTCATAAATGGTATGAAAGTGTTGTTTTTTTGTTTAGTAGAATGCCTTTTACTCGCTGGATTTGCTTCGGCCCAGACGGCGGAAATAGGGAAACTGACGGGAGTAGTTCGTGACGCCAACCGGGCCGTTGTCGCCGGGGCACGAGTC
>DLHV01000042.1:11203-11453 GCA_002483395.1 Chloracidobacterium sp. UBA7659 | reverse complement strand
GGCCGAAGGTTTTGCACCGGAAACGCGAAATATTCAGGTCGGTTCTGGCCTGGCGACAGCCGATTTTACTCTTTCGGTCGGCGAAACGCGATTTACCGTTACCGCCGAAGCCGGGCAGGCTGAAGAAGTAAGAAATGTACCGCAGGCTGTTAATGTTATCGGCTCCAACGAAATTTTGGAGCGTGCCACTTCCGTTCTGGCTCAGGTTGGTAAAGAAGAGGCCGGACTAAACGTCCAAAAAACGAGCCCG
>DLHV01000042.1:155-11139 GCA_002483395.1 Chloracidobacterium sp. UBA7659 | reverse complement strand
AATCTTAACGAACCGACAAATTTCCAGTCGGTAGAGGTTCTTCGTGGTCCGAATGGTGCCCAGTACGGGTCGGATTCGCTTGGCGGAACGGTCAACCTGCTTACGCGGTCGCCGCGTTTCGGAGCAACCGAGGCCGAATTTCATGGTGAAATAACCCCGGTTTTCAGCTCCGCTGACCGTGGTTTCGGCAGCTCGGCATATCTGAGCTACGGCACGCAAAAACTCGGCGGTTCTGTAAACCTTGCCGGGNNGCCGGGCGGCGTATCAACAATCTGAGAACGGCGAACGGGCTCGATTCCCATTCTGCCGTCACCAGATTCCTTGGCCTGCCGTCGAGCGTTCTTTATGACCGAAATCCGGAAACCGAATTCACGCAATATGGCGGGNNCGCCTTAATTACGCTCCGCGTGACGACCAGCAATTCGCGTTCTTTTACCAGCGAAACCAACAGGACGGCGGCAAACGCTTTGACCAGCTTCTCGGCGGCGATGGCAATCTTATCGCTGATCTTCGGAATTTGATGCTCGATTTTGGGTACGTGCGATACGTGAAGCAAAAATTTGCGGGTTTTGACAGTGCTTCGTTCACGGTTTCATATAACAGCCAACGCGAGGAACGCGTTAATCAAGGTGGGCAGGGAAATCCGTTCGGCAACATCACGCATCAATACGAACGCACAAGCGTCACCGGATTTAGCTTTTTTCTCGATAGAGAATTACCGTTTAGAAACACATTTCTCATCGGGGGCGATTTTTATCACGAGAAGGTAAATTCTCCGGCATTTACGGTCGATCCCGTTGCAAACGTCGCGACCATCTCGCGACCGAGAGTGCCGGACGAAGCCCGGTTCGATTCAGGCGGATTGTTTATTCAAAATGCGTGGCATGCGATTCCGGAAAGGCTGCGGATAACCGGGGCGTTCCGGTATAGCGGAGCAGCTTACAAAGTACGTGCGGCGGACAGCCCGATCGTAAATAATCGAACACTTTGGAACGACGACAGCCTGAGCACCGGTGCCTTTTCGGGACGCATCGGCGCAGTAGTGCGGGTCGTTGACGGTTTTCGCATCGCCTTCAACTACGGCCGCGGCTTCCGTTATCCGAGCATTACCGATCTTGGAACGCTCGGCCTGACGGGAGATGGGTTTGAGGTAGATTACACCTCGGCGATAAACCTGGGAGGAACGATCGGCACCACCGCCGGCTCAGATGCGGTTACAACTGGCTTGCCGGTTGCCAAACAGCAGTCGGAATTTAGCAATAATTACGATTTCAGCCTGCGTTATCATAAACCGCGCTTCGATACCGAACTTACGGTTTTCCGTCTCGACATCGAAAATTCGATTACCAAGCAGGCTTTGATTCTGCCGCAGGGAGCGGTCGGACAGGTTCTCGGCGGCCAGGCGATCATCAGTCAGTTGCCGAACGGCATCGTATTCGTCACTGCGGCGACCAACCCCGTGCTTGTCCGCTCGAACTTCACGGCTGCAAAACTGTACGGCGTTGAATACGAAGTCGAGTCAAAATTGACAGATCAGCTTACTTTCAAGGGAAATTTTACATACATCAGGGCGGAAGATAAGGACACTGGCTTGCCGCCAAACATCGAAGGCGGAACACCGCCGCCGACGGGGTTTCTAAGTCTTCGCTACGACAAAACACAGTTTTGGATCGAGGCTTACTCGACGCTTGCGGCAAAACAGGATCGGCTTTCGACGCTCGATCTGTCGGACAGGCGAACCGGAGCGCCGCGCTCGCGGGCACAGATTCAGAATTATTTCAGGCGAGGTGCTTGCGTTAACGGTTTGACGACGCCCGGAACAACCGGACAATGCGGTTCGGCAGGAGGTATTTTAATCGCTACGGCCGAAACGCTGACACAAGTTCAGGATCGCTTACTCCCTGGTCTAGGAAACGATGTTGCGGTTCCACTATTCACGCAACTGCCAAGCTACGCCCTGGCCAATCTGCGCGGTGGTTTTACCATAAGCGAAAAGGTTAATATTTTCTGGGCGTTGGAGAATATTACGGACAGTTTCTATAGGAATCCAAGTTGGGGCATCGACGGTGCTGGAAGGAGTTTCACAGCTCAATTCCGATACAAATTCTAGACTGATCCAGACTCTGATTTTATAAAAGTACTCTTGGAATTGAAGCCGAAGAAGCAGTGAGGTCTAAAACAAAAAAAAGGCATCTGAAGAAGCCTTTCCTAAAAACTATAACCCTCACGGCTTTGGCTTCGCAAAGACTTGAACGTTACAAGTCACATTAAAATTGCCTGATTTTATTGCATTCAAAGTGAACGTCCGGATTGAAATTCCGTTCGGGTCAACCATGCTTGGCATTATCTGGATCATTTGTGTGTTGCCCCCTTGGGTATTGACCCCACCGGTCGTAATCATTTGAATCTGGATGTTGTTTGTGATCCCCTGCAATCCGGAAACCGTCACCGTCATTGTGGCTGTCTCTCCTTTTATAAGATTGGTCTTGGGAGCACTAAGGCTAATGCCAACATTCCGATATCGTCCGGTCGTTTCTTTCCTGCCCTCGCTCATTTTGATTTCAGTCACGCCAACTACCTGCCACGGGCTCGTGCAAATCGCCTGCCGCGGTGATTCCGCGATAACCGGCAACATCGTGCCGCCGATCGCGCATTTGGTATTCGAAGCATTGCCGTCAAATGGACCGGTGACTACCATGGGACGGCCGGTTTGGCCAAGCATCGGAAATTTGAATCTTAACGGAGCCGGAATTTTGGCCTTGGGTGCGATCGGAATACTAGCTAATGACACGGGGCTTTTCCCGTTTTCGTTCAGGATTTCTACTATTCGAATGGTAATATACTTGGACTCGGTTGATGGACGCCCAGGTCGCGGTGTCCAGATGAATGTCTGCTTTTCGACGGATGTCGATACCCCATTTCCGAGATCGATCGCATAACCGTTCAAAACTTTTTGATTATTTGATCGTTCTTGATTATCTTTGCCTATTGGTTCGATTGTAACGGTTCCGCTTATCGTGTCTCCTGCGGCGATGTCCTCAGGTAAAAAGACCTTGACTAGGCCTGACGGGTTGACGAAGATGATTGTTCGGAGGCCACCTTCGGTCGTAATTTCACCGGGACTTGGACTGATCGATATTGAATTCTGAGCGACAGAAGGCACGAACGTAATTATCGTTAACAGAAAGAATGCAGTCCTACTCATCCAAAGATCCATCTCTCCGAACCTCCCTTGGCCTATCATTTTTGATGACATCTCTCGTAACTAGCGGCTGCGGTCAGCCTTTGAATATCACAGCCGGGCGGCCGAGTCAATGCGTTTCTGAATAGGAACGAACACGCGGCAACGACGGATACAAAAAAAAAGGTAAACGCGAACCCTTTCGCATTTACCGTTTTCTACTTTTCCTTTTCTAAAAATGGTCGGGGCGAGAGGATNNGAGGATTTGAACCTCCGACCTCACCGTCCCGAACGGTGCGCTCTACCAGGCTGAGCCACGCCCCGTGAACTCAAGTATCTGAGTCTAGGTTATGGTGACGCGTAAGTCAAACTAAAAGTTCAGAGTTCAAACTTTAGTTTGTGTTCTTGGCTCCCCTCCTGTCTTAGGAGGGGATGCCGCGTTTCGCGGACGGGATGGTTCTTTACGTAGGCTAATTTTCAACTACATCCGGTTCCGCCGCCTTTTTCCCGAACCGATGCCTCAGAAACTCAATTATCGGCGGCAACAGCGAAAGGAAAACAACCACGATCACAACCTTCTCGATATGATCTTCGAGCTTGATCCCAAGAGCACTCTCAACAACGCCGCCGAGAAAATAACCCGCCAACACCATGCTCGAGATCCAAAGCGCTCCGCCAAGGATGCTGAACATCAAAAACTTGTGATACGGCATCTCTGCCGCGCCGACAACCAGCGGAGCGAACGTCCGGACGATCGGCACGAATCTCGCCAGCACAACCGTCTTTACGCCGTATTTTTCAAAGAATGCATGCGCTTTCTCAACCCGGCTCGGCTTGAATATCCGGGACGATTCGCGATTGAATAGCGTCTTGCCCATCACGCGGCCCGTCCAATAACCCGTGTTGTCGCCGATGACCGAACCCAGAAAAAAAGCGAGTATAACAAGCGAAACTTTCAACTTTCCGGCCGCCGCAAAAAGCCCCGAAACAACCAGCAGAGAATCGCCCGGCAGAAAAAAACCGACTGCTAAACCGGTCTCCGCAAAAACGATAAAGAACAGCCCGAAATACACATAAATGCCCAGCCAATTGAGCAAATAATCGATCAGGAACTTAGGATTAAGAAAATCCTTTACCTGCATCAAAAAATCAATAATTCCATCCATATATTCGAAAGCAAAAGGTTAAAAAGTGAAAGAGTGAAAAGGTTGGCTTTGTCACCCAGCATTGGAAATCGCTTTAACGTGATTCGAAATAGAACCACTTAGGAACCGTGCTTTTTCGCGATATTGGTCAAGCTCCGTTCTTTCGATATAGCCGATCTCGAAGGCCAAATAAAGCTGGCTTCTAATCTCGCCTGCCGATCCTTTTGCGATATTCAGAAAATTCAAATACTCTTTACGAGAACGTTGCTCGAAACCTTCGGCTATGTTGCTTGATACAGAAACGGCCGCGTCACGCATCTGATTCTTCAGGCCAAAATCATTTTTCAGCCACTTCTTTTCTGTAAGGAGATAAATCTCTTTTGCAAATTCAACAGCCTTTTGCCAAATAAAAAGGTCCTCAAAGCACTGAACCTTTTTTCTAATCGTTCTATTTCCGGAATCAACCATTCTCTTTCACTTTCTCACTTTTTCACTCTTTCCCTTTTGCACACCATGCGTGCTCTCCGATCAGCGGTACAAACGTGCACGGCCCATGATCGTCGCTCTTAAACTCGTCCTCGGTTCGCGTCACGCGTACCAGCATTTGCGACGTCTGATCTTCCCCGATCGGGATCGCAAGCTTCCCGCCGATCGCAAGCTGATCGAGCAGCGGCTTGGGCAACTCAGGCCCGCCGGCGGCGACCAGTATCGCATCGAAGGGAGCGTACACCTGCCAGCCGTTTGTCCCATCGGCATTTCGCATCGAAACGTTGTTGTAGCCGAGGCTCCTTAGCCTTCTCAATGCTTCATCGGCAAGGCTCTTAATGCGTTCTACGGCATAAACCTTTCGTGCAAGGCTCGCCAGCACAGCAGACTGATAACCCGACCCGGCCCCGATCTCCAGCACGCGTTCATTGCCCGTCAGCTCCAACAATTCCGTCATTTTGGCCACGATAAACGGCTGCGAGATAGTTTGTCCGGCCGAGATCGGCAAAGCATAGTCCTTGTACGCCTGCGATCTCAAGGCCTCCGGTAAAAAGCGATGCCGCGGCACCGAATTCATCACGTCCAAAACCTTCGGATCCGCAATCTTATAATGATCCCGCAACTTTTCGACCATCCGCAAGCGCTGAATTTCATATCCGTCGCGCATCGGAGCGGATGAGGCATTGGCATTCATAACAATCAAATTATAGTGACTATTTGGTAGATATTCTATCGGCGCCTTGATGAAAGATTCCCGGCGGCGTGTTACTGCTGAAAACCGACTCACCAAAGCAAATTCTGAAATTCGAGCTAAAACACCAAAGGCTCGACGGTAATCCAGCTTGGCGCAACGCCCCAAGGAACTATCGACGAAATCGACCTAGCCGCAATTTAGCGGTGCTGTTTCTGTTCAATGCCCATCCGCCGCAGCAGGTCTGCGAATCGAGCGTCGTCGCGGATTGTGTCCCACACCGGCTCATCTTTAAAAAAGACTGTGATCGCTCCTGCTGCTAAGCCGCGTTCCAGCCACGTCAAAGCCGGCTCCTTCTCGTTCAAAGCCGCATAGATTTTGGCTATCCATTGCGCCTGGCTCAGGCTCGCGCCTGACATCTCTTCTAGTTCTTTGATGATCTGGAGCGCTTCTGCCCGTTTCCCCTGCGTTGCGTAGACCATGCCTGTACTGTAAATCAAAATCGGATCATTTTTTCTCTCTTGTCTGGCCTTCGCCAATTCCGCGAACGCTTCGTCGAACGACCTGTTTTGAATGTACACTCCTATTTCCCAGGTGGTGCTTAACGCCGGGCCTAGTTCATTGGCCTGCCGCAGTAGCTCAAGTGCTCGCGGATATTCTCGCTTGAAGTAGTAAGGACTGGCCGCTGCCCGTGCGATAATTGATGAGAGCGGGTCGAGTTCGCGAGCTTTCAGTAATTCCTCCAGGCTTTCATCGAGACGCCCCTGTTGTACGAGCGAAGTTCCCAAATGTTGACGAGCTATCGCTAAGCTCGGGCTTAGTTCGATAGCACGCCCCAGCTCACGATCACCTAGTGAGAAATTGGGCGGTGCGAACAGGGTGTAGGCTGAACCAAGGGTGGCGTGAGCTTCAGCCAGGTTTTCATCGAGCGAAAGAGCTTTGCGCGCGGCCTCTTCCGCTTTGCGCTNNTGGCAAAATGTAGCCGCGACTCCCAAGGTTTGTATAGGCGTCGGCTAAGCCCGCGTAGGCGAGGGCGTAATTGCGGTCTTCTTCGAGCGCCTTCTCGTAATAGCGGATGGCTGTGAGCAGATCCTCGCGGGTGCGACGCTGGGCATCCGCCCGTCCCTGCATGTAATACTGGAAAGCTTTGAGGTTCTCCGTAGGACGCTTCGCAAGCTGCTGTCTCTCGGCGCCGGTTAGATTTAGGCGCAGCTTTTCGGAAATCTGTTTCGCCATCTCTTCCTGCACCGCGAACACATCGGCTAGTTTGCGATTGTACTGCCGACCCCAGATTTGGCTATTGTCCAGCGCGTTGATAATCTCCACGCTGATCGAAAGACCATCACCACGTTGTGTTACCGTGCCCGTTAGCACCGCTTGCACTTTTAACTCCTTTGCAACAGCCTGCACGTCCATATCTTTTCCCTTGTAATGGAAGACTGAGTTGCGCGACATCACCTTGAGGTTCGGTATTTGCGACAAACTGCTAATCAGCGTTTCGGTCATTCCGTCAGAAAGGTATTCGACATCCGCATTTCCGCTTTCGTTCGCAAAGGGCATGACGGCGATAGAATCGATTTGTTTCGCGTTTTGGCCGTTGTAGTACCAGTAGCCGATGGCGAAAACGGCGATAACGATTGCTACTGCCGCCCCGCCCCGCACAAAAACGCTTTTTCGTCGCGGTTGAGACACACCGACAGAGCGTTCGGTTGTACGCTCCGTTAGCATCTCCGTTGGCTTCCCGGCAAGCGGCATCGGTGTCGGCTCCTTTACAACCGGCTCGGAGGTCGGCTCGCTCCTTTTTGATATACGCTTTAAATCGGCGAGCAAGTCAGCCGCTGTTTGATAGCGTTCGTCGCGGTCTTTTTCCAGGCATTTTGCGATGATCCTGTCCATGTCGTCCGGCACCGAACTGTTATAGCTGCTCACTGGCCGAGGTGTTCCTTGAATAATCTCGGCGATGACGTCCGTGGTTGTCTCGCCCGCAAACGGGACCCGGCCGGTCAACATCTCGAAAAGAACGACACCGAAGCTGAAAAGGTCCGAGCGCGCGTCGATCGTCCTCGCCCGCGCCTGTTCCGGCGACATATATGTCACGGTTCCCATGATGACCCCGGGCCGGCTGAGAATTCTTTTCGTATCGCTTTCGAAGTCTGCAATTGGTTGCGCGGCAAGTTTCGCAAGCCCAAAATCCAGGATCTTCACGTAACCGTCATCGCGGATCATCACATTTTCCGGTTTGATATCGCGATGGATGACGCCCGCCTCATGCGCGGCCCGAAGAGCGGACACCATTTGAGTAGCGATCTCGAGCGTGTCGTGCAAAGTCAGACGGCCATTCTCTAGCCGTGCCCGCAGCGTCTCGCCGTTAACGAACTCGGACGCCAAAAATTGCATTTCATCAACCGTTCCGAATTCGAAAATGGTCATTATATTCGGATGGTTCAATGCCGAAACGACTCGGGCCTCGCGTTGAAAGCGGTGCAGGCGGTCTTTATTTTCCAGCAAACTTGCCGGAAGTATCTTTAGCGCCACATTGCGGCGCAGCTGTTCGTCTTCGGCAAGATACACTTCGCCCATACCGCCTGACGCAATCGGCGAGACGATCCGGTAATGCGAAATCGCCTGGCCGTTTTTTAACTGCCACGCGGATTTCGGCTGGGACACCTCGCCGATAACCGGCTGTTCCAAAAAACTCTTCGCCTCGGCAAGCGAGATCAGCAGCGATTCAACCTCGATGCGGAATTCGATATCATCGCCGCATGCCTTGTCCAGAAATCGATCCCGTTCGCCTGAATCGAGTCTCAGGGCATCGTGAAAAGTGTCCTTAACTTGCTGCCAATTCTTGGGCGGCATAAAAGTTTCCCTTCTTAACTNNACGCGACAGTTATGGAGCGTGCCTTTTCGTCCGTTAGAAAAGCACGCTCGTTCACACTCGCGTTTCTGCCCTATTTGATATTAACGCGTCAATTCCCTGTAAAGCCATGCTTTTGCCACATCCCAATCTCTTGCCACGGTTGCCCTGGAAATATTCAGGGTCTCCGCTGTTTCCTCCAAACTCAGTCCGCAAAAATATCTCAGCTCGACGATTTGTTCCTGCTGCGGATCGAACGCGGCCAGCCGTGAAAGAGCTTCGTCCAATGCTAAAAGATCGACATTTGTTTCATCAGCCGCAGCCAGGAACACTTCTTCGAGCGGCATGTTTTCGTTTTCGCCGCCGCGTTTTTTTCTATGCCGTGTCTTTGCGTAATCGACAAGGATCCGCCGCATCGCCTGTGCCGCGATCGCGAAAAAATGCGAGCGGCTTTTCCATTCCACGTTTCGCTGATCGACGAGCTTTAAATACGCTTCGTGGACGAGCGCCGTTGTCTGAAGGCTATGGTTCTGACGCTCGCGGCGCAGGGCTCGAGCGGCTTGCCGGTGCAGTTCGGCGTAGATATGCGGCAAAAGCTCGTCCAAAGCTTCACGCCGGCCGTCACCCCATTCACGCAGCATCTGCGTGATATTTGGCGATGCAAGATCTTGTTGGTTCATTAGCACCACCGATTATTGAACTTTTGGCGAGTCGGCGCAAGAAAATTCGCATAAGGCTGAAACGCGAGTGTGAACGAGCGTGCAGACTCAACACCGTAGACAGGCACCTTAGCAGTTGCATTTGCGCCCGTCGAAATTATTTTGAGACGGTTTTCTTCTTTTTGTCGCGCTAATAAATGAAGGTGAAATTAATCTCTTCCGAAAGAACATTCTTCATAGACAAGATTAGGAGGTCATCATGAAAAGTTTATTGGTAAAGGCAGGCGTATTGGCCGGTTTGATGTTAATGTTGGGCATTGCCGGTAACGCGCAGTCTTCTCAACAGTATCGAGCTCAGATTCCTTTCGATTTTCAGGTAAAAGGTGTGTCGTACACCGCCGGCGCATTCTCGGTCGGCCCGGTCACGAACAGCGGAGCCCTTGCGATACTTGACAGAAAAAGCGGAAAAATGCAGGTTTTGGGGATCACGCAGCTTGGTGGAGAACGAAGCGCTGACACGAGCAAGCTGATATTCGTTAAAGCGAACGGCAGCTATACGTTGAGCCGGATCGTCACTCCGACGTTCGAATTCAAAATGAAGGCAACATGGGCGGATGCTCGCATGGCTAAGAATGCCAGCGAGAAGAAGGAGACCGTCGCGGTTGATTTACGGCATTAAAGAATATTCCTGTCAGCGAAAGAGCACGGGTTTTCACGCCCGTGCTTTGACTTTTTAAAACGAATCGCTGTTCCATCCGCCGAGTTCTTCGATTGCGCCGTGATCTGTCAGATCGCTGCGCATGGGCGTGACGGACACATAGCCTTCGTCGATCGCCTCAAAATCCGTCCCACCTTCGGCCCTAAATCCAACGCGTTCTTCGCCGATCCAATAATAAAGCTTCCCGCGCGGGTCGATGTGCTCCGAGATCACCGGCCTTGCTGTCTTAAATCCCTGTTTCGTTATTCTTATGCCTTTCGGTAAACCCTTTGGTATGTTCACATTGAGCAGCGTGCCCTCCGGGATCCCTTCCGCTAAAGCCTTTTGCGTTACACTTCTCGCGACCTTGATCGACTCTGTAAAATTCTGGTCACGGTTGGCGACAAGGCTGAACGCCAGCCCCGGCACGCCGAGGATCGTCGCCTCGAGAGCACCGGCAACCGTCCCCGAATAAGTCGCGTCGTCGCCAAGATTCGCACCGTGATTGATACCCGAAACGCAGATATGCGGCCGCTCTTCCGGAGGCAGAATGCGATTTAGCGCCAGCGTTACGCAATCGGTCGGCGTGCCGTCCACGGTCCAGTGCCGTTCATCAACCTGCCTGATCCTCAGCGGCCGTCCCAGTGTCAGGCTATGCGCCGCACCGCTCTGTTCCGAAACGGGCGCGACGACATAAACCTCGCCCAGCTCGCGCACCGCTTCTTCAAGCGCAATGATGCCTTCGGCATGAATGCCGTCGTCGTTTGTGATAAGAATTCGAGGTCGTTCCACATCCATTGCGATTCAAAACAAAAAGTGAAAAGGCGAAACGCGCTTACTTCGCGTAGTATTTCACCTTTTCACTCTTTCACTTTTTACCCTTTCGATTTATCGGTTGCCGAATCCCGGTCTTGGTGCACCAGNNCACCAGCCCCGGCTCCGGCGCCCATTGGCCTCTGCTGGCGGAAGCGGCGTCTGTTACGCTTACGTGCGTTTACCGATTTGAGCTTCGCTTTCTGTCCCGGCGGAATGAAGTGAGCGTGCTTTTTCAGATCTTTTATGATCTCTTCGCTAATTACCTTACGCTTAAACCTTCGCAGAGCACTTTCGATCGATTCGTTATTATTAACTGAAATATATGCCATTTATTTACTCACCTCCTTTCGGCTGGAGTAGCTTCGCGTGAAGCAATCAATGATTAAACACTGAAACCCGCCGAAACGCAAGCCGACTGGAGCGCAAGCATCCTTGCTTGCACGGACGCGACAGCG
>DLHV01000042.1:0-144 GCA_002483395.1 Chloracidobacterium sp. UBA7659 | reverse complement strand
CGCGCTTCTCGAACGCATCATCGAACGAAGGCGACGTTGTTCTCGATCCTTTCTGCTGCTGCGGGACGACCATCGCCGCCGCGCAGAAGCTTAACCGTCAATGATTGGAGCCGGTTGAGCAGAGGAACGGAGCGGGGACACTCC
>DLHV01000039.1:20908-21134 GCA_002483395.1 Chloracidobacterium sp. UBA7659 | reverse complement strand
CGGCAAGCTTGCCGCCGCCCTTTGCGAGTTTTTTATTCGCGGTTTCGACATCCTCAAGCGGAACATGCTCGTTCGGCTTGAATTTCGTGTCACCGCCATTGTGCATCTTTACATATTCGACCACACGGCCGTCCACAACACGGCGGTAAGGCGATTCGATAAATCCGAACTCGTTGATGCGGGCAAAGCACGAAAGCGACGAAATAAGGCCGATGTTCGGGCCTTC
>DLHV01000039.1:6599-20778 GCA_002483395.1 Chloracidobacterium sp. UBA7659 | reverse complement strand
TGCGACGAACCGAAGAACTCGCGAACGGCGGCCGTCACCGGCTTTGCGTTTACAAGGTCGCGCGGCATCGTAGTAAACATGTCCTGCTGGATAGACATCTTTTCCTTTATCGCCCGTTCCATGCGTTCGAGGCCGATGCGGAACTGATTTTCGAGCAGCTCACCAACCGCGCGGACGCGCCGGTTGCCGAGATGATCGATGTCATCCTGGCCGAAATGCTCGCTGTCCTTTTTCATCCGAAGCAGGTAATTGACTACTTCGACGAAGTCGCTCGCGTCAAGAAGCGGGTCTTCGATGCGGTCCTTTTCGGGACGGCCCATCTTGATGTTGAACTTGAGACGTCCGACACGCGAAAGATCGAAGCGGCGTGGGTCGAAAAACATGCCTTCAAGCAGATGATATGCGGTCGGAACAGTAGGCGGATCGCCCGGACGCATTTTGCGATAGATCTCAAGCAATGCATCGACCGGCTTTGTTATCGCGTCCTTTTTCAGGGTCTGCGTGATCACTTCGCCGATAACGTCATTCTTCGGGAAGAAGATCTCAAAGCTCTCGACGCCTTCTTCGATGATCTGCTGCAGTTTGGCGGGCAGTATTTCGGTATTCGATTCGATTATCACCTCGCCGGTTTCGGTGTTGATAACGTCGGTCAGAGCATATGCGCCTTCGAAATCGTTAGGTGAAACCTCGACCTTTTCACGGCCCAATTTCCGAAGCTCGCTAATCGCAGACTTCGTCACCTTCTTACCTATGCGGGTGACCTCTTCCTTCTTGTCCTTAATGTCCTCCTCGGCCCGCATTCCGGCGAGATTTGTATCGCCTTCGCTCTTTACCTTCAGATAGAGCTTGCCTTTTGCAACCTGGGCCTCATCGACAGTATAAAAAAGCTTGAGAATGTCGGCATTCGAATACTCGGCGTTTTTGACGACCTCTTCGAGGATGTTGTCCGAAACCGTCTTCATGTCGATCTGCGGGCTCAGCCACAGGCCGAGTGCACGCAGAAAGATCGTCGCGAGAATCTTGCGCTTACCAAGACGGGCGTGGAGGATCCCCTTCTGGTCGTATTCGAACTCGACCCACGAACCACGGTACGGAATGATCTTCGCCAGATACTCGTCGCGATCTCCCTTAAAAAATACGCCGGGTGATCGGTGAAGCTGCGAGACGATAACGCGCTCGGTTCCATTGATAATGAACGTGCCGTTATCGGTCATTAGCGGTATTTCGCCGAAGAACACGTCCTCTTCTTTGATATCGCGGATAGTTGAGACACTCGTCTCGGGATCCTTGTCGTACACGGTCAGGCGAATTTTCACCTTGAGCGGCACGCTATAGGACATCCCGCGTTCCTGGCACTCCTGCTGGTCGTGCTTGTGTTTCAGGCCGACCGGCTCGCCGCAATTCGGGCAGAGTTTGGGACGGACGGCATTGAACGTGCCGCATTTGTTACAAAGGACCTCTGCAGGGTTAAACGGATCAACCTTTATCTTCGAACCGCACTCCTTACAATTGGCACGCAAATGCTCCAATCCTTCGAGATTTCCGCATTTGCACTGCCAGTTGCCGATCTGGAACTCGACATATTCGAGCGTTGCGGTTTCGCGAAAGTCCGAAACCGGGAAGATCGACTTAAAGACCGACTGCAAACCTACGCTCGACCGCTCTTCAGGAATAAGGTCCATCTGAAGAAATCGGTTGTAGGATTCCCGTTGAATCTCGATGAGATTCGGGATCTGAGCAGTAGTATAAATCTTGGAAAAATCCACCCGTTCCGGAGATTGGCTGGTTCGGCGTCCGAGTCCGTGGGCATTAGTTTGAAGCGGATTATCAATCATAATATTAAGAATGGGCTATGGAAAAATATTTGTTGCTTTATCTGCCGATAATTGTTAGCATTCCTCAGGTCGAGATACTCCCTCTAAAATTTTCAAGAAAAGACGGCAAAGGCGGTCGAGGGTAAAGTATGCCCAGACCGCTTTTCAGCAGCTAATTGCTGTTAGATAAATTTTTCGAGAGTGCCGAAACGAGACACCAACTCTCCAGTGTTTGCGACAAAAGTCACTTTAAAACCAATAGATACCTAGGGTTAGCTTAAGCTTCCCTAACGGCCCCGAGGCAAACGAGAATTTTCGATTCTAGCGCATCAAAGCCAGTTTAGCAACACCGGAATCGAAACTCAAATCGCTGTTCAGGGCCCGCGCTTCAGTTTGCCTCGAAAAGACAAGCTGAAGCTTGAACTCTGAACAGCATTTGATGAACTATTTAAGTTCGACCGTTGCGCCCGCATCGGTCAATTTCGTCTTGATCTCTTCGGCTTCGTCCTTTGAAATGCCCTCCTTGAGAGCCTTCGGGGCACCGTCGACAAGATCCTTTGCTTCCTTCAAGCCGAGGCCCGCTACTACTTCGCGAACAACCTTGATGACCGCGATCTTGTTTCCTCCGGCCGCAGTCAGGACAACGTCAAACGAGTCTTTCTCTTCCGCAGCAGGGGCGGCGTCGCCGGCACCCGCACCCGCAGCCATTGCCATCGGTGCGGCAGCGGCAACGGCCGAAACGCCAAAAACTTCTTCAAGTTCCTTGACCAATTCGGACGCTTCGAGAAGCGTCATACCTTTTAAATATTCAACTACATCATCTTTTGTGATTGCCATGATTTTTTATATATCTCCTATTCAGGGTTCTGTGTTTACTTCGTAAATCGTGAAATCGTCAATCGTGAATCGCTCTTTCGATTTACGATTCACCATTTACGATTCACGGCTTGATGTCAGCCGATAGAACCCACGGGACTTGAGGAACGGGCTGCATCACCTTTCCTTTGCGTCCGAGCCGCGTGAGCGACCTGACAAATCGCTCCGCTCGTTTTCCTTGAGTACGGCTTTTCTGTTCAGAGTTCACGCTTTAGCGTGTTTCTTCCGATTCGCACATTGGCGTCAGGCGTAAGAACAAACTATAGTTTGAACTCCAAACGAAAACTATTCAGTTTTTTCCTCAGCTTCCGGTTTTGAATCGGCAGCCGGAGCTTCTTCGGCGGCCGGCACTTCGAGAATATTTTCCTCTGCTGCCGGTGTGGCTTCCAGAGATTCAGCAACCAGAGCATCCACAGCCGGTGCCTCTTCAGTAACAGCCTGAGCAGCGGCTTCCACAGCCGGTACTGCCTCAACTTCAGTGGCGGGCGTTTCTTCAACCGGTGCCGGAGCGACTTCCTCAGCCTTTACCTCGGCCGGCGCTTCAGCCTTTGGCTCCTCAGCTTTCGCGGCTGGCGCCGGGGCCTTTTCGCCGATTTGTTTGATTACAACCGCCAAGTCACGCGGCACGGCGTTGATGACCGTGACGATGCGTTGAGCCTGTGCATTGATGACGAAAAGAAGCTTCGAAATAAGCTCTTCTTTCGACGGAAGGTTCGCAATCGTCGTCAACTGCTTCAGATCGACCAATTTGCCATCAACAACGCCGGTCTTGTATGTATAGACATCGGCGTTGTCCTTCATGAACTTGGAAATTGCTTTCGAAAGAACGACGGGATCGCCGTCGGTCCAGGCAAGTGCCGTCACGCCTTTGAAATGCTCGGACGCTTGTTCGAAATCGGTCCCTTTCACGGCGATCCGGGCCAGAGTATTCTTTACAACCTGGTATTGAGCTCCCGCCTCACGCAGCCGGTTTCGAAATTCCTGGTCTTTATTGACCGTAGCTTTCGAGAAGCTAACGACCATTGCGGATTTCGATCCCTGAAGCTTTTCAGTGAGGGCGGTCAGATCTCCTTGTTTTGTTTCTCTTGATTTCATGATATTTGCTTAAGCCCTTACTCACGTGCGGGCTACTGACACGATCACCGTCGCGACAACACGCCCCGAGACGATGCTTGGTGACACGGCGGTTGCCGTAAATCCAAAGGATGAACGATATAAAGATCTTATAGGCAAAACGATCCTCTTGCCGTTGACGGACCGCGAGATTCCCATCGTGGGTGACGAATACGTTGATGCCGAATTCGGCACCGGTGCGGTAAAGATCACGCCCGCCCATGACCCAAACGATTATCAGGTCGGCGAACGTCATAATTTGCCGCGTCTGCTCGTGATGAATGAGGACGCGACGATGAACGCCGAAGCCGGGCCGGATTTTGATGGACTGGACCGGTTCGTTGCTCGTGCAAAAGTTGTTGAGCGATTTGAGGAACTTGGGTTATTGGAACGGGTGGAAGATTACGAGATAACGCTTCCGGTCTGCGAACGGTGCAAAACTATCGTCGAGCCGATACTCTCCGATCAGTGGTTCGTCAAAATGGAAGAAATGCGCGATATGGCGCTCGACCTGATGCGAACGGAAGGCGTGCCCCATTTTTCGCCGCAGGTTCCGCACGAGAAGGTTTACACGGCGTGGCTCGAAAACTTGAAGGACTGGACGATTTCACGACAGCTTTGGTGGGGACATCAGATCCCGGCGTGGTACGACGCGGAGGGCAATGTTTACGTTGCACGTTCAGAGGAACAGGCGATCGAAAACGCCGGCGGCCGTGAACTTACTCAAGACCAGGACGTGTTGGATACATGGTTCTCGTCGGGGCTATGGGCGTTCTCGACGTTCGGCTGGAGCGGGGACACTCATGTCCCCACGGACGCCGCCTCGGCGTCCGAAAGGTTAGCGGACAAAGAGGAGGCTGCTGAAAACCGCAGCCTTGGGGACAAGAGTGTCCCCGCTCCGGCGGAAAAGAATGTCCACTCTCCTTCCGATCTCGACGTCTTTCTTCCCACCGATGTGCTGGTAACCGGCCGCGACATCATTTTTCTCTGGGTTTCGCGAATGATCATGCTTACTAAAAAATTCACGGGCAAGAAGGCGTTCGAAGATGTGATCGTCACCGGCACCGTGCTTGGCAAGGATGGAAAGCCGATGTCCAAATCGCGCAACAACGGCGTCGATCCGATCGACATGTTCGATAAATTCGGCGTCGACGCGACGCGCATCTACCTTGCATCGATCGCCACCGGTGCCGATATCAAATGGAACGACATCGGGGTCGAAACATACCGCAATTTTGCGAACAAGATCTGGAACGCAACGCGGTTTTGTCTCATGAATTCGGAAGGTGCGTCGATAAGTTCTGAGTCCCTGCTTCAGCAGGCTTCTTTTAGCTCCCCTCCTGTTTTAGGAGGGGTGGCAGCGGCTTCCGCTGACGGGGTGGTGCCGCCTGAAGGCGGAACTCCAAACTTTTCGCTCGCCGATAAATGGATCATTTCACGTTTGAACAAAACGGCGAAGGCGGTGAACCAAGCCATTGATACTTACCAATTTCACGAGGCCATTCAGCTTCTTTACCATTTTTTCTGGGACGACTTCTGCGATTGGTATATTGAGCTCGTAAAAGATGAAATTACGGGCGGAGATGCGTTTACGGGCGGAAAGGCGACCGTAAGGGAGCGTGCATCGGACGTCGGCGAGGAAGGCACGCTCGCTTACACTCGCGTTTCTGCCCGGAGTCGTATTCTGACCGTATTGGAACAGGCCCTTCGCCTGCTCCACCCATTCATGCCGTATCTGACCGAAGAGCTGTGGCAGAAGCTTCCGGGTGTTTCGAATTCGCTGCATAACGCGGCCTATCGCTCGGCCGCTTCGACGATAATGCTGACGAGTTTTCCGGCGGGCGACGATGCGCTTATAGACGAAAAGGCCGAGAGCGAGATGCAATCCGTGATCGAGCTGATCACAAAGGTACGCAACATCCGCGCAGAGATGAACATCAAAGCTGGCGACCGTCTTTCGATCCACGTTGCCGCGAGTTCTGAAATGCAGGCGATTTTCACCGCAAACGAGGCTCAGATCAAAAAGCTTGCGCGTGCTGATAAGATTGTATTAGGAGATTCGCTCGATGTACCCAAAGCCTCCGCCCGGGCCGTCCTAACGGGCGGTGCCGAGATCGCCGTGCCGCTCGAAGGCCTGATCGATTTCGACAAGGAACGCGATCGTCTGCAAAACCAGATCGAGAAACTGGATGTAGAATTGCAGCGGCTGAACGGCCAGCTTTCGAACGCGAATTTTGTGGAACGCGCTCCGGCGGACAAGGTGCAGGAACTTCGGGGCAGAAAAGAAGAGCTTGAACAGCAGATAATAACGCTCAAAGCGAATGTGGAGGCACTTGTGTAGCATGCGTAGTGTGATGTTCGGATCGCTAATATTATTAGCCGCGGTTTCCGTTTTCGGTCAGACGAAAACAATATCTGCGTGGGAATACCAGTCTGCTTTGACCCAATCCTACGGTGTTGCTGATACGTTGATCCACCGTAGAACAACCGTCGAGGAGTATTTCAGGAGCGGAAAGATATCCGGGTTCGAGAGACATCTGAACGAAACAATACCGCCCAATAAGAAGCGATATCTTTTTGAAGCAGAATTTGAAGGGAAGTCGGAGAGACGCGAAACGATAAAGATTAGTGGCGTATCGTTCTGTAGAGAAGGAAAAGGGAAATGGACGAAAGCGAACTGTGACCGATTTACGGGAATCCCGTCCTCGTCGGTTATCAGTGAGGAATTCACGCTTACCGAGGTTCGTGTAGATGACAAACCAGTACGAAGATTTCGCAAACGAATGACATACGGGATGCCGGATGACAAAAAGGCTGGATCGATCCGTAAGATGTATTCGGAAACGAAATTCGAAATTGATCAGAGCGGAAAGTTGATCGGCGTGGAGTCAATCCGAGGTTACGCGGATTCAGACAATTGGAAGGCTATTTCAAAGACAGTTTCGAGTATGGCCTCACGGGCTTAAGGATCGAGGCACCGATCAAATGAACGCTACGGGCAGAAACGCGAGTGTGAACGAGCGTGCATTCAGCGCTGAAAGTGGAAAGCGCCCCCGAATCAAGCGCCCGCATGCACGCTCCCTAACGGTCGCGTTTCCGCCCGTAAGACAGGAACACAGTGGAGGTAACTGAAAAGTGAAATCGGCAATATTCTTTTTGTGCTACCATTTTTGATCGTTGTATTACCCTCTTTTGCTCAGACTGAAAAGATGTCTGAGGCCGAATACAACACGGCTCTCTCAAAGGCACTCGAAACCGCTTCCTCTCGCGACCGCCGCGTTTTGACGACCGAGACGTTTTACACCGGCACGCAGGTGAACGGGACGCGGCAGATCGTTTCGGATTTTGTCGGGCCGGACGCGAAGAAGATCGATGTTGTCGAGGATTTTAACGGCAAGAAAACGCGATCGAACTCGATCATGCTGAACGGCCAGTTCTTTTGCAAGGACGGCGAAAAGGCGTGGAAGCGGGCGACTAAGGAATGTGCTAAGGCCGGCAAGATGGTCGCGATACCGGACGGCGACTATGAATATTTCGTCGAGCCCGACCCGAACAACGCCGGGCGAAAGATCTACACACGGCGTGCGACATTTGCGGACACTGGATCTTCCAAGCGCGATGCTGTAAGGCTAAAGTTCATCGAGATCAAATTCGTCGCCGACGACAGCGGCATCATTGAATACACCGAAACCCGCCGCGGCGGCCTCGACCCAAACGGCTGGAGCAGCAGGCAGTTTACAAGGTATGATTACCAACCGAGCGGCCTGAAGATAGCCGACCCGATGACAGGAAACTAGCTTACGGGCAGAAACGTGACCGTTAGGGAGCGTGCATGCGGGCGCTGGGTTGACAGCGGACGTTCGGCTGCGGGCTGAAACGCGACCGTTACGGAGCGTGCATACGCTCACCGAGGATAACGAGAATCTCGGACCTCGCATGCACGCTCGTTCACACTCGCGTTTCTGCCCGTAATCCACACTTTTATGGCTTATTTCGGCGAAAACTGGGATGATAACGTCTTCCCTCTTGCATATTTGATCACCATTCGAACCTATGGCACATGGCTGCATGGCGACGATAGGGAATCGGTTGACATTCACGGCAATTACAACATGCGTGGAGCTTTAAGACGCGATCCGAACGCCCGGTTGAAGGCCGCAATGAAAGAGAATATGAAGCAGCCTGCTTTTATTCTCAAAGCCGAACACCGCCCTTATGTGGAAGCGGCGATCAAGGAGGTTTGCGAACACCGACCGTTCGTTTTGCACGCCGTTAATGTCCGTTCCAACCACGCTCATGCGGTCGTTTCTGCCAAAATGAAGCCGGAGCCGATAGCAAACACCTTCAAAAGCTACGCGACACGCGCCATGCGGAAACAACGAATCGTCGATTGTGAATTCCGGCCCTGGTCCCGGGGCCGCAGCCGACGGTATCTCTGGAAAGATCATCAAGTCGGTGCTGCTATCGAGTATGTTCTTTATTGCCAAGGTGATATAGAATTTGAAAATTGGTACGCGGAACGGTTTGACGACTAATCGGCGCTACGGGCGGAAACGCGAGTGTGAACGAGCGTGCATGCGGGCGCTCATTCAGAAGAAATTCAGCGCCCGTATGCACGCTCCCTTACGGTCGCGTTTCTGCCCGTAGCGGACGACTTTTACATTTATGAACTGGCTCGACAATGGTGAAGTTTTAGGTTCGATCGGTGAGTTTCTCATCGAAGACATCGGCCGCGGGGATATTACGACGCAATCGACGGTTGATCCGGAGATTCGTGGGTTGGGGAAATTCCTTGCGAAGGAATACCTGGTCATTTGCGGTATCGACGTTGCCGAAGCCGTTTTTTTTCAACTTGACGCCGACAGCAGCGAGATCGAAACAAACTATAACGACGGTGACGAGGTCGAGGAGGGCACTGTTTTTGCGACGCTGAAAGGGGCTGCGGATGTATTGCTGACGGGTGAACGGGTCGCTTTGAACCTGCTGCAAAGAATGTCTGGTGTGGCGACACTGACGAGGCAGTACGTTCGTGCAGTTGAGGGAACGGGTGCACAGATTGTTGATACTCGCAAGACTACGCCGGGGCTGCGGTTGCTTGAAAAATACGCAGTGACGGTGGGCGGCGGGAAAAATCATAGGATGGGCCTCGATGACGGCGTGCTCATTAAAGATAACCACATCGCTCTCGCCGGCGGCATTACCGAAGCGGTGACTGCGGCGAAAAACAACGTCGGACACCTGCATAAGATCGAGGTCGAGATAACGAACTGGGCTCAGCTTCGCGAGGCAATCGAATCAGGTGCGGACATCATCATGCTCGACAATCAAACGCCCGACGAGGCAGCCAAGCTNNGAACGCCGGACGAAGCGGTGAAATTGGTTGAAATGTCGCGGAATATGAATCCGAAGGTGTTGATCGAAGCGTCTGGGGGGATGGAATTGGATCGCGTACGCTCCTTCGCCGAAGCGGGCGTAGATCTGATCTCTGTCGGCAGGTTGACCCATTCTGCCCGTGCGGTGGACATTTCGTTTAAGATCCAGACGCTTTAGGTTTGTTTCTGAACGATCGCCACAGAAAAAACGAACACACCAAGGCCATAAGGAAGAACACGACCATTCCGAGTAGGGAGAGGGAAGTATTCATTCTGACCTCGTCGAGCCGATCCTTCGGGAAATTCGGAGTTACTTCCCACCAGGCGAAGAAAACAGCAAGCAGAAAACAATAGGCGGATAGTACAAATGAAAGTGTTGCTCCTAGTCCTAGTAGAATACGTTTCATATCTTAGTTAGATTCGATACGGTTTCCTGGCGACGTCAGTGTTGTCATTTCTTCACTTGGATTCAGTATCGGCAGAAAATAGATGATCGCGGTCGAAACGATAATTGCGATGGTGCAGGCAATTCCGCCTTCGATTCCATAAGTTTCTCCGGTCAGCCAGGTCGGGCCCTTATCTATCTCCTTCAACAGCGGCGCCGTGGTTATTTCCGTCAGGCCGCTTACTTCGATACCGAACACCGAGCCCTGCATCCAATTCCACATCAGATGCATGCCCCAAACAAACCATAGATCGCGGGTTTTTAGATACGCGACACCAAACCAGATACCGGCGAGGACTGTATTTATAGTCGATATCTTACCGGCACTCGGATTGGCGATATGAACGATCCCAAAGAACGAAGATGTGAGTATAATAGCAAGCCAGCCAAGGCCCGAGCGGTTGAATGTCTGAAGTATGTAGCCGCGAAATAGAACTTCTTCAAACGCTGCGGCAACTGCGAATACAATAAAAGAAACGCTCAGCGTTAATAATATCGCATTGCTGTCCTGGTCAGGATTCGCAATGAATCGCAATCCCCCGAATGCCATCGCGATCAGCACGACGAGTCCTATTGTTACAGCACCGATCAAAACGCCGAGGGCAAAGTGCTCGAGCCAGAATTGTGTAAACCATGTGCCGAGTGCACGAAACGGAAGGCCTTCGATAAATCGGCCACACAGCCATCCGACGAAAAGAGCAGGAATGAGCGAGACAATACTCGTTGAGGCGAAATCCGGGATTGAACCTTCGTAAAGCAAAATTCCGAACGCACTAAGACCTTTGTGAACGGCTTGATTTAACGTCACTGCAAGAAATACAAATGCGGCAAGAAAAACCGCGAAGCGCCAACCGCTTCGTAAAATATTCGACCGGTCGACGAAAATTGACTTGAGTTCCATAAATTACAACGAGTTTAATGAATCGCCCCGCATCTGACAAAGCCTCGGAAAGAGCACGCGGCATTTGTGTTAAACTTAGCTCGTGGAAAATAGGCCTCAGCAAAAACGAAGCCGGGTGTCGGCGTGGATTCTCGGTATTTCCGTGCTTGTTTTACTGACTTTCTTGATCCTGCTCCAAACGTCCAATCTCTGGAAAGACTTCTCGGTCGATACGGCCAGCGACACGCTGCTTTTATACGCCCTCTCGTCGCTGAACTTCATCGCGTTTGTGATTTTCGGCTTTATTTTTCTCCGGAGCATCATCAAGCTTGCCCGCGAACGGCGTGTGTTTCAGCTAGGTGCCCGCATAAAAACACGGTTGTTGCTGTATTTTGCGGCGGTCAGCTTGCTTCCGATCATCGCAATGGCCGGTTTTTCATATCTGTTCATGAACCGGGCATGGGACCGTTGGTTCTCGCAGATACCTGAAAACGTAGCTTTGAGGGCGAAGGAAGTAGAAGGCCAGGCGCTAGAGTTGCAATCCAAAAAACTACATGAAACGGCTCAAATGCTCGGTGCCGTGCTGGAAGGAGGGCAGGTCAAAGGCTCTGATTTCAGGGCCGTCGCCGACGCCGGGAACCTGACGCTTATTGAGCNNGAGACAATAAGGTTTTGGAGCGAGTGGAACGATCATTGCCGGAGGATCGGAAGGCAGAATTGGACGCCGCTTTAGCCGGCATTCGAGCAGGTGACGAGGGCGACGCGAGTTTGCAGGACGGGCGCGGATTTGACGCCGCGGTCGTCAATCTATCCGACGGGCGGAGACTCCTGCTAGTGCCCGATCTTGCGGAGGACAAAGGGATCGGCCAGTTGGTTGACATCTCTTTGACCGAGTTCGACCGGCTGAAAGACCGACAGATCGTCGTTCGACAGGTTGGGTTTTTGACGCTTGGCGTGCTGACGTTTCTGCTGATCTTTGCGTCCTCATGGACGGCGTTTCACATCGCTCGTGGATTGACAGTGCCGATCAAGGCGCTTGCGGTCGGTGCGGATGAGATTGCACAGGGAAATCTTGCCTACCGCGTCGATGTTTTTGCTGAGGACGAACTTGCTCTGCTGGTTTCGACGTTTAATCAGATGTCGGCCAAGCTCGAAGAAAACTCGGCCGAATTGAGCGAAGGTCGCCGGTATATCGAAACAGTTTTGCAGTCGCTGCCAACGGGCGTGATCTCTTTTAGTTCGGACGGGCGGGTGAGCACAATTAACCGGGCCGCGATCAATATCCTAAGGCTGGAAGACGGTGATTTTACAGAGTTTACGCTGGACGAGTTGGTTAGCTTCGAGAATAGAGCGATTCTGGAACGCTTGATTTCCAGAGCAAAACGTATCGGCCGCGCGTCGGAGCAGACCGCTCTGCAGAGGGAAAATGCGAACGGAAGTTCTGATGCTGAAGCGAGCACGCCCGTGGCTTTGACCGCTTCTGCACTGCCGGATGAAAGCGGAGCCGTGCTTGTTATAGAAGATCTGTCAGAGCTTATTTCAGCACAACGAGCGTCGGCGTGGCAGGAAGTCGCCCGACGGATGGCCCATGAGATCAAGAATCCGCTGACACCGATCCAACTTTCCGCCGAGAGAATAGCGAAGAGATTTTTTGACGCGGAGGCGCGGAGACATGGCGAAGGCGCGATTTCAGAACCGTGCGCGGTTGAAGGTGGTATAGGCCGCGGCATTGAAAACGTAACTTTGGTAAATTCCGACCAAACCACTAAGGTGGTGAAAGAAGGGACGGATACGATTCTTCGCGAGGTGCAGAGTCTGAAGTCGATGGTTGACGAGTTTTCGCGTTTTGCAAGGCTTCCCAACGCCCAACTCGAAAAGGGCAATCTTAACTGCGTTATCGAGCAAGCAGCGACTCTTTATGATGGCCGGGACGACCACGTTCGCATCGAAACCGAGCTTGACCAAAATCTGCCGGATGCAATGCTCGACAATGAACAAATCAAACGTGTTTTTGTTAATTTGATAGAGAATGCGATCGAGGCGTTTGATAAGGGTCAGGACGAAAAAATCGTCACGGTGCGAACCCGTTATGAAAATGCTCGCGATCTGATCCTGGCCGAAGTCGCGGATAATGGGAGCGGTATTCCTCTAAGTGATCTGCAAAAGCTCTTTCAGCCTTACTTTTCGACAAAAGGACGCGGGACCGGTATTGGTCTTGCAATCGTTCGCCGGATCATAACGGAGCATAACGGGGTGATCAAGGTTGTTGCGAATCAGCCGAAAGGGGCGAAGTTTATTGTTGAGATTCCGGTTGCCGGATAGCACGCACAGATGCAGAATTCAATCCTAATAGTCGATGACGAACCCGGCATCCGAGACACGCTTCGCGGCGTGCTGGAGGATGAAGGTTTTGCGGTGCAGACAGCCGCGACGGGCGAAGCTTGTCTTGTTATGGCCGAAAAAGAGCATTTTGGTTGTATTTTGCTCGACATCTGGCTGGGCAAGGGCATCGATGGATTAGAGACGCTCAAGCGGTTGCGCGAAAACGGGGACGACTCGTCGATCGTCATGATCTCCGGACATGGCAATATCGAAACCGCCGTCAAATCGACAAAACTCGGTGCGTTCGATTTTATTGAGAAACCGTTGAGCCTTGAGCGGATCGTCGTGACGGTAAAGAACGCGCTTCGCCAGCGTGAGTTGGAGCGGGTTAATGAACAGCTAAAGAGTGAGCTTGCGGACGAATACTTGATGGTTGGCGAATCGGTCGGGATGCGGGCCTTGCGGAAGCAGATAGCCATCGTCGCACCTTCGGATGGGCGTGTGTTGATTTCGGGTGAAAGCGGTACGGGCAAGGAGCTTGTTGCGAGGGCAATCCATGCTCAATCGAAACGGCGAGCGGCCCCGTTTGTCGAGATAAACTCGGCCGCAATCCCGGAAGAGCTTGTCGAATCGGAGCTGTTCGGGCACGCGAAAGGTGCTTTTTCCGGGGCAACATCGGCGAAAAAAGGGAAGTTTGAGATTGCCGACGGAGCATCGCTCTTTTTAGACGAAATTGGCGATATGTCGCCGCGTGTCCAGGCGAAAATGCTTCGCGTTTTGGAGGAGCAGCGATTCGAGCCGGTCGGGAGCAATACTTCGGTCAAGGTCGATGTCCGCGTTATATCGGCGATNNGACGGCCATTTTCGGCATGATCTTTTCTACCGGCTTAATGTGATCCCTTTCCAGGTACCGCCCCTGCGCGAACGTCTTGAGGATGTGCCGATGCTTGTCGAGCATTTCAATACGAGGTTCTCTAACAACTATGGCAAAAAGGCAAAGGCGTTCACGAATGAAGCGATCGACGCACTGCAAAACCACGTCTGGCTTGGTAATGTCCGCGAGCTAAAGAACACGATCGAGCGCGTGGTCATTATGGTCAGCAGCCAGAAGGTGACGGCCAAAGAGCTGCCCGAACTTGGTTCGAATGGAGATATTCCGGCGTCAACATTCCGGTTTCCGTCTTTCAAGGACGCCACGGATGCGTATCAGCGAGAATTCATCTTACATAAACTCGCCGAATTTGACGGGAATATCAGCAAGGCGGCTGAGGAAATGGGCGTTGACCGCAGCCATCTCTATAGACGGATGAAGAATCTCGGGATACAAGGAAAATAATGCAGAAGCCCGCGCGTAAGC
>DLHV01000039.1:6330-6559 GCA_002483395.1 Chloracidobacterium sp. UBA7659 | reverse complement strand
CTACTGCTCCCGGTTCTGACAAGAACGCCCTTTATTAACGTGCGGGCTTCTGCACTGGAACGGGAAAGCCTCGTTTTTTCATCAAGGCTTCCACTTTAGGATCACGTCCACGGAATTTGCGGTAGGCCTCCCCCGGGTCCATTGTATTGCCGATCGAAAACACATACTTCACCAAACGTCGGCCGACAGCTTTGTCATACGGTCCTTTGCCTTCGACAAACGCTCCGTA
>DLHV01000039.1:0-6290 GCA_002483395.1 Chloracidobacterium sp. UBA7659 | reverse complement strand
AATTGCGGTGTGCGGTGGCGCATCACCAATTCATGAGGCATTCCAAGCTGAGCAAGTGTTTCGCGTTCGAATTTGTCCGGATCGACCTTCTGTTCTCCGGCAAGATGCAGCTTCATATCGACCAGGGCGCTAGACAAATACTCGGTTGTAGCAAAACCTTCGTTGAACNNTTATCTTATCCACGAGCGACTGAGGTATCGGCTTTCCGGTTTGGTAATGAACGGCGAATTTCTGCAAAACCTCCGGTGTCGAAACCCAATGCTCAAGCAGTTGAGATGGAAATTCGACGTAGTCGCGGGCGACATTTGTCCCGGAAAGTGTAGGATATGTCACATTCGAGGAAAGGCCGTGGAGGGCATGTCCGAATTCATGAAACATCGTCGTCGCATNNCGGGCTTTCCTTTAACAAAATTCGAGTTATTGGAAACGATCGTAGTGACCTCGCCATCCATTCGTTCCTGGCTTCGATAGGCGTTCATCCAGGCACCTGAGCGTTTTCCATCGCGGGCATATGGATCGAAGTACCAAAAGCCGATATGTTTTCCGGTTTTTTTGTTTTTCACTTCATAGACGGTCACGTCGGGGTGAAAATACGGTATGTTCGAAACGGGTGTGAATGTAAAATTAAACAGCTCTCCGGCAACCCAAAACATCGCTTCGCGGATCTTGTCTAGCTGAAGATATTGTTTTACCTCGTTTTGATCGAGATCATAACGCGCCTTGCGTACTTTTTCCGNNATCCCGGCCTTCTCCTTGTCCGCCAAGGCCTGCATATCGTCGACCTCTTCCTTGACTCGTGCGATGGCCGGCGTCCATACGGCTTCCATCAACTCCATTGCCCGCTCGGGCGTCTTCGCCATTGCATTTTCGAGCCGCCAATGTGCGTGTGTCTTGAAACCTAGCAGCTTTGCTCGTTCGGCTCGAAGCCGCAGAATTTCGGTGATCAGAGCGTTATTGTCCTTCGCATCGCCATTGTCGCCGCGATTAATGAACATTTTCCAGACCTTTTCTCGAAGATCACGGCGCTCGGAATAGGTCAGGAACGGATCGACAGACGAGCGTGTATTAGAAATGATCCCGACCGTGTTCGGAACTTTTTTTGAGGAAGCCGCCGCCGCCGCATCCTTCAACGATTGCGAAAGGCCGGCGAGATCGGCTTCGCTCGCCAACGCGACATATTGCCCATTCTCTTCGGCGAGTAGATTCTGGCTGAACTTTGCGAATAGACCGGCGAGCTGCTGGTTTATCTGCGAGAGCCGTGCCTTGTCCGCCGCATTGAGCCGGGCACCGGCCCGCACAAAACTTGTGTACCGTACCCATGTCAAACGCTGCTGTTCGGGCATTAGTTTAGTTTTCGCCGGGGAGTTGTAAACGGTTTCGATACGTTTGAAAAGGGCATCGTTCTGTGTAATCTTGTCGTAAAATGCCGCGAGTTTCGGGTCCATTTCGTTCTCAACCGCCTGGAATTCGGGGCTGCTCATATTTCCGCCCCAAATATTGTAGATCGTCGAAACTCGGTCGAGAGTTTTACCCGTGCGTTCCATCGCGGCAATCGTATTTTCGAAGGTCGGGTCAGATTTCGCGTTGGCAATCGCGTCGATCTGGGCAAGACTTTCCGTCATCGCTGCTTCGAGGGCGGGCTTAAGATCCGCGACGTTTACCTTATCGAAAGGCGGAACCCCGCCGTAAGGCCCGGTCCATTTTTCAAGCAGCGGATTTGCCGGAGCCGCTACGTCACGTTCCGCGAGACTGACTGGAATGGAGCTGTTTGTCATAAAAGTGATAGTGCCTAATGCTGCAAACGCGATCAGCGACACATATTTTCGAGGGTTAATAATTTTGGACATTTGTGGAACTCTACCTCACGGTATTTGATTTGGCACGCGGCGTATGTAGTTGCCTCAGATAACTGCTTCGGTCCGATCGATTTTCCCGTAAAAGCAGTCCATACACTCTTTTGATCTAATAGATCAGGATTTTATCACACATCAGGTAAACCCATTAAAGCGGACGTAGCCGGGTGGAGTTGTGCAGCCAAGCGGTCCGACCGATGTAGAAAAATATGAAGTTCAGCGAAGATAAAAAGACTAAGAATTGGAATGTGCGGGCGATTCGCGTTTTAAGTAGGCATGCACTCAGGCTGCTGAGTGCACGGTGAAAACCACTGGGGTCCGGAATCAAAACGATGGTTGGCAATCCTAAACTTTTGATTCCGGCCTTTTTTTAAGTAGGCCAACCTCAAATACTATCGATCACCAGAGTTCAAAGCGCGCGGCACTTATCCAACACATCCGCCGTTTATTTCCCGCTCAAAATCCTGATCCCCGTGATCGACTTGGCGTTCTTGCCGAAAGCATAGCATATTGACCGATTCGAATTCTGTAATCCAGAGTACAGTTTACGAAAGTAAAGTGAAGAAAATATCGCTTTTCATGGGAACGATCAGCTAACGTCAGCATATGAAGCAAAAGGGCTTTTGCAGCATCGGTCATCTCACCATCGGCCGGTCGGAATAAAACGACATAGAATCGGAATTAAGACACCTGGAGACCAGTTTAGAAATTATTACGGTTTTTGTAACCGGATGTTCACTCTTCTCATTCAAAGTTGGGGCGTGAAGCGGTTTGCGGCGGTTTTGGCTTGGAGCGAGATCATGATTAATTCAACATCGATTATCGACAAATCGACGCCGTCAATCGCAAACGTGAATATTTCCGATTCGCGGTATTCGGTTCGACTGGCCCGGTCCTCGAGCGAGATCGAATCTGCCCTGCGGCTCCGATTCGAAGTTTTCAAATGCGAGCTTTCCAGCGGCGACATTGAACCCGGATCGAGCCGGCTTGAATTTGATGCGTATGACTTTAAGTGCGACCATCTGATCGTCGTCGACAATGCTTCGGATAAAACGGTCGGGACATACCGTCTGAATTCGATCGAATCGGCGATCAACAGCCGCGGCTTCTATTCTTACAACGAGTTTTGCATAGAAGATCTGCCGGAAGATGTGCTGAGAAATGGCATCGAAATAGGCCGGGCTTGTATTGACCAAACGCATCGCAACACAAAGGTCCTTTTTTTGCTCTGGAAAGGTCTCGCAAACTACCTTAAGCAAGCCGGAAAACAATATTTCTTCGGCTGCTGCTCCATATTTTCGGACGATGTTTCAACCGGCGCACAGGCGTACCGAAAACTTCTGAACGACGGCTGCCTGCATGAAAACCTTTGGATCAAGCCACGGCAGAATGCAATTAGTTTAGATTCCGAGGCCATTGACGATCGAACGGTGGTCGAATTACCAAACCTATTCAATATGTACTTGCGAATGGGCACCAAGGTTTGCGGGCCGCCGATAATCGACCGCGAATTCGGAACGATCGACTTTTTTGTAGTTTTCGACGTTGAGAATATGAATGAGAAATATCGCAAGCTGTTCTTCAGTTAGATGAATTCAAATAAAAACACGTTCATCCAAATCTATTGTCAGATCCTTGCCGATCGACACGATCGTAGAGCTGCGTGTGCCATATACTGGTGTTTTGATAAAGATCGAGGAAAGGGCTTTTTCGCGTTCATAGCCGATACCGGTGTCGGGTAGTTCTTTATCCGTGGCGGGTGTTTCATCGGCAAGTATTTGGAAAAGGTCGTCCTTAGTAAATTGGTTTCGCTTCAGCAATTTAGCAAATTGGGATTTTCCGTTGGCTACTTTCGGCCAGGGCGTGTCAAGCAAGTGATTGCTCAAACCATAAAGGCCGCTATCGAGTTTCAAGATCGAACCACTTTGGTTTGAATAATAGAATATTTCGCTTTTGCGGTCGTTGACCTCGCCTACCAAAAGGTTAAAGCCCGAGAACTCATCGGCTTTTCTTTTAATATTTTGCAGATATGACTCGCCCGCTTCGTTCGTTTTTAGAAAGTCGGCAACCAGAACTCCGCGCGAGACGGTGCCTTTTTCAGCGTTTGGATTGCGATAATTAGTCACGGTCGCGAATCGCCCTTCATTCGTAATCCCTAACCACGTTCCGCCGCCGGCGAGGTCGCGTCCGGCGAAAATATGCGGAAAATCTACCCAATTGTGAGCCGGAGCCGTCGGCCGGTCGTAGAATTCGTCGCGATTAGCAAGCAGGAGAATGCGATGCTCGGGATGCTGATCGATGGCGAGGAAAATGACGCACATGCTTATTTTGTTCGTAGTTCGTTGTCTCGTGGGAGGTATTGTTAGGGTTAGGCCATTCAGTCTCAACCAGCTGCTTCTTTGATTCGAAGCGTAAGTTTCAAAAGTTCGAGCAACGAGGTTGCTTTTGTCCCGCGAACACGATTCATCGCTCCTATTTCGAACGCGATTCGCCACTGCCGAAATAGAATGCCATAGGCGTCGAAAAGGCTGTAACGCGGATCGTAAATATTTGTCGATTCGCTGGTGACGCCATTCAATTCGATGATCTTGAAGGCTTCGCCGTTTTGAAGATCGGCAAACGACCTTGCACGAATGTCGAAACGGCCGAAGTAGAAGCCGTCAATGCTGCGGCAGATCTCATCGATCTTTGCTTCCAGCTTCTCAGTTCTCAGCCAATCGCCCTCCAGAAATATCGCTCCTCGGGAGTGCGTGCCGATATCGATCAATTTAACTGTCTGACTTTCATCGGGAACATCGTCGAGCCGCCCTCGATTTTGATCGAAGTATTTTTGTGCCAGGGTGGCGGCGCGTTTATCGCGCAGGATCAGTGTTTGTATATCGGAAATACCATCGCCGATCAATATGGGAAAGCGTTTCTCGGTAATCGAGAATATCTTGCCGCGCTGTTGATCGGGAAATCGGTAATAGAAAATACTCACCTCGTCTCCGGCAAAATACTCCTGAAGTACGTAATCGTCGCGAGTCTGATCAAGAAATTCCCGCAGACGCTCAGGGGAACGGATAATCTTTACACCTTTGCCGCGTTCGCCCGAATCGGGTTTGAGGACAACCGGATACGAAAGGTCATTATCGGCCAGAAATTGCAGACTCATTTTCAATCTATCTTCCGTTGAAGCGGTTCCATCGATTAACAGATGGTTGAGCGTATATTCAGAAGGGCTCTTGCTTTGTTTCAGATTTTCATAAATAGAATTCTTGGATTCACCGACAAATCCGCCGCCGAGTATCGATGGATTGACGCAGGTGAAAACCGTGAGGCTTTGGTTCCTGATTGCAAGGAAAACGATGTAGCAGACGACCGGAATGTAGAAGATCTGAACCGGCCAGAACTCCCAGTTTACCGTTCGCCTGATCCGACCGGCCGCTATTCGACGGTCTTTCCATGTGCTCAACTTTGCGNNGATCGCGGCGAATAGCACATTGCTTGCAAGAAGATTTGATGATAGCGAAGCGATGCCGACAATGATCGGTGTCCAGATAGCTGCCGCCAGCGCAAAGTAGATCGTAAACTTCGGGAAACTTGTTTTCAGCGCTCCGGCGGCGATATAGGTCGGCAATCGCAATCCGGTTACGAATCTGCTTATGAAAATGGCCGATGCTCCGCGCTCATCGAGCCATTTGGAACCACGCTCAATTTTTTCGGACGAAACGAATCTTGAAAAGAACTGAGTTTCGACGATTCTCCGACCGAATATTCTGCCGATCCAGTACAGGCCGACGTCGCCAACTACGATCCCGACGAAACAAGCCGTCAAGGCCAACGCAAAGCTAACCCTTCCCTGAGACGCGAGCGTCCCGGCTGCAAGGCAAGCGGCATCTTCACTTACAAACGTCGCGGCGGCGAATATTAGAAAAAGAACAACGGGCGAAAATTCCGGTAGGGCCAAAAGGTCCAATGCCAAAATTTGACTTATTGGTTCCAATATTTCGATCATTTAACCGAACACATGCCCGATCACCGGGATCTCTCGGCGATGGATCAAGAGAACGAGAGCGCTTAACGCAAAAACGGTCAATGCAAGGGCGAATAGCAGCCCGCCGTCGTCCTTTACGACAATTCCAAGCTTTGTTAGGTGGCTGAAGATCGCGCCGGAGATCGTTCCGAGGGCAATAAATGCGCCGATGGTACCGGTCGCCGGTATTAAAAGCAATATTGCGGCAACAAGCTCCACCGCGCCGGAACCGATACGGCCGTATGCTTCAAATTCAGGCCCCATCAGAGTCGTGAAGATAAATTTTGATTCTTCGGCTCCGGTGAACTTAAAAAACAGTGTTTGCAACAAGATTATCGCTACAACGACACGACATACCCAACTTATAATGACCAATGTTGATGACATAATTTTCTCCTGTGTTTGGAGTACCTGCTTCAGCA
>DLHV01000081.1:24748-24901 GCA_002483395.1 Chloracidobacterium sp. UBA7659 | reverse complement strand
TGCATTTCGCCTTCGAGCATTTTTGACACCGGAACACCTGTCCATTTTGCTACGACCTCGGCAACATCCTCTTCGTCGACTTCTTCCTTAAGGTAGACACCGTCGGACTGAAGTTCTCCAAGCCGCTTCTGCTCCGTTTCGAGAAGCTTTTCT
>DLHV01000081.1:0-24736 GCA_002483395.1 Chloracidobacterium sp. UBA7659 | reverse complement strand
CCGTGCGCGTTCCAGCTCGGTGCGAGCTTCATCGAGCTGCTCCTTAAGCGTCCGCATCTTTTCGATCTCTTCTTTTTCCGACTGCCACTTCGCCTTCATTGCAGAAGACTTTTCATTGAGATCGGCAATGCGTTTTTCGATATCTTCCAGACGCTGTTTGGACTTTTCGTCGGTTTCGCGTGAAAGTGCCTGCCGCTCTATCTCAAGCTGGAGAATTTCTCGTTCGAGAACATCTATCTCCTGCGGCATCGAATCGATCTCGATACGCAGCTTGCTCGCCGCCTCGTCGATGAGGTCGATGGCTTTGTCAGGTAAGAACCGGCCGGTGATGTAACGGTGCGATAAAGTCGCAGCCGCGACTATCGCTGAATCCTTCACGCGGACGCCGTGATGTATCTCGTAACGCTCCTTGAGACCGCGAAGGATCGCTATCGTGTCCTCGACCGAAGGCTCGCCAATGTAAACCTGCTGGAATCGACGCTCAAGTGCCTTGTCCTTTTCGATATATTTTTGATATTCGCCAAGGGTCGTCGCGCCGACCGAGCGAAGTGTGCCGCGGGCGAGAGCAGGCTTGAGCATGTTCGAGGCGTCGATAGAGCCTTCCGAAGCACCTGCACCGACAAGCGTGTGAAGTTCGTCGATAAACAAAATGATCTGCCCTTCGGCCTTTTCGACCTCTTTCAAAACCGCCTTCAGCCGGTCTTCAAACTCGCCCCGGTATTTGGCACCAGCGAGCATCGCCCCAAGATCGAGCGACACAAGCCGTTTGTTTTTAAGCGTTTCCGGGACATCCCCCGAAACAATACGCTGTGCCAGGCCTTCAACTATCGCAGTCTTTCCGACCCCTGGATCACCTATAAGAACCGGGTTATTTTTTGTTTNNACGATGCGCTGCGCCAGCCCTTCGACGATCGCGGTCTTGCCAACGCCCGGCTCGCCGATTAATACAGGATTGTTCTTGGTTCGGCGTGAAAGTATCTGAATCGCCCGGCGGATCTCTTCATCACGCCCGATGACCGGATCGAGTTTTCCTTTTCTGGCGCGCTCGGTCAGATCCTGTGCATATTTTTCCAGGGCCTGAAAGTTCTCTTCCGCGTTCTGGTCAGTGATCCGCGACCCGCCGCGCATTTCGGTGATGACTTTTTCGAGATCTTCGCCGGTTACTCCATTCGAGCGCAAAGTTCGTCCGGCGTCGCCGTCCTTTTCCGCCGCGATAGCGATCAGTAAATGCTCGGTCGATATGTACTCGTCCTCCATTTTCTCGGCGATCTTCTGTACATCCTGAAAAATTGTGTTCGTACGCGAGCTGAAGTATTGCTGGCCGCCCGTAACTTTCGGCAGCTTTTCTATCGATGCCTGAAGCTCAGTCAAAATAGGCGGAAGGTTGACACCGATCTTTCCGAGAATCGGGCGTACGACGCCTTCCTTTTGCTCAAGCATCGCCGAAAGCACATGCTCCGGCTCAACCTGCTGGTTACCATTCTTTTCGGCGATACCGATTGCGGACTGCACGGCTTCCTGCCCGCGAATTGTAAATCTGTCAAATCTCATAATTCCCTATTGTAAACGAGAAACGGTGAATGATGAATGTTTTCACCCACCATTCACCGTTCAATAATTACCAGCCGAAATTAGCCTTTAGCCGATTCAGCCTTGTTGTGTGTTTCGATCTTCTTCGGGGCGGCATCGCCGCCCGTTATCTCGATCTTACGAGCCTTGGTTTCCTCGCGCTTCGGCAGGGTGACTCGCAAAACACCATTGCTGTAATCCGCCTGCGCGCCCTCAGCCGTCACCGACTGCGGGAGTGTGAAGGATCGGGTGAACGATCCATAGCTCCGCTCGACCCTGTGATAATTGTCTCCCTCGGTCTTTTTCTCCCATTTTCTGTCGCCCTTGAGCGTGATCACATTGTTTTCGATCGAGAGCTCGAAATCCTCGCGATTCATGCCCGGAAGCTCGGCTTCGAGCACAAGATTTTCCTTGTCTTCGTAAATGTCCACATTCGGATTCCATGCTCCGTGCGTCATTTCCTCACGATTAAGTCCTGACGGTGCCACGCCCGTAAAAAGGCGAGTCATCTCGTCCTGCAAATTGCGTAATTCCCTAAAGGGGTCGTATCTAACTATGTTCATAATCATGTCCTCCAAAAAAATTACCAGTTGATTTAGGTCAATGACTAATTACTTAGTCTGATATCATAATAAAACCTGAGTGTGGTATTGTCAAGCATGTAAAACCCGCTCGCGAATAATTTTCGCGATTTGTGTTTTCTATCTTTTATTCGTGACACTTTCGCCTTTTGTCGGTTATATTTAACCTCGCGACTTTCCGAACAACTGAAACGACAATTTCTTCCGTTTGAACTCGAGATGAGTATTATCCGCGAAATTCTTTGGCCTTTGATCGCCGTGCTGTCTGCGTTTATTGTTGGAGGCATAATAATCCTGATTCTCGGCGATAATCCGTTTACAGCATATAGTTTGCTGTTGTCGAGTTCGTTCGGCTCGCTCAAGGACATCGGTTGGACGNNCGGGTCTCGCAGTTGCTGTAGCATTTCGCTGCGGTTTATTGAATATCGGTGCTGAAGGACAGCTTTATGTCGCGGCGTTTGCGACGGCCTGGGTCGGAATAAAATTTGGCGGGGTGATCGCTCCGTGGACGGTCAACAACGTTTTTGTGCCGGAGTACGACTGGTCGTGGACGAGCTTGCCGGCGGTCATGCTCGTGCCGTTGTGCATGCTGACCGCGATAGTCGCAGGTGGGATTTGGGGAGCAATTCCCGGAATTTTGAAAGCAAAATTCGGCTCACATGAGGTGATCAACACGATCATGCTGAACTTCATCGGCATTGCGATGGTCAGCTATTTTACGCAGTATCATTTTAAGGTCCCTCGCGATGCGATCCTTCAAACCGCATCCATAGGCGACGCGGCACATATTCCGCAACTGGACCAGTTTCTACCCTTTATTCCAAAAGACGTTCCGCTGAATTTCGCATTTCTTTTGGCGTTATTGATGTGCTTTTTGGTTTACGTTTTCTTGTGGAAGACAAAATGGGGATATGAATTACGAGCGGTGGGTGAAAATCCGAGTGCGGCCGAATACGGTGGAATCTCACCGAAAAAGCAGATAGTCGTTGCGATGTCGCTCTCTGGAGCACTGGCCGGAATGGTTGCGATCGGCGAAGTAATGGGAACCCGGCATAATTATTACGATGCATTTTCGGCTGACTGGGGCTTCCTCGGGATCGCGGTTGCTTTGTTGGGCCGAAATCATCCACTTGGCGTATTGATCGCCGCCATTTTCTTTGGCGTTTTGTTGCGAGGCGAGATCTTTGTCGATGCCTTCACGCCTAGAGTTTCAAAAGATCTGGGTTGGGTCTTACAAGCGATAATCATTCTTTTTGTGGCGTGCTTCCAAATGTATTCCAGAGGGAAAGGCGCGAGGGCAAAAGTATGAGTGAGGTATTTACAATTGCATTGCTTTTTGCGGCTGTTCGATCGGCAACGCCGCTGATTTTTGCCGGTCTCGGAGGTATGTTTTCGGAGCGTTCGGGCGTTATCAACATCGCCCTCGAAGGCTTGATGCTCGCCGGAGCTTTTACATCCGCCGTCGTTACCTTTCAAACCGGTAATCCGTATCTCGGTTTGCTTTGCGGCGTTATTTCGGGCGGCTTGCTCGCGTTGCTTTATGCGGTTGCGTGCATAAAATTCGAAGCTGATCAGGTGGTTGCGGGCATGGCAATAAACTTTCTTATGATAGGGCTTCCGGCCCTGATCAGCGGCGTGATATACGATTCGACCGGATCGACGCCGCAGATCGACAAGGCTAACCTCCTGCCGAATTATTTCAACAGCATTTCGTTTGCTTCGATCCTAGCCTTTGCCCTAGTTCCGATCTGTTGGTACGTGCTTTATAAGACGCCCTTTGGCTTGCGTTTGCGTGCAACTGGAGAAAATCCCGAAGCGGCGGATGTGGCGGGTGTGAATGTTGTCCGANNTTGGCTGCGGCCGGCGGAGCCTACTTGTCGACCGGGCAATCTTCTCTTTTCACAAAAGGAATGACGGCCGGGCGTGGTTTCATTGCCCTTGCTGCGCTCATCCTTGCCAAGTGGAAACCTGTGCCCGTCATGCTCGCATGTTTGTTTTTTGGTTTTATGGAAGCTCTGACCGTCCAGATCCAGGGTGTAATAAAACTGCCGTCAGGCGAAAACATCCCAGTACAATTTATCCAGATCATTCCGTACGTGCTGACGATCATTGTGCTTGCCGGATTCATAGGCCTATCTCGCGCACCCAAGGCACTCGGAATACCTTATAAAAAGGGATAATTCCTTTACGAATTTGGGAGATTGTCGTAACGTAATCGACTCTTATCACAAATGAACTACGAAAACGCCGTCGAGGCAGCCGACTTCATAAAATCTAAATACGCGAAAGGTATCGACACGGTTGTCGTGCTGGGCAGCGGCCTGGGAGCTTTTGCCGATAGCATCGAGAATGCGGTGAAGATACCGTACGAGACGATCCCGCATTTCGCCCGCTCGACAGTCGAGGGTCATGCCGGGCAGCTTGTGTTGGGCGAGATCGAAGGCAATCCGATCGCCGTTCAGCAGGGCCGGTTTCATTATTACGAAGGCTACGAAATGGAGCAGGTTACATTTCCGATGCGAACCTTTGGTATGATGGGCATAAAAAATGTCATTCTCACAAATGCCGCCGGAAGCACAAGTACGGAAATGACGCCGGGCAGCCTGATGCTGATCTCGGACCACATTAACATGATGGGCGTAAACCCGCTCCACGGAAGAAACGACGAGCGGTTCGGGCCGCGTTTTCCGGACATGACCGAGGTTTACGCAAGGGATTTTCAGGAAATCGTCGTCCACGAAGCCGAATCGATTGCGAAAGAGCGATTCGAAAAAGGACACGATGAAAAGCTGACGGATTTTCTGCACCGGGGCACATATTGCGCGCTTTCCGGGCCGACGTATGAAACTCCGGCGGAGGTTCACCTCTACCGTCTACTCGGGGCGGACGCGGTCGGCATGTCCACGGTTCCCGAAGCTATTGTCGCCCGGCATCAGGGAATGAAGGTTCTCGGAATATCCTGTATCACGAATTTTGCCGCCGGAATGACCGAAGAGGCCATAAGCCATGAAGAAGTAATTGAAACCGGTGCGAGGGTTGCGGAAGTATTTAAGGAACTCCTGATGAGGACAATTTCGAAGTTGAACTAGAACAGGATGTACAGGATAAAAAGGATGTTTTTGTATTTCATCCTGAAATCCTGTCCATCCTGTTAAACTGCATTTATGATCATAGGCATTTGCGGCGGAACTGGTTCGGGAAAAACGACGATCGCACGAAAGATAGTGGAGACGGTTGGCGCGAAAAAGGTCGTGNNACCGAAACCTGGCGGACATGCCACTCGATGAGCGTCACCAGGCGAATTTCGATCATCCGGACGCCATCGACAGCGACCTGCTCGTAAATCACATCAAGCGTTTGAAAGCCGGCGATGCGGTCGAGATGCCGATCTATGACATGATTTCGCATACGCGTGATGACGATACGGAGCTGATCGAGCCAAAACCGGTAGTGATCATTGAGGGCATATTAATATTTGCAGAGCCGCGTGTTTTGGATCTGCTCGATTTTCGTGTTTTTGTCGACACGCCCGACGATATTCGCCTCATGCGCCGCCTGCGTCGCGATATCAACGAACGGGGCCGCACCTTCGAACGAACCTTGGACCAATACGAACGCACGATACGGCCTATGCATTTTGAGTTTGTCGAGCCGTCAAAACGCAATGCGGACATAATTATCCCTGAAGGCGCACAGACCGGGATTAGCGTTGAATTTTTGTGCAGCATGGTTCGCGAGAAACTAAACGCGGAGCACGTTTTAGGTTAACAGATGGAACATTCCGAAAAAGAACTAATAGATGCGGCTACGAACGTCCGCGAAAATGCATATGCGCCCTTTTCGAACTTTCGCGTTGGCTCGGCGCTCGAAACCGAAGACGGTCAGATAATTGCCGGATGCAATGTAGAATCGGCCAGCTACGGCCTGACGGTCTGCGCCGAGCGGGTTGCCATTTGGAAGGCTATCTCCGAAGGAAAACGCAAGATCAAGCACATTGCTGTCGTCGCCGATACTGAGGAATTAACGCCACCGTGCGGCGTCTGCCGGCAGATCATCTGGGAATTCGGCGGCGACATCCCCGTGATTTTGGCCAATCTTCATGGCAAGGTCGAAACCGTGCAGATGAAGGAATTGCTGCCGCGTGCATTTGATACTAAGTTTTTGAGATAACATTTATGGCTGTTCCCGACTTCCAAACAATGATGCTTCCGTTTCTCGAAATTTCCAGCGACGGACTAGAACACACGTTTCCCGAGTTGGCGGATTCTCTCGCTTTGCATTACGGCCTTTCTGACGAAGAGAAAACGGAAACTGTTTCGAGCGGTCGTCAGACACGATTGCTCAATCGAATCTATTGGATTTCTACTTATTTAAAAAAGGCTCTACTTCTATCTTCGACTAGGCGGGGGGCTTTCCGTATTACCCAAAGAGGTCTCGATCTGCTCGGTCAAAAACCGCAAAGAATCGACATGAAGTCACTCGAGGCGTTTCCTGAATATGTTGCGTTTCGCAGCAAACGGACGCCACGAGCCTTAGAAGTACAACCCGAAATTGAGGAACCCACAGAGTCCAAGACACCCGACGAAATTCTATTCGACTCGTATCAAACTATCAGGGAAAACTTAGCCTTTGAAACTTTGGAAAAGGTCAAGACCTGTTCTCCATCCTTTTTCGAGCGGCTCGTTGTCGAATTATTGGTCCGAATGGGTTATGGCGGCACTCTTGAAGATGCAGGTCAGGCCATCGGCAAAAGTGGTGACGGTGGTATTGATGGAATCATCAAAGAAGATCGTTTAGGTTTGGACGCGATCTATTTACAGGCAAAGAGATGGGAAAATACCGTAAGTAGTCCGGAAATTCAAAAGTTCGCTGGTGCGCTCCAAGGACGGCGCGCAAAGAAAGGTGTTTTTATAACAACTTCCGAATATTCAAAAGGAGCTCGTGACTTTGCGAGCGCAATAGAAAATAAAATCATACTTATCGACGGTGTCGAGCTTGCAGATTTGATGATTGATTACAATGTTGGCGTGTCAGTATCGGCGAGTTACGAGATCAAGAAAATCGATTCTGACTATTTCATTGAAGAATGACTGACAAACACAAACCCAAATACGATCCGGAACTTGGAGATCTGACCGGCCCTGATTTTACTCGCATGAGCGATGACGAGATCATGGATTACTGGCGAAATACCACGACAAAGGAGCGTTTTCATGAGGTCGAACGTCTTAGGCGCATAACGTGGGGACGAAAGGCCTTGGCCAGACTGGATAAGACGAAAATTGAAATTATTTCATATGATCGGAAATAATCTGCCGTTACAATAAATTTAACTTGAAAATGGATAAGCTAAAATATTTCTTCGCGATATTCTTCCTTTTCGTTTCCTTAGTTTCAACGGTTGCACTAGGTCGGCCTTTGCCGCGGAAGAGCGTTCCTCTTTCGGCCGACCTGTTGATCGTCGGCGGAACGGTAGTGACGATGGGCGAAGACCGTCGGGTGATCGACAACGGGGCGGTTGCGATCAAGGGCGGTAAGATCGTCGCCGTTGGAAAACGAGTTGAGATCGCCAAACAATATCGCGCGAAGGAGACGATCAATGCCACTGGAAAGGCCGTCATCCCCGGCCTTATCAATACACATACTCATGTTCCGATGTCGCTTTTTCGCGGAATTGCGGACGATCTCGATCTGCAGGAGTGGCTTACGAAATACATTTTTCCGGCCGAAGCGAAGAATGTTGACGAGCCGTTTGTTCGGGCCGGGACTCGGCTTGGGCTCGCTGAAATGATACGTGGCGGGACGACGACGTACTGCGACATGTACTATTTCGAGGATGCGATCGCCGACGAGACAAAGAAGGCCGGAATGCGGGGCGTGCTCGGCGAAACGATCATCGACTTTCCGGTTCCGGATAATAAGACCTGGGAAGCCGGACTCGCTTACACCGAACGATTTATCAAAAAGTGGCGGAACGATCCGCTCATCGTGCCGGCAGTCGCCCCGCACGCGCCGTACACCGTTTCGCAGGATCACCTGCTGCAGGCCCGCGACCTTTCAAACCGGTTAAAAGCTCCGCTTGTATTTCACCTGGCTGAAGCAAATACCGAAACCGAGTTTATCCAACAAAAATATCAGGGCATGCGCCCCATAGAGTTCGTTGAAAAGATCGGATTCTTTAATGACCGCACCATCACCGCGCATGTAATTCAGGCAAACGAGGCAGAACTAGACCTCCTGAAAAAGCATGATGTAGGTGTCGGCCATTGTCCGCAGTCGAACATGAAGCTCGCGGCGGGCGTTGCTCCGGTGCCGATGATGCTGAAAAAAGGTATGCGTGTCGGATTGGGAACCGACGGTGCCGCTTCGAACAACGATCTGAGCATGTGGGAAGAGATGGACACGGCTGCCAAGCTGCACAAGCTCAACTCCGGCGACCCGAAAGCGCTCTCCGCCGAACAGGCGTTTGCGATGGCGACAATCGGCGGCGCGAATGCTCTTCACATGGAAAAAACGATCGGGTCGATCGAGGCTGGCAAGCTCGCAGACATCGTCATTGTCGATCTCGACAGCCTCAATCAGACACCTCTCTATAACATCTATTCTCACCTCGTTTATGCGACAAAAGCTAATGATGTCCGCACCGTTATAATCAATGGCCGCGTGGTAATGCTTAACCGCAGGTTGCTCACATTGAACGAAAGTGCTATAAAAAGAGACGCAAACGCTTACCGTACAAAAATCATCAAAAGTTTGTCTAAGTAAATATCGCGGCAAAATGGTCGTGCCGGATGATGATTTTTCGGGCAATTAGTCGTTTATTACTTATTGGGCAGGTCGTTAAAAGTGAGCCTTCAATTTATGTAGTTTCGCTTGGCCTTTACGGAAAATTTAAGTCGATAGGAGGACTGAAAATGCCGCTAAATGTCAGAAGGTTATACACTTCGNNAGAATTCAACTCGTTTGGAGGAGAGGAAAATGCCGTCAAATGTCAGAAGGTTTTACACTTCGGTTTTACTGATTTTAACAGGTCTAATTGCGTTCATTAACGCTCAGACAGTCTCTCAAATTCCTTCGCCAACCCCGCAAGTACCGGTTTCGCAAATAGTTAACACAGTTAAAGCACCAACGTCGACCGAGGTTATGCGCGACCGCATTTCAAAGGCAAAGGCATATATCGCGGTCCGCAATTACAACGCCGCAATTTATGAACTTGAGAATATCCGCCGCGAAACCAGCGATGCATCCGTTCAGGGCGTTACTAATGTTCTTTTAATGAACAGCTATCTCGAACAGGGCGATTACAAACGGGCACAGGAATTTCTTACAGAGGCGTTTAATGTCCAAAAAACGACCAGGCCGAACGCTTCCGATCTCTACAACGCCGTCGCCGGACAAGTGATCAAGAGTGCCCGCACAAAAGTCGACCGCTACCGAGCACTCGGCCTTATTGTTGCCGACCGCAATCTACCGCTTGAGGCTATAAATGACATCGAAAGGATGCGCGAAACCATCGAATTAGTCATTACTCAAACAAAGGAGATCGGCAAGGACAAGGCGAAATCCGATACAGCGATGGCTTTGCTCGAAGAAGCAACCAATTCGCGCGGAGCCCTGGCGCGAGACGATTACGACGCCCGCCGGTGGAAGGACGAGGTTGCCGATTCGCGTGAGCAGCTTGCAAACTCACGGTCGGTTATTACTAACGCCGTTGACGGCACGACCACCGCAAATGCAGTCCCGGCAACAATGATCGCCGCTAATTCCGCGCCGCTTCCGCCAGTCACTCCTGCGGGGCCCTCGATTCCGTCCGGAGCATCGAAAGTGCCCGACTCGCCTACGGCATTGAAACCAGTGCCGCTCGATACCTTTAACAAACCGTCCGAAACCCTTCTTGCGACAAACAAAAAGCCGATTGTCGAAGAAACGAAAAAGGCCGATGAGCTGGTGAAAACACAGGTTGTTCCGAGTGCCCCAAAACAAACAGCCGAACCCGCAAAACAGGACGAACAACCGCTGACCAAAACCGAAAAAGCCTCTGGTCCGATCGAGGTCGGATCATTAATCGGGTATGCTACCAGGCAGGCTACACCCGTTTACCCGCCCGCGGCCCGAAACATGCGAACAACCGGTGTCGTAAAGGTCGAAGTAACGGTGGATGAATCCGGCCAGGTTGCCGAAGTGCAAAAAACAAGCGGCCCCTCGCTTCTGCAAACCGCCGCAAAGGATGCGGTCCGCAAATGGAAATTCAAGCCCTTTATTGTCGACGGACAGCCGGTCCGGGCAACCGGTTTTGTAAATTTCAACTTTTCACTCTAAGACAATAAGCTTCCTTCCCTTACGAAGGAGCGGTGGTGCTTTAACTCCCCTCCTGGTTTGAGGAGTGGTGGCCGCTTCGGACGACGACCTACGCTTACGACCAGCTTTCGCGGATCACGTCGGAGACGGTGGATTTCAACGATCTGACGAACAATCTGACAATCGGCTACACATATCATCTCGGCGGCGGGCTTAAATCGATCACCGATCCGTTCAATTCGACCGTTAACTACACGAACGACAGGACGGGCCGCGTGACGGCGGTTGACGGAACCGCATGGGCACAGAATACAACCGGCGACTATGCCTCGAACATCAAATATCGTGCATTCGGGCAGGTCAAACAGATGGATTATGTAATGCCGAACGGTACGTCGCAGATAAAGCTTGAGTACGACAACCGGCTTCGGGTCAATCACAACAGCGTAACGCAGGCCGGAAGTACGACCAGTTTTCTGATGAAAGCGGACTTTAATTATCTGGCGGACAGCCGCCTGGCTTCGAAGGATGATCTTTTAGACAATGCCTGGGACAGGACGAATAAGTACGATTTCGCGGGCCGTTTGATGTTTAATCAGTTTGGAATGGGACAAGCCACCGGCGGCGGCACGAAGAGAGTCTACGAGCAAAATATCGTGTACGACGGTTTTTCCAACATGACGACGCGTTCCGGGGAACACTGGGAGAACGGCATCCTTTTCAGCGCCTCATATACGAACGGGCGAAAGAACGCATTGACGGGCGAGACTCTTACCTTCGACGCCTCTGGGAATATCGTATATTCGCAGCCGAGCACGAACGATCCGCATTCTTACCAGGACACAAAGTTCGACGCGGCGGGACGACGAACAATCTTCAACGGCAAGACAAAAGGGCGAGTCGGCGGCTGGCTAAATTATGTGTCGGAGGAAAAGAACGAGCAGGTGTCCGACGGCGAGGGACGGCCGGTGATCGAAAAGACAGGCCAGCGAAATTACCACATCAACAATGTTCCGACGACAACGCTGACGACAACCGTCAGGGCTTATCAGGTCTGGTCGACCGTGCTTGGGAGTTCCGTTGCCGAAGTGGCGCCGAATGGAACTATACTCACAACAAAAGTATTTGCAGGCGGTGCGGTGATTGCGAACCTGGGAGAAAACGGAGTTGGCTGGACAACGGCCGACCCCGTAACCGGCACGGTCGGCAGCTTCGGCTACAGCAGCCAGGGCAACTCAAGCGGTGTCGAAAACACGGAACCTCTCGGACAAAAGATCCATCAGGAAGACCCGGAGACTTACGAGGCACCGTCGAATCAAACGTTTACAGGTTCTGCCGACGATCCCGAATGGCAATGCCAGGTGCCTGAAAACTTCTTGCCGGTATCGTGCCAGATCAAAGCTGAAATCTCCAATTCCCTAAACGGTACGGGCATCTATTCATACTACGATCCCGATAAAAAGCCCGGCGATCCTACGTTCATCCATGTTAACGACCGGCCGTCAGCCGGAACGCAAGGCGGCACTGACCGTCTTATGCACCAGAATTTGCATCAAACAGATAAGCCTCTCGATCTATCGCACGACGGTGCAAAGATCCAGCTTGCATCAGTCCCGGACGAAGATGGAAAGAAAGACGAAGACGACGATACCATTTATGGCCCTGCAAACGGTGAATCGAGCGTGACTGTCAGAGGCGGGCCTAGCCTGCCGGATGATTTTCAGGATGCGAGCATGTCGGGCAGCCCCAATTTCGGCGATGATATCGGTAAACAGCTTCCCGAATGCCTTCGGGGTTTTCTCAGACCTTACTTTCCTAACGTTCAGATTGGAAATTTCAAGAGTTTTTCACCTGTTGACGATGCAAGATTTATCGCAGGCCTGCCGTTGTACGTAGATGGGAAGAGCAATCCTGCCATTACATTGGGCTTATATGACATTCACTATGATGCTGGTCAAGTTGATCTAACGGGTGGGTCAAATAAGAGTTCTATCGGAATCATCGCTGAAGAGATTGCCCATACAGTTCAGTTCATCGCCCTTTGGGAAAAGGTTTATAAGGCCGGAACGTACGGTCTCGCTCAAGACCTTTGGAAAGCTGCGTATTTGGGTGAGTCCGCTTCGATCGCGACAGCCAATGCTGCGAAAGGGATACTAAAAATAACAACCGGTATCGGACTTAAACAAAAAAGTGTTTACAGAGACAATAAATACGAAAAGGAGGCACAAGCGAAACGTGCGGACATTCAAAAAGATGTCGAAAAACTTGCGAAAAGTCCGTGCTACCCGTAAAACTGTATGAAAATTATTCTTTTATTTATTATTTTAATTGGTTTTATTCTGTTCAGATTGTCAGGATGTGTGGGTGAGTGTCGCAATACTCCCGGATCGAAAGAATATCGAGAACTAGTAAGCACCATCGCGCCGAGTAATTCGGTAGCGGTGAAGAAATTTTCCGAATTTCCTGTCGATGAGCAAATCACGATTTTTCTTTACGCAAGAAATTGTCCAGACGATCCACGCATTAGGGGTTTTTTTATTTTGGATGGAGAGAAGAAGATTCCCGCGATAGTCGAGCGAATCAAAAAGGAAGAAAAGTTGTGGGACAAAGGGGAACTTGCGGGCGTACTAATACCCATCAATACTCAGTGTAAATGTATCACTCGAGACTCCGACGTAATAATCACGCTCGAAGCAGTCGGCAAAGGGCTAGATGAAGATAAAACCATTTCCGATGAGGATACCTATAAGAATATTTATAAGCGAAACGTTGAAGCATTGAAGCATCAACTAGATGCGAATTAGGTGCCTGTGAAAGATAGTGTAAAGATAGGGTCAGGCGTTCGATTCGGGCGGCAATGTTCTGACATGGGCCGGCTCGATTGTCGAATACGACATCCTCGGACGAGTTAAACGTCAGAGTGTCCCGACCGAGGTCTCCGTCCCGAATGTAAACGATCCCGACACATGGACACCCGCCGGCGACGACCAAACACGAGGCTTTCTCTGGACATACCAGAAATACGACTGGAAGGGCCGCGTCACCCGCAAGATAAACACCGACGGCATCGATTCGCCGACCTTGAACGACTCCGACGTGCTGATAAGCTACGAAGGCTGCGGCTGCGCCGGCGGACAGGTGACGACGATTCAGGGCGAACAAGTTGCCGAAGGCAGACGAACGCAAAAGTCGTATGAAGATATTCTCGGTCGGACGTATAAGAGCGAAGTCCTGAATTGGAACGGCACCGTTTATTCGACCACGACGCAATCGTTTGACGGGCGCGATCAGGCCATCGAAGCAAAGCAGTTCGCCGGGCCGGACACGTCGACCGTCTTTCAAACCACGACGGCGACATATGACGGGGTTGGCCGTCTTAAAACACAGCATCTTCCCGAACAGGACGCGAATACGTCCACGAGCTTCGACTACAATGCGGACGACACTCTTCACATTAAAACCGATGCCAGAGGCGCAACGGCGACAAATACCTATAACAATCTCGGTTTGCTGACAAATATCAGTTATCAAATGCCGGGAGCGCCGCCACCACCGCCGACCGGAAGAACAAATTTTGCGTTATACAACTACGCATCAGGCGGACAGACTTTTGCTTCGTCATCATATGAGGAAAATAATCATTACTATGCGTTGGCTGCAATTACTGGCGGTCGCACCGGAGAAGTTTGGGGACAATACGGTGGCTGGATGGACGGCACGCCGGATGATTTTTCCAATGATTGGATCATGGTTTCGCTTCACGGAAGGAAAACGATTGATGAGATCAATGTTGTAACCTTGCAGGATGATTATAACAATCCGGTCGAACCTACCGAATCAATGACATTCAGCACTCAGGGAATCACAGATTTTGAAGTGCAATATCAAGAATATTACACTGGGGATTTGGAAGCGGGTTGGATAACGATTCCAAACGGAACCGTCACCGGAAACAATAAAGTTTGGCGAAGATTCACATTTCCCGCAGTTACAGCCGCTGCTATTAGAGTAAAAATCAACGGTGCTCTGAACCATTCCAGCAGAGTTGTCGAACTTGAAGCGATCGGGAATAATGCCGACAATCTGCCGCCNNTCATTAAATACGAGCGTCAGTTTCGGCTACGATAATCTGGGTCACCGAACCTCTATGACTGATGAACTCGGAACAAAAAGCTACGAATACAACGAACTAGGACAAATGAAAGCGGAGACCCGGAACTTTACGGGCTATTTGCCGAATGCTCCCGCACCAAATAACGGTTTCAAACTCGAATACGCCTACGCCTTGAACGGGCAGCTAAAATCGTACAAAGACCCGTGGGGCGAGCAGATCAACTATGCTTTCGACAAGGTCGGGAGATTGAACTCGGTGACGGGCACGACATTCGGCGGTATCACGAACTATGCCGGGACGCCGACTTACAACGCTCGCGGCGTGTTGACTCATCTCAATTACGGCAACGGCGTCGAGATGAACATCACGAATTTCAATAACAAACTGCAAGCAACCGATTTCGACGTCAAGAAAGGCGCGACGGAGCTTATCAAAAAGAACTACCAATTTTATGATGACGGCAGTTTGAGCTACATGCAGGATGTTCTCGATCCGAAGTTCGACCGTTTGAATACTTACGACCACGTAGGGCGGATCAGCGAGGCAAAGACGAGCACAGAAGCACGAGGAACGCCGCCGTCCAGCGATTACTGGTTCAATCGGCTCAATCTGCCGTCGCGCCAAAGCTATCAGTACGACGCTTTCAGCAACCTCACCCATCGAAGCAATCTGCATTGGGGAAGCAATGATGCCGTTGGCATAGCCAGTTTTGATCTTAACGCGACATTTCAAAACAATCGGCGAAACGGAGTTCAATATGATGCGGACGGGCGGGAAATCTTGTTTTACATCTCAGATACTACCTATCAGGTCAACACTTACAACGCCGCCGGGCAAGCGGTGATAGTTGATACGAGTGAAAATATCGGTCCGGGTCAGTGGCGGGATTCCCAAACAAATCATAAATACGACGGCGACGGTTTGGCGAACAACGGCATTCGCTCGACCGTTATGGGCGGACAAATTATTTCAACAACGGGCGACGGTCCGAAGATTAAAACCAACGTCTATGCCGCCGGGACAATTTTGGCTGTGCAGCAAAAGAGTGCGAATACCGCCGCCAGCGTTTATGAAGATGTCGTCTATTTTGCCCACTACGACGCGGCGGAACAAACCGCCATGTGGACACGCTCAAACGGCGAGAAGATCACGAAGGAAAATAGCTACGACTACTATCAAAATCAGCAATACTTCCAGTCGGAGGCGGACGGTTTTGGAAGCAATGTCGGGCTCAAAGACCCGTACTGGCAGGAAAACCCCGACCCGCCCGAGCCCCTGCCGCCAAACCCATACGCTCCGTATCAGAATGACGGCGTCGGCATCGGCACAAACCCAAATGAGCCACTTGTAATCATTAACGGGCTATACGTCTTGTTGAGTGATTATTGGCGCCGTCACGGACAAAATCGCGAGTTTGACATATTGCCGTGGGCGATAGGATTTCAATCCAGAGACGATTCAGACCGATCGTGGGGTTATAACTATGGTTCTTCGTCAAGTAGGTCGAAGGCGTTGGCGCTGGTCGCGGCGGGCAGCAGTATTGATTGTTTGAATGCAATTCTCGGTGCGGTTCCGGCGAATATGTTGGCCTACGCAAATACCGCCGTATCCGCATTGGATAATGCAACAACGGGGATAGGATACACTTGGGCACAATTTGCCTATTTATTGGCAACTACAGAGCACGAATCTCGATTTGGAGCACCAACCAGTCTTTCTTTTAGCGTTTCAATGGAAGAAGACTGGAATGTCAGCAGCCCTACTCCAGCCCAAAGGGGCTATGAAGGTAGCAAGTCGTTAGGAAATACTCAGCCGGGCGATGGGTATAGATATCGGGGTCGAGGCTACGTTCAAATCACAGGACGAGGAAACTATGCTAGGTTAAGTAACCTAATTCCTAATTCGCTTGTCCCCAACATTCTTGAAGACTATCCTGATTTTGCTGCTATGCCTTACAACGCGGCCGTGATCGCGGCCCAAGGACTTCAGAATGACCTTTTCACGCAACAAGGACGCAGCATCGGTAATGTCATCAATAGTGGCACCTTCGCCGACTTTCTAAGTGCTCGCGATTTCATCGGCGCTCGATATGTTAGAGAAGGTAAGAAAAAGAAGAAAACAGATGTCGGTACGAAAATAGCGAATCGAGCTTTAGATTATTTTAGCGCGATGCGAGGTATTTGTTTTTAGTCTTGAATAGTGAGGTGAATAACGAAAATGAAACTAACCACCATACTAGTACTGTTAACTTTCTCAATGATGGGTTGTTTTGAAACACGGTCCCAGTCGAATAAGAGTAATAGGCCAGCGATACAGATAGCTACTAACAGCAACGGTGGCTCTCAGCCGACAGAACCAACGCAGCCCGAAGTTGATATAGTCAAGAAATGGAGTGGTAAGGTCGGCGGTAATTATTTTAGCTGGGACGGAAAAGAACTTACCATCAAATTAACAAACGGGATGAACATAAAAACTTTTTCCGAATTTGCGAAGAGTGTGTTCAGAGAACAAGTTAAAGACGAACCCGAGACAAAAGATTGTGAAACAAGCTTCTATTATCGTCCGTTGGCAATCGTGGGTAACTTGCTTACTTTCCAGGCTGAATGGGGTTTATTATGCGGTGCAATAAATACCTATTCCGGGACCTACTCGACGATCGAGCTAGCCAAAGACCGCAAGTTTCTCTTTCATCGCCCTGAGGCCGGCGATCCAAAGTCATACGAAGGCGATGTGTACCTTTCAGATATGTTTTCTAAGGACGATATTTTCAAAGGTCTGCTGGCGAACGAGAAGATTTCTAATGACATTTCAAAGCTGATCAGTCAGGGCAAGATCGACAAAGAACCGGAGAACCTTGCGGAACTTAACAAGCTGTTCGATAAATTTAAATACGATTTTCTCAACGGCGAATTCTATTTGGACTCAGATTCGTTGGAAGACTTTACTATCCACCACATAGAGGACGACAAGGTCAGTATTTGGGTGAGCTTAACTCCAACTTCACGCTCCTCCCAACTCGTACACCTTGAATTACTTTTGCCGATCCCCGAGAAAATCAGACAATCGTTACGTTTAGCCGATGCTCGTAAAGAAGGCTTCCTCATGAAAGATGCCAAAGATTTGGTTGGCACGAGCCATGCCCAATTTGAGTTCGGCGGAAAGGGTGAATAGTGAATGCCTTTCGAATGTGATCAAACGCGTCGAGACGGATTACAACCTTTCGACCACTTACACCGATAAACGAATCATCGGCCTGCCTGCGGAGACGCGGGCGTGGGGAAAGAACGATGTTACGCAAAATCTGGAACAGGTTTCGCGGGTGACGTATGCCTATGACGAGGGAAACTTTTCGCAGGAAGCGAACCAGATCATTACTCCAACCCGCCACGATACGGCGAATTACGGTTCGACATTCCTGATTCGCGGAAATCCGACCTCGACGACGCGATGGGAGGTGCCGAATAATGTTACATCGGTCACTTCGCAGGTCAGATATGACATTGCCGGTTCGCCGGTGGCACAGATCGATCCGCTGAACAGAAAAGTCGCCATACATCGAAACACTCTTCCGAAGCACCCAACCAACCGTGGCGAATTTACATCTTAGTGCCTATTTGGTAGGTTATAAGGTTTAGTGGTCTCGGAAAAACGGAGGATGCAATGAATTTAAAACAAACGCGGCTGCATATTTTGCAAGGTGCGGAAAGTTTAGCCTCGAAGGCCAAAACCGGGGTCTCTCTCCATTGCCATACCGAACATTCCAAGGAAATGCTCGATTTCATCCCGCATTACGCTGACAGGCTTCCAATCATTTCGTACTTTTGGCAAAAAGAAAAAAGGAATTATCAGGAAAGAGAAGGCAAGGCTGTCGATTTTTCGAACTCCCACTGGTCGCCGCCGATGACCGGCCAGTCCGTTTACGATATTGAAAAACAGCAGATCGCAAATGCCGGGCTGGAAGCCATCGTTTCGATAACCGACCACGACAGCATCGACGCGAACCTCGAAGTTAACCGGAACCAGGAAAACAAACTCGCTCCGATCTCACTTGAATGGACCGTCCCTTTCGAATACGGCTTTTTCCACGTCGGCGTTCACAACCTGCCGCCGGACAGAGCGGTCGAGACAACGAAAACGCTTTTGGAGTATACGTTTGTAAAGGAAAACCATTCGAACGAGAAGCTGCAGGAGATGTTTTCGATGCTGCATGAACTTCCGGGAGTGCTCGTTATCCTAAATCATCCGATCTGGGACATCGAATTGGTCGGGGCGGAAAAGCACGAGGCCCTTCTAAAGGAATTTATCAAAACTCACGGGCGGTGGATACATGCTTTTGAGATCAACGGTTTTCGGACGTGGTCGGAAAACAAATTGGTTATCGAGATGGCCGAAGCCCTCGGTATTCCTATCGCGACGGGTGGCGACCGCCACGGCTGCAAACCGAATACGGTAATCAATCTGACAAACGCCGATACATTCGAGGAGTTCGTGCACGAGATACGGGTCGAGAAAAAAAGCGAAGTCGTTCTGATGCCCGAATATGAGCAGCCGCTGCACTCACGGCAAATGCAGTCGTTTGCGGAGATTCTGAAGCACTATCCCGAATATCCCGAAGGCCGGCAAAAATGGTTTGAACGCGTGTTTTTCGATAGCGGTGATGGACAGGGCGTTCGCTCGCTTGCGTCGCACGGCTGGCGTCTCGGCGGCCCGAAATGGCTTAGAGCAGCTATTTGGACACTCGGATTTCTGGGAAGCCCGACGATGCGTCCGGCGTTTCGCCTGGCACGAAGCAAAAAGGACCGTGTGCCGCGTGACGCCGCAAAAACGAGTTTCGAGATCATCGATCTGGACGAAATTTCACGGAGTCTGTCGTCGGGCACGGTTTCCTGATGTCAGCTGACGGCTTTTTTCGGTTTTTTATCATCTTATGTTCACAGCGGGCATTTTGCCTGTATTCCGATTTGGCGGGCTTACCCGCCATTCATAGTTTTTTGGGGTTTTTGTGGAGAAACAATTGCGCGTCGCGTTCTTTGCTGATTCATATCTAGAAGTAAACGGAGCGGCGATGACATGCAGGCGGCTGGTCAAATATGCCGGTCGTAATAACCTCCCTTTCTTGTGTATTCACGCAGGCCCCAAAGCCGGCCTCACGACCGAGGGCAGTGTCACGCACCTCGCCCTAAAACGCTCGCCGCTATCGATTAGCCTGGACGAGGATCTCGCCTACGACCCGTTTTTTCAACGCCACGTGAACCGTGTGCTTCGCCAGATACTCGAGTTCAAACCGGATGTGCTGCACATAACGGGCGTCAATGACGTCAGCATTATCGGCGTATACCTTGCGTGGAAGCTTCAGTTGCCGCTTCTCGGTTCCTGGCATACGAACATCGACGAATTCGCCGCGAGCCGCCTTGAGCGAATACTCCGATTTTTGCCGAAGTCAACTGTGTCCGCGATCTCAGGTTTTGCGGAGCGGAGGATAAAGAACGGAGCCATCCTGTATTACAAGATGCCGAAGGTCATCCTCTCACCGAACAAGGAGTTGGTCGAAGAACTCGGACGCGGGACAGGACGCGAATCGCGGATAATGGAACGCGGAGTCGACACCGAGATATTCAGACCGGAGAAACGTACGGTGAACGACAGTGTATTCCGGTACGGCTTTGTCGGCCGCCTTCGTGCCGAGAAGAATGTGCGGATGTTGATAGACCTCGAAAAGGCGCTTCTCGAATCGGGACGAACGAATATCAAATTCCTCGTTGTCGGCGAAGGAAACGAACGCGAATATTTGCAGTCCAATATGAAAACGGCCGAGTTTACGGGTTTTATCGACGGAGAGCAATTGGCGGAGGCGTATGCTAACATGGATGTTTTCGTGTTTCCCTCAGAAACGGATGCGTTTGGAAACGTTGCCCAGGAGGCACATGCGTCGGGCGTTCCGGTGATCGTATCGGACAAAGGCGGTCCGAAATACATCGTGCGCCATGGTGAAACAGGTTTTGTCGCCGCGAACTTCGAAGATTTTGTAAAGTACTCGACCGAACTATACGATGACCGTGAGAAACTCGGGACAATGAAGGCGATCTCACGCGAAAATGCGATGTCGCGATCCTGGGATTCGATCTTTGAAGGTGTCTACGAAGGCTACAGGGAGACGATAAGGCTCGAAAATTTGGCTAAGGCGTCAAAGATACATGATTGAATCCGAACAATTTTACGCGGAACAAATAGCCGAGGGCCGAACCAGCGTTTTTGAAGTACTGGTCTATCTCCTGCACCATCCGATAGAGACGCTTGTTTTGCGTTGGAACTGGAAGGCGGCGGTGCTCAGCTCCTTACTCCGCGCTCCCATCTTTTTCTTCTCCTACGTATTTAAGAAGGATGGTCTGAAATTGGCGGTTGGTGCCGCCATCGCCCAGTCGATATTCCGGTTTGTTTTTGGCGGCGTGAATGGTGCTATAATTCAGTCGTTTAGCAAGGTCGAACCGCCGTGGCATGCCGTTTTGACCGTTCCGCTTGTGCTGGCAACGGTTAGCCACCTTATGGAATTTGGGGTGCAAACGGTTTATGATAATCAGACCGGTGTAAGCGGAAAAGGCAAAGCAATCGCGATATCGGTCTTTGTTTCGGCAATATCGGCGGTATTCAATCTTTTCGCAATGCGTCGCGGAGCTTTGCTGGTAAAAGACGAGAGCCAGCAATCTATTTGGCGCGATCTGAGCCGGATGCCCTGGCTGGCTTTTGAATTCATTTCATTCCCCTTAATTTGGACTTGGCGTAAATCTAAGAAAAGGCCGTCGCATTAGTTTGCGGTTCTAGCCCAAAAAGCCAATCCATTGGCGATTCTCGCTCGTGCTCCTTTTCGCGTGATAGACGTCACTGCGGCGTCTGACAAGACTATCTAGACTGACGAAAAAAAAGGCCGAGTTTAAGGCGGACTTGTGATATAGAGTTTTAAGGTTCGAAATGATTGGATCACCGCGGGTAGCTCTGTTTGCCGACACATACCATGAAATTAACGGCGCCGCGAATTTTCTGCGGCGTCTAACGGCGTTTGCGAAGGAGAATGATCGTCCGCTTTTGTGTGTCAGGTCAGGCGACGAAACCAGACTTACGACGGACGGTTCGGTAAAGTTTCTGGACCTCAAGCGCAACCGAGCCTCGATTCCGCTTGACGGTGATCTGAAATACGATCCGCTGCTTTGGCGAAACCGCGGGCTGGTCAAAAAGACACTTGAGGATTTCGGTGCCGACGTGATTCATCTGACCGGCTTGAACGATATTAGCCAGTTCGGGTTCCTTCACGCCCATTTCATGAATATCCCCGCAGTCGCGACCTGGCATACAAATACACACGAATACGCCGCCGAACGCCTACTTTGTCTCGGTCGATGGCTCCCCGACTCGTTTAGGAAGAAGATCGGCCATGCGGTTGAACGAGCAACAATGTTCGGCTTGATGCGCCTTTATTTTCTGGCGCAGATGCAGCTCGCGCCTAATCAAGATCTGGTGGACGAGATCGGCCGGATGACAAAGCGGCCGTCCTTTCTCCTGCGGCGCGGCGTGGATATTGACAGCCTGTCGCCCGAGAAGCGAACGCGGTGTAGCGAAGACAAGGAAATCGTTCTCGGATTCGTTGGCCGGCTGCGGCCTGAAAAAAATGTGCGTGCTCTAGGGCGCCTCGACGCCGCTCTCAAAGCCGCCGGAGTTAGCAATTATAAGTTTCTCATCGTTGGTGACGGCGATGAACGCCCGTGGCTGGAGAAGAACCTCACGAATGCCGAATTCACAGGTGAGATTCGCTGCGGAGCTGTGGCCGAGGCGTTTGCCAATATGGACCTGTTCGTCTTTCCGTCGCTTACCGACGCGTTTGCCAATGTCGTCCTGGAAGCGATGGCGTCGGGAGTGCCGGCTATCGCATTCCCGGTCGGCGGGCCGAAATTTCTAATCGAAAACAACGTGAGCGGCTTTATCACGGAAACTGAGACCGAGTTGGCGGTCAAGATAGCGGAGATCATAAGAGCAAGGGACGTTTTGAAACCGATGGGCATGGCGGCTCGGAGCTTCGCTGTGGACCATTCGTGGAACGCAATATTTCAAAAAACTTACGGCTATTACAGCACATGCTCTTCGTACAGTAAGAAAGTTCGGGCATGAGCGAACGAACCTCGCGCACATCGAATCAAATGAGCGTAACTACAAAAGTTAAATGACCGAGCCACTAAAATCAGTTCACATTACGAACTATTATCACAAGTCGTCCGGGGGAATCAGCATCGCGTATAACAAGTTGCTGGAAGCGGCTAACCGCCGCCGCCGTCATGTCCGGCTAATAGTCCCCGGGGAGCAGTCATCGGTCGAGGAAGTAGGCGAATTTGGGCGTATCTACTATGTTAAGGCCAATTACTCGCCCGTCTTCGACAAGCGCTACCGGCTGATGCTGCCGTGGAAGACATACATTTTCGACAGCTCGCCGATTAAGGCGATCTTGCGCGACGAAAGGCCGGACCTGATCGAAATCGGGGAAAAATACACTTTGAACTTAATGGCCGGACTGCTGCGGAAACACATAATGAATGTTTCCTTACAGCGTCCCGTTCTGGTGCACACTTCATGCGAGCGGATGGACGACAATGTTAGCTCGTTCATCGCAAAAGGCCGCATAGTAAATTGGCTGGTCCGCCGGTACATGGGAAACTACAACATTCCCATGTTCGATTTTCATCTCGCTAATTCCGCCTATACCGGACAGGAAATGATCGACGCCGTCGCGCCTGAAAGAAATCCTCGCCGATCGAGCACCTTTTTCAATTTCTGCTGGCGATGGCTGCGAGCGCCGAAGGTCGCCTTGAAGGATCGGCTTTTTGTTAATCAATGCGGTGTGGACAACGATTTTTTTTCGATCTCGCGGCGAAATAGCGGGATGCGGCAAAGGCTGATGGCTGAATATGATCTTCCCGCCGATACAAAGGTTTTGCTGTATGCCGGGCGGATCTCGCCTGAAAAGAACGTTGGCCTTTTGCCGAAGATGATGCACAAGCTGGCGAATGATCCGGCAAAAAACTTTAAGCTTGTCGTTGCCGGTTCGGGGCCGGGAATGGACGCTCTTGCCGCGGAGTGTGAAAAACTTGCGCCGGGTGCGGTGAAAATGCTCGGTCAGGTCAGCGATCGTGAGCGACTCGCCGATCTGTTTGCTAATTGCGACGCTTTTGTCCATCCGAATCCTCGCGAACCGTTTGGCATCACGCCGCTCGAGGCGATGGCCTCCGGTTTGCCGGTCGTTGCGCCAAATGCCGGCGGAATCTTGTCTTATGCACACGATAAGAACGCATGGCTTGCCGATCCCAACGAAGAGGCTTTCGCCGCGGCCGTGTGTGAGCTTTTCAGCGATGACGCCGATCGTAAGATGAGGATTGAATCGGCTCTGAACACCTCGGCAAAATACACCTGGGAAGCGTCTACCGATGCTATATTCGCCTTATACGACAAGATGTACGCTCAATTTAACGAGAATGTCGAACTCTTCGATTACAAAGCATCTCCGTCAGGAACCGATTTTACTCGACTTTGCTCTACGTGATAAACTCCGAACCTTACGCAAGGTTCGGTTAATCCATAATGCCCCTCAAATCGGTCCACATTACAAATTACTACCACAAAGATTCGGGCGGCATCAGCACCTCTTTCAACAATCTTCTCGCCGCCGCCGCAATTCATAAACGCTTTGTCCGGCTGATCGTTCCGGGCGAAACGGAAACTGTCGAAGATGTAAACGAATACGCAAAGGTCTACTATGTTCCGGCAAAGTATTCGCCGATCATCGACACGCGCTACCGGGTGATGATGCCTTGGCACTATATGCTAAAGGACACGATTATTCGCCGCATCCTGCTCGAAGAGCGGCCCGATATGATTGAGATCACCGATAAATACACGCTCAGTTTTATCGGGCCAATGATCCGCACAAATAACTTTAAGAAGATCGGACGCCCGATGCTCGTCCATTTCTCGTGCGAGCGGATGGACGATAATATCAACTCGTTTTTGACGACAGGCCGCGTCGGTAAATGGTTGGCGAGGCGGGTGATCGGCAATTACACAGTGCCGAGCTTCGATTATCACATCGCGAACTCGACTTATACTGCCGACGAATTCAATGAATCTCTTTCGCCGG
>DLHV01000163.1:12873-21486 GCA_002483395.1 Chloracidobacterium sp. UBA7659 | reverse complement strand
CCCTCCTTCGTAAGGAGGGGAGCACGCAAACTCCGTCTCCGCCTCATCCCAATCGTCATCGTAATCATCAACTTCCTCCAACGCTGGTGTCCACTTTCGATAAAGCCGCTCGGCCCGCGATTTCGAAATACCAAGCTCTGCGGCCAGTCCGCGCCACGTCGCGCCGTCTTCGCGCAAGGCGTTCACCTTGCAGATCAGATCGCGTGTTTCCGAATCCATCGAGGGCAAGAATCGGTCGTCGAACTCAAGGCAGAGCAATCCGTTCGCGTCGCGGGTGACCGCGGCCCGCGGGGCGTTTTGTTCGTCCCAAAAAACGGCTGCGCTCCGCGAGCGTATGTGGATCAGGCACCGCTCACCTTCTTCATTGCCAGACCGGGGACCGACGGCGAATACGCTGTCCGCCACCGAGCACAGTACCCGCGAGCGGCCCAGATCGCGTTCGTTGACGGCGCGGTCGCGAATCGGCATGTCGGACGGGACGAGGANNTTCCCAGCTCTTCCTTCAACTGCTTCAGCCGACGCATCAGATAAAGTGTTTCACGCAAGCCGTCGTGCGTTCTTTTTATGGCCGAAAGGTCGTCAATGATCACAACCTGGAAGCCGTTCGCGGCAACCGTTTCACGCAGCCAGCCGCACAACTCGTCTGGCGACGAAGGCCGGTCGCGGTAGAGCCTTTCGGGGAAGCGATAGCTCTTAGCCTGCCAGCCCCTCCCAGGAAAAAACGAATNNAGCGAGATCGACGTACAAAACCCTTTGCCGCCCGGTCGGCCCGCGAAACCGGCCGATCGGCCGCCCGCGCGCCAGTGCGTCCGCGATCTGCACCGCCAGCACGCTTTTTCCCGCACCCGAAGGCCCAAACATCAACGCCAACTCTCCTTCCCGCCAAAATTCGTCAAACAACGGCCTCGCCCGGGAATATTCACCCGCGTCGGTCAAACATTCATTCGCCTTCCGCGGCCGCTTTCTCACATGTCGTTTCTGATCTGATTCTTCCATAGGATCATGTGTGCTTGTGGATTGAGGATTCTTCGCTCTCAAGGGCGCAGTNNGCAGAAACGCGAGTGTGAACGAGGAATGCATTCGGGCGCCGGCTATCTCGAAGATCAGCGTCCGTATGCACGCTCCTAACGGTCGCGTTTCTGCCCGTAAATATCGAAAAAACTTCTGGACAAATGAAACAAATGTGTGCATAATCAAGCCATACGTTGTATGGCACAACGTATCATATCTGAAACGACAGGGATGTCAAGAAGTTTTTTGAAAAATTGTGGTTTTTCGGTTCGAAATTGGCGGCAAGCGGCTTTCGTACAAGGGTTTACATGTCCCACGTTGGAGCGGGACATGGCCGGGACAAGCGGGACAAGTTTGCGATCCGCGCGTCAGCTTCCGCAGATCTCGTCTATCGCTTCTTCGTATTTTTCATCGATGATGCTGCGTTTTATCTTTAGCGTCGGCGTCATTTCGCCTTTGTCGATGGAGAATTCGCGTGGCAGAAGATAGACGCGTTTGACGCGTTCGTAATCGTTTAGCTCGCGGGTGAGTTCGACGGCGTCGCGCTGGATGCGTTTGATGACATGCGGGTTTTCGCAAAGCTCTTCTCGCGTACCTTCGGCGGTGATGCCGTCATCCTTTAAGGCTTCCTTCAAAGCTTCCCAGTCCGGAACGATCAATGCTCCGACCTGTTTCCGGCCCGACCCGACGACGACCGGCTGCGAAATAAGCGGGCTTTGTTTGAGAAGGCTTTCGACCTGGAGTGGTGCGACGTACTTGCCATTCGACAATTTGAAAAGGTCCTTCAGGCGGTCGGTGAGATAAAAATGGCCATCGGGGTCGACGTAGCCGACATCGCCCGTGTGATAGAAGCCTTCGGCATCAATGGCATGGGCCGTTTCTTCCGGCTTGTTGTAATAGCCCCGCATGACGTTTTTGCCGCGGATGAGGATCTCGCCATCCGTTTCTGCGATCTTCATCTCAACGCCCTCGAATGGCTTTCCGATCGAGCCGACCTTGTTGTCGTCAGGCCGGTTGGCACACGTGACACACGCCTCGGTCATGCCGTAACCCTGAAGGATCGGAATGCCGGCCGCCCAAAATGCGTACGAGAGCTTTTTCGAAAGCGGCGCACCGCCCGAGACGAAAAACCGTAGGTTGCCGCCGACGCCGTCACGCCATTTTGAGAAAACCAAGCGGGTTGCGATCGCGTGTTTTGCCGCCAGAACGGGCGAGACCGATTCGTGTTTGTCCTTGGCTTCCCAATAATCCTGGCCGACAACGAGCGACCACTCGAACAGTGTAGTTTTCCAACCGCCCGCCGATTTACCCTTCTTGACGATCTTGTGATAGACCTGCTCGAAAAGCCGCGGCACGGCTGTCATTATCGTCGGCTTGACCTCCTGCAGGTGCGAGGCGATCTGATCGAAGGCGGCGCAATAATGGATCGAGACGCCGTTCGAACAGAGCACGTAAAAAACTGTCCGCTCAAAGATGTGCGATAGCGGTAAAACGGCAAGCGAGCGGTCGGTGTTTCTGATCGGCAGGCCCTTTGAAATGGCGATTATGTTGGCGACAAAATTTTCGTGCGTAAGCATCACGCCCTTTGGCTCGCCGGTTGTGCCTGATGTATAGATGATGGTCGCAAGATCGGTGGTTTCGACCTTTGCGAGAAATTCGTCAAAGTTTTCGACATCGCCGGACTTTTCGCCTTTCTTCTCGACATCGGCAAGCGCCAGCGAACGATTATCATTTTCCAGCTTAGCGTCCGGGTCGAAAAAGATAAGCTTCTCGATTTGTTCGACGCTTTGGATAGCGGCTTCGGCGTGCTTGAACAGCTTTTTGCCCGACACGAAGAGCATCCTGGCACCGGAATCTTCGAGAATATATCGGATCTGCTCGACGGCCTGCGTCGTGTAGATTGGAACGACTATCGCGCGCAGCGATAGTATCGCGAGGTCGGCAAGCGACCATTCCGGACGGTTTTCGGAAATGATCGCAATGCGGTCGCCCGCTTTTACGCCAAGGCTCGAAAGGCCAAGAGCGATGCGTTTTATGCGTTCAATGGCTTCGCTGCCCGAGAGATAAGTCCAGGCATCGGCGATCTTAAAGGCAAGGGCGTCCCTTTTATTGTTTCGCCGGAACGACTCGATACAAAAATGCGGGACGGTCTGTGGCAGGTCATCGAACCCAATTAGATTATTTGCGATCATCAAAGCCTTTGTGCGAAGCAAGGTGCAGACTCATTAATATTGCGATTGCAACATTCTCGCAAAAGCTTGATGTTAAGTCCAATTCGGCTCTTGTGCGACCCGGAACTATTTTTGCGAGGCTTCGAGGCCTGAAACGCCCGTGTTGTACTCCGGCTAGACGTTGACGACGCCGAATTTGCGGTCGATCCCTTCTCGATTGGCGGCCATCATCCATAGGAAGTTAATTTGGCCGCCGGGTGCGGCGACGTTCGGGTGATAACCTTGCGGCATCAGGACGACATCGCCCTCGCGGACGACCTCGACAAGTTCAGGTTCCTTCAGATCGGTGTAGACCATCTGGATTCCCCACTGCGGGGCGGGCATGTGTCGATGTAGAGATATGCTTCTTCAAGCAATTCGGAATGCTCGTGCGGCGGAAAAAGACGTCCAGTTGCCGTCCGATGAAAATGTGACGCCGGCCATGATGCGGCCCGCATCGATATTCGCGCCGAGCAGGATATTCGGATCGCGTTCGGTCGGCGGCTTGCCGGCGGTGAAATGAAGCGAAGAATCCTTTTGGATCTCGGTAAACGAAACATATTGCAGGGGATAGTGTTTTTCGACTGGGGCGGAGATCTCGGCAAGGTCGAAGTTTCCGTCACTCGCCGCAGTAATCGCCGAGTCGAGCGGAATATACAAAGCGTCATAACGATTCATTGCAAATGTCTGTCCGCCGGTCGTGACCGTTCCCGATCCGTTCAGACACACCAAGCCGGTCTCGTGCTTTCCGTTCTCAAAAGTGATTGGCGCGTCGCCGGCCTCGATCTTAACGCGGCCTTAGTGAAGGTTTCTCGAAGCGGTCGCACCCGGCGAAACTGAGTTGGTGCGGCCTTGTTTAAGGTGCGTTCCTNNCCGGATCTCGGACAAAAATCCGCGCTCATGCAATTTCGGCGTCTTTTGGGACGGCGACACGCTGAGCGAACTACTCGACCGCAATACGATCTCAAAATGGAAGTGGGAAAAGGAAACGACCGATCCGATCTTTACCGCTGAGGGATGCATGTCTAATAATGGAACGAAATCGACGCCGGCACTGAGTGCGGACATTTTCGGCGACTGCCGNNCAAGGAACTGCGGGTTTACACGACCACGATTCCGACAAAACATCGCTTTTACCCCTTCATGCACGACCCGCAATATCGCTTGTCGATTGCGTGGCAAAACGTCGCATACAACCAGCCGCCGCACACGAGCTTTTCATCGGCGAAGGGATGAAACAGCCGCCGCGTCCGGCGATAACGACAGATGGTCGCGGCAATCGATGACTTTATTTCAACCACAATTTTGAAGGAGACTTTTCAATGAGACACTCGATCACCATTATCTTCTTGGCCGCAATCCTAACTACGGCCGCGATCGCCCAAACGCCTTCGCCGACGCCGCTTGACGCGAATGCTGAAAAGCAACGGGCCGACCGCCTGCAGGCCCGCCTCAACGATTTTGCCAATTTCGCCCGCTATCGCGAGGCCAACGCCAAACTCGCACTGCCTGCCAAAGGCGAAAACCGCGTCGTCTTTATGGGCGACTCGATAACCGACGGCTGGAAATTGAATGAGTATTTTCCAAATCAGCCATACGTCAATCGCGGCATCAGCGGACACACAACGCCGCAGATGGTCTTGCGTTTTCGGCCCGACGTGATCGATCTGAAACCGAAAGTTGTAGTCATCCTCGCCGGGACAAATGACATCTCCGGTAACACGGGCCCGACGACGATTGAGGCGATCGAAGGCAATTTGACCTCGATGGTCGACCTCGCTCATGCTAACGGAATTAATGTCGTCATTGCGTCGGTCCTGCCGATCAGCGATTACAACCGGAACGCGGCCGGCAACCAGATCATTCGAACCGTGCAGCGGCCGCCAGCGCAGATCCTGACTTTGAATACATGGATCAAGAATTTCTGCTCCGAGCGAAGACTCGTATATCTCGATTATTTTACGGCAATGGTTGACGACAAAGGTTTTCTCAAAGACGATATCGCCAATGACGGGCTGCACCCGAACGCAAAAGGCTATGAAATAATGAAACCCCTTGCTGAACAGGCAATAAATGTAGCCTTGAAAAAGAAACAAAAATAGCGAAAATATCCTAATTTCGTTTTCGTATTGAGACAAAAACTATGCAATACAGAAAATTCGGGCGCACCGGCTGGCAAGTGAGCGAGATCGGTTACGGCATGTGGGGAATGGGCGGATGGACAGGGTCGAACGACGACGAATCAATGGCGGCCCTGNNACTTTTTTCGACACGGCCTTTGTCTATGGAAATGGCCGCAGCGAAGATCTGCTCGGCCGACTTGTCCGCGCTAACCAGGACAAAAAGCTCTACACGGCAACGAAGGTTCCACCGAAAAATATGCAGTGGCCGACGCTTCCCGAGTACAGTCTTGAGGACTGCTATCCGCCCGAACATATTGAGGAATTTGTCCATAAGAGCCTGAAGAACGCCGGGCTTGAGAGTTTCGATCTCGTCCAGCTACATACTTGGAACGACGACTGGACGGACGATTCGGGCTGGTCGGATAAGTTCGACGATCTTAAGAAGCAGGGATTGATCGGAGCGTGCGGAATTTCGATCAACCGCTGGGAACCGTGGAACGGCGTCAAGGCCGTCAAGAGCGGAAAGGTCGATTCCGTCCAGGTCATTTACAACATTTTCGATCAGAACCCTGAGGATGAGTTATTTCCTGCCTGCGAGGAAATGGAGGTCGCCGTGATCGCTCGTGTTCCGTTTGACGAGGGAACTCTCACCGGAACCTTGACAAAAGAAACGACTTTCCCCAAGGACGATTGGCGCAGCAGTTATTTTACACCCGAAAATCTGATACCGAGCGTTGATCGTGCTGAGGAATTGAGACCTCTCGTGCCGGACGGCTCTTCTATGCCCGAAATGGCCCTTCGTTTTATTCTCAGTCATCCAGCGGTCAGCACGATAATTCCGGGAATGCGAAAGATCAAAAATGTGGAAGCTAATATCGCTGCGAGTGACGCCGGCCGCTTACCTGCCGATGTTATCGAAAAGCTGCGCGGCCGCCGATGGGTGCGTAAACCGGCCCCGTGGTCGGACTAAATTTAAACTTCCGTATAAGGAACGGAATTTGTGAAGCAGTAATCTTGACACAAAAGTAAGGTTGATATAAATATAAGTTATGTTTTCGAAGTTCTCTTCAAAAACAACCGGTAAATTTACACTGTAAGAGTGGAGGGCATGTTAGATGAAACTGCGGCGTCTCGTTTCTCCTTTTCTACCTGTTTTTATCATTTGTGTTGCATCTTCCGTAAGTATCTTTGCGGTAGGTCCGNNAACACGGGTTCGGCTCTTATCACACGGTCCAATTTTCGACGTTCGTTGATCGAAATGGCCCGGCCGATTTTTTCGATGATTTTTTGTCGAGAAACCTGGTAACAATCATCAAAACCCCGACCGACGGCGGCATCCGGGAAGATGTACCGGTTAAGTATAAAGACCGTTTCGAAAAGTGGAAGGCAGAATTGCGTTCGACCGAATTTGGCCGCCAGCAATGGGACAACTACGCTAATAACAAGAATTTCATTCTTACGATTTCGGTTAACGGCGATCGCGGTAAAGGAGCCGGAACAGACAAATTTCTTTGGGACGACGAGGGAAAATTCGTCGGGGCAACAATAACGCTCGGGACGGAACTGGATGCAGGGTATCCAAACCCGATCTACTACCCTGTCCTGAATTCTCTTTCCTCTGAAACGACATCATACTCAATTAGCGGAAAAATTCTGGCCGCCACCAAGATGTCGCACGAGATTGGGCACGTCAACCAGGCCTCGAAGGCAAATATGAAATTTTTGCAGCTCCAGAATAAGCTGATGCCGGTTTATATTTCGATTTTTCTAAAAAACGGATTGGACACTAAGGACAAAAAGCTGGTCGATCTGGCAGAGCAAATGGGGGGAACGCCCGTCGAAATATGGGAAAGCCGTGAGTATTGGAGCGAGGTCAACGCGATGCTTTTTTTGAAGGAACGGATAAGCAAGGAGGAGTTTTACTGCTTTGTCTTCAATAAGATCAGGCGAAATCTCGAAACATACGCGAAAGACTACGAAGGGCGCTTTGGCGAACGTTTAGAATTTTCCGGCTCAACGTGCTGGAAGTAACGGTCGTGTTCCCCGATACGCCTCCTTCGTGTTAGAAACCTTAGTGAGCTATCGGTCGGCTGAACATCTGTCGGCCGACATGATACGTCTCACCGCGCTTGGTCTTTAGAGTTAACGCAAGCCAACAGAAATGATGGTCTCAGCAATTTCATAATGAGCCACACCGCTTACTCCAACAGAGCCATCGCGCTCCATAAAGCCGCGGCTTGTCCGTGAAGGTCGCCCGTTTTCCTTTGCCGATCCATGTAATACTGCACCGAAAATCCCTTGTTCGACTTTAGGCCCAATAATTACGGTCCAGCGAACGGTAATTGATCGCTTCGCTGATGTGCGTCGAATCGATGTTCTCATTTCCCGCAAGATCGGCGATTGTTCGAGACACTTTGAGAATGCGATCGTGAGCCCGGGCTGACAATCCCTGGCGAACCATAGCTTTTTCGAGCAAAGCTTCACTGTCCGCGTCAAGAGCGCAGAATGTGCGAATCTGTTTCGGTGACATGGCCGAATTAGAAAACGCGCCTTCGCCGTTTAATCTCTTCAGCTGAATCTCACGGGCATTCGCGACCCTTCGGCGGATCGACTCCGAGCTTTCACCAGCCGCCACGCCCTTGCCGCGCAGTTCGTTGAATTTCACTGCCGGCACATCGATGTGAATATCTATGCGATCCATCAGCGGCCCGGAAATCTTGCCTACATATCGCTGGATCTGGATGGGCGAGCATTTACACTCGCGGCCGGAGCCAAAATAGCCGCACGGGCACGGATTCATCGACGCGACAAGGGTGAAATTCGAAGGGAACGTCAGCGAGCTGGCGGCCCGTGAGATCGTCACCTGTTTGTCTTCCATCGGCTGCCGCAAAACTTCGAGCACGCTCCGGTCGAATTCCGGCAGTTCGTCCAGAAACAGAACTCCGAGATGGGCAAGCGAGACTTCACCCGGACGCGGTATAGAGCCGCCGCCGATCAGCCCGGCCTGCGAAACCGTGTGGTGCGGCGATTTGAACGGCCGCTCGCGTATCAGCCCCGATTTTCCGGTAAGCCCGGCGACTGAGTGTATCTTCGTTATTTCAAGCGCTTCTTCGAATTCGAGGGGAGGCAGAATTGTCGGTAACCGTTTTGCGAGCATCGTCTTGCCCGATCCCGGAGGGCCGATGAATAGGATGTTATGCCCGCCGGCACTTGCGACTTCGAGTGCCCGTTTTGCAGTTTGCTGGCCGCGGACCTCCGCAAAATCGACT
>DLHV01000163.1:9933-12865 GCA_002483395.1 Chloracidobacterium sp. UBA7659 | reverse complement strand
ATAAGCGTCGGCTGCTGACTGTTGAGGTCCTCTACGAGCCGTGCGGCCTCGCGAAGATCGCGGACCGGATACACATTTATCTCCTGTACGACCGCGGCTTCCTTTGCGTTCTCCTCCGGTAAGAGCAGGTTTGTGATTCCATGTTCTCTTGCCGTAAGAGCGATCGACAAAGCACCGCGCACGGGCCGAATGCGTCCGTCCAACGACAATTCCCCGATGCTCAACGTGCTCCCCGCATTCTCGAGATTTCCGAGATCGCCGGCCGCTCCGAGAATGCCCAATGCGATCGGCAGATCGAAACTCGCGCCCTCTTTTCTGACGTCGGCCGGAGCAAGATTCACGGTTGTTTTGTGAAACGGAAAGAAATATCCGCTGTTTGTGATCGCCGCCCTGATCCGTTCCCTGGATTCGCGGATCGCCGTGTCCGGCAGCCCGACAATTGTAAAAGGAGGCGCCGACTCATTTTCCTTAGCAACCGGCTGAAGGTTGACCTCGATATCGACAATAATAGCGTCTATGCCGTACACGGCGGCAGACTGCGTGAGGAAAAGCATAATGTTTCGAAGAATTTCGGGCCGTTTCTGCGATTTTTGAAGTTTATATCAAAATCGGAGAAAAAAGAAAATTAAGACCGGCTCTAGTGTATTTACTTTTTTGAACGATCTAATGGTAGAAATTTGTATTTTTTTCGCGTAAATAGAGATATACTAGCAATTGGATTATCCTCACTTATCTGCCAGGAGTTTTTCTTTGTTAGACTTTGGAAACGTCAAGCAGGTATTCTTCGACAAGAACACGTCTTGGGCCACACGCATCAACCGGCGGAATTTCCGTAAAACAGCATTAACCGATTTGAGATAGGAGATCAAAATGAAAGAGACAGGACTCAACCTTAACCTAAGGCACTTGTACCGGAAAGGTTTTTTCATTTATCTGACCGTTTTTCTGTTTAACTTAGCAGCCGTTATTACGATCGCCGCTCAGAGCGATGAGGGATTTGAATCACCGGATCCAGTGTTGATCAGCGAGGCGAATTCAACCAAAGCTATAGCAATTAGTCCTGAAAACTGGGCGGATCCGCTGCCGACGGAAACCTCCGAGATTTTTCCGCCCGGCTCGCGCGTTACGATATTCATGTCGAATGTTGCTCTGATGCAGGACGAGAGCGCGAACGCATTTCGGGTTTTCGCTGAGGATACGAGCGGAAAGCGGTATCGTTTGACGGTCGAGGACATTCAGCGACGGACGAAACGAAATCCGATCTACGGTCTAACACTGCGCATCGTTGATGTTAACGGATACAATGGACAGCCCGCCGCCACTGGCGAGGTTTTGATCTGGGTCTCCTGGCGCGGAAATACAAGCAACCGCGTCCGCTTACGTTTAGGAAAGTCAGGCAAAGCAATTCGCGACGCCCCCGGATCGGTTCCTACGCCGGCGTCGCTAAAATTCCCAAATATTGCGAATCGACAATCCACCGGAGGCGACCGCTCGCGTTTTATGGAGCAAGCGGGTTTTGGCCCGTCCGCGGGGTTGGATTTTCGCCTGCGGCAGATCGGGATTAGGCGTTGGATAGACGAACAATTTTACGTACCTTATCCGACGATCCCTTACCCAAATTTCCCGCAAAAACCGTTTGATGGAGATGTGGGCTGCGGCGTTTATGGAACCAGCCCGGAAGTGGACCTTTGCCACCGCAATCATTACTGGGCATACAACAATCAAAAGTGGCTCTTCCAGGAAGCCTTCTACGGCGATGATCAACTTCGCCGCCGCGTTTCCTGGGCACTGTCTCAGATCTGGGTAGTTTCGACGGCAACAGTTAACCAACAGCGTTGGCTGCAGGAGTATATCGAAATCCTCGACAGGAACGCCTTCAGAAATTATCGCGATCTGATGGGTGAAATGACGCTCAGCCCGGCGATGGGTGAATATCTCGATATGGTCCGCAGCACGCGCACCGATCCTAACGAGAATTATCCGCGCGAAATTCTGCAGCTATTCACTGTCGGTTTGAACATGCTGAATCAGGACGGAACTCCGATTCTGGACAATCAGGGAAACCGCATTCCGACGTATGACCAGGCAAAGATCGATCAATTCACCAAGGTCTTTACAGGCTGGTCGCGTTGCGATAACGGCACGAACCCCGCTTGTTCGAATGCAGTCGTGGGAGCTCCAAATTTTATCGACCCGATGCATCTTGCTTTTTCAAACGACCACGATCAGACGGCAAAGTCTTTGTTTAATTACCCGGGAGCTCCGAATCCGACAATTGTGGCTTGCACCAATTGCACGAACGACACCGCCCGGATTGCCTATGCCACCGATTCCCTGAACAGGACGCTTGATAACATTTTCTATCATCCGAATGTAGGACCGTTTGTCGGCAAACTATTGATCCAACATCTAGTTACAAGCGATCCGTCTCCGGCTTATGTGTCTCGGGTAGCGGCGGCTTTTAACAACAATGGCTCAGGCGTCCGCGGCGNNACCTGAAAGCCGTAATTAAAGCAATTTTGCTTGACCCGGAAGCACGCGGCAGCCGCAAAACCGATGCTACTTACGGTAAATTGCGTGAGCCGTTCCAGTACCTGACAAACATTCTGCGAACTTTTAATGTCCACGCCTCATACCCGATCGATATCAACGGCGTTCCGACCCCGCCGCCGGCTTCCTGCCAAAACAGGAGCGACGGTGTTCTGGACTGGAATACACATCTGATGGGACAGGATATCTGGACCTCACCGACCGTATTTAATTATTTTCCCCCGGATTATGTCGTGCCGGGAACGGATATTCTCGGACCGGAGTTTGCACTTGCCAACACCGGAACCTCGTTTGCGAGAAATAACTATGTTATGGGATTATCCTTCGCCTGGTCTTGGTTCGACGTGGCGACCGCTGCGGACCCTTATCCATGGACCCCGTG
>DLHV01000163.1:7801-9895 GCA_002483395.1 Chloracidobacterium sp. UBA7659 | reverse complement strand
CAAGATGATGCACGGAACAATGTCCGAAGCGATGAAGAACAAAATTCGGACGGCGATAAATTTTGACGTGCCGGCTCAGTATAAAGCCTATCAGGCTATCTTTTTGGTAGCCAGTTCGTCGCAGTACCAGATACAAAGGTGAGGTGAAAAACAATGAGAGAAAACAGAAGAGAATTCTTAAAGAAATCGGGTTGTGCCTTAAGCATGGCGGCATTGGCGACACAAGCGCGTCACTTCGGGATGATGACCGCGATGGCTAAAACCGTCGATGATAAATTTTCGGTTAGTTCATCGGTTCCGTCTGATTACCGGGCGTTGGTTTGCATTTTACTGGCGGGTGGAAATGACGGAAACAATTTGATCGTTCCGCGTCATTCCGATGCCACAATCAGCAATTACCAGGCGTATGCTTCGGCACGAAGCGCACAAGGCTTGGCAATCCCGCAAAATCAATTGCTGCTGGTTGCCGTTCCGCGTCTGGGTAATCTTTCTTATGGTTTGAATCCAAACGTGGGAGCGGTACCGCAGCAAGGCGGCATCAATAATGGTATTCACGAGCTGTGGGCACAGGGAAAGCTAGCTGTCGTTACAAATACGGGCAATCTGATTCGCCCCATGACAAAGACGCAATTCCTGCAAAATCCGGCGTGGCGGCCGTTCCAGCTTTTCTCACACTCCGATCAGGCGGCCCAGCAGCAAACATCTCGTTCCGATGCACCCAGCCCGCTTGGCTGGGCAGGTAAAATTGCCGACCGGACAAGCGTTGCCAACAATCCAAACGGACTCGTTCCGATGATAACGTCGATCGCCGGAACGCCGCTTTTCACGCTTGGACAAACCACAACGCCTCTCGCTATTTCAGACGCCACTACGCCTCTTAACGAAACCCTTGTTCTGTATAGCTCAAGCGGCACGGATCCGTTCTCGGTGGCCCGCCAAAACGCTGTTATCGGCCTGCGAACCGTCGATTTGGACTCGGCTCTGGTTGCGGCCGCAAGCAACATAACAAATCAAGCACAGTCAGCCAGCGTTGCGCTGAGTACATATCAGGAAGTGACGGCGGCCTTTCCAAACACGGACCTCGGAAATCAACTCAAACAAGTCGCCCGGATAATCAAAAAACGCACTGATCTGAGCGTAAACCGGCAAGTTTTCTTTGTTGAACTCGGCGGTTTCGACACACACCAGAACCAACTGCAGGGCGGAAACAGTCAAACTGTTTTGTTAGCCGAGTTGAGTCAGGCAATGCGAGCGTTTTATGACGAAATGGGTTCGCAGGGCATCCAGGACAAGGTAACTCAGTTTACGCTGTCCGATTTCGGGCGAACGCTGAATCCGGCTGGTATAGGTTCGATCGTTGGCTCAGACCACGCGTGGGGCAATCATATGATGGTTCTCGGCGGTTCTGTCATTGGTGGCAATATTTACGGCAGCACGCGGCCGGACGGAACAGGCAACATCTTCCCGACCTTGCAGCTCGGCGGGCCCGACGATGTCGACACCGGGACGAGTCCGCGCGGCCGCTGGCTGCCGACAACCGGCGTCGAACAATACGCCGCCACGCTTGGACGCTGGTTTGGTTTGACGGACACCGACCTTCCCGTCATTTTCCCAAACCTCGTTAATTTCCCAAGCTCGAACCTCGGGTTTATGAATCCGTAGGAGAGAGAAAGTAAAAAACGAAGTGAGTTTTTCTAATTTCGCGAAGGTAGAATCCGGACCAGCGCCAACATTGTCTGAGATAACGCCGCAGTTCCAGTGATCGAAGAAGAAGTGGACCAACTGGTACTGATGTAATTCCGTTGAGAACACTAATTCTGGAGAATGCCGATGGTTAGATACGACGACCATCGGCGTTTTTATTCATAAAGGACGCCGTACCACGCATCGAAATGACGCCGGCCACAGTCATTAGACTAGTAGCCGCACTGTTCCATAAATATTATTGCAAATCCGGGAGAAAAAGTTTATCGTCATCCCATAAATAAGGTAATTGTCTAGAATCATTCCAGAATGATTGCGCTCAGTCATGAATTGAGCATGATGTAAGTAAAGCTAATATACATAAGTAAATTAAGTTTTTGAATGCGGGAC
>DLHV01000163.1:0-7791 GCA_002483395.1 Chloracidobacterium sp. UBA7659 | reverse complement strand
TACACTGTTTTTCCCAGTCAATGTTGCATTGGCCTTCGATTATTTGAACTTAAGTGCAGGTGCGGTTGCAAACCCTGCCACAACAATAGGCTTATCTTGGGATGGAGTTTCTGGAAAAACCTACAGAGTGAGATGGAGGAAATCTTCTGGCGGTACGTGGTCTGAAAATACTGTTGATGAGAGCAATCCCAGTTTACTAATAGGCAGTGGTAACAGATGGGCTTATGCCATAGGCAATCTGATGTGCAATACAAGCTATGACTTCAAAGTCAAAATGATAGGCAGGGGATGGAGAAACGCATCGGCGTCGACAAGTGGATGCGCATGCCCGCAGATTGCTGCCGACAACCTTGTTTTGAATTCTTCGGCGGACCACGTGTTCTTCATTGCTACCGACAAGCGCGTGTATAACTATTGGTGGGACAATAATAAGTGGCGGAGCGATGCGTTGGGTCCAGCACAGATCGCCGCTGGAGATCTTGTTCTGAATTCTTCGGCGGACCATGTGTTCTTTATTGGCACCGACAAGGGTGTCTATAACTACTGGTGGAATGGCAGCTCGTGGCAGCTCGGTTCGTTGGGCCCGGCGCAGATTGCTGCCCAGGGCCTTGTGGTGAACTTTTCGGCGGACCATGTGTTCTTCATTGGCACCGACAAGCGTGTCTATAACTACTGGTGGAATGGCAGCTCGTGGCAGATTGGTTCGCTGGGTCCGGCACAGATTGCAGCCGGGAAACCTGTTCTGAATTCTTCGGCGGACCATGTATTCTTCACTGGTACTGACAAGCGTGTCTATAACTACCGGTGGAGTGGCAGCTCCTGGCAGCTCGGTTCGCTGGGTCCGGCGCAGATTGCTGCCGGGAACCCTGTTCTGAATTCTTCGGCAAACCATGTGTTCTTCATTGGCACCGACAAGCGTGTCTATAACTACTGGTGGAATGGCAGCTTGTGGCAGCTTGGTTCGCTGGGGCCGGCGCAGATTGCTGCCCAAAGCCTTGTGGTCAATTCTTCGGCGGACCATGTTTTCTTTATCGGTACCGACAAGCGTGTGTATAACTACTGGTGGAATATCAACAAGTGGCAACTCGATTCGCTGGGTTCGACACAGATTGCTGCCGGGAACCCTGTTCTGAATTCTCAGGCGGACCACGTGTTCTTCGTTGGTACCGACAAGCGTGTGTATAACTATTGGTGGAATATCAACAAGTTTCAGCTCGATTGGCTCTGCGGGTAAAAAGGGGCCAGGTCAAATTATTCACCTGGACTTAAGCAACTGAAAAGCCGGCTGTATACCAGAGAGAAAAGAGGTCAAAACCGATGGCGAAATTTCTGACTTTCGCCATAGCGCTGAAGGAGGGATTAACGATGAAGTTCGTCATGCAGAATGCTGGCCGCGTCCGGCCCGTCGGGGTTTGCGCCCTATTGGCGTTGACCATAGTCGTGATCGGAGCACTCGGTGGAATTCATGAAGGCAGAGCACAGTCTAGTCAGGTCGTTTCGTTGCCACGGTGCCGACCGGGTCAAATCGTAGCAGTAGACCTCAGCACCGGTACCACCAACGGGGTGAAGAACCCGCTTGGATCTACGGATCCGAAATGGCACTTGACAATGGTGGCTGATTATTCAGGACCACCAGGAAACTGGACCGCTTACAGTATCGCCTCGTTTGGTTCACCTTGGATGCCGAATCCATCAACGGGGGCAAACTGGATTCAGCGGTTCAAAAAGCCTATTAATCCAGGGTATGCGCCTGAACAAAACTCCGCTCCAGGAGCATATAGATATATCGTCCCGTTCAACCTGAATCTCGCCTCGTATAGTAGCGTCGCGATAAATGGCAGGTTCGCTTCGGATAATGAATTTGCGATCATCAAACTGAATTCCAATTGGATATTGCTGGGCAGCGTTGGCTTCGTCAACTGGGAACCTTTCTCCATTGCACCCTCCGCACCTGGTGCACCGTTCATAAATGGTGGGAACAAGTTGGATTTCCTGGTAGACAATACGGGGGGGCCCACCGGCTTGATAGTGGATGCGAAGCTTCAAGCAAGATGTAAAAGATTTGACCTGACTATCCAGAAGAATGCTGTGAACACCCCGTGGCAGGTCGGCGGACAAGGGACTTTCAACATCGTGGTTCATAACTTCGGCGGGGACTCCATCAGCCAAGGGACTGTCGTGATGGAAGACCTCTTGCCGCTGGGATTCCAACCGCCTTTCACGATCTCGCAACAAGGAAGCTTGTGGAACTGCTCCACGATCCCGGTGGGACTACAGTATAAGCTGACCTGCACGTGGCCAACCAACATCGAAGCTATGGCTGTGGGACCCCTTCCGTTGGTGTCCATCACGGGGACGGTCAGATCGCTGGCGCAAAAGAACTGCGCCACTGTGAAGTTAACGGGCAGCCTGGTTCCCGAGACCAATGTGACAAATAACGCCTCCTGCATAAAGGTGAATCGTAATTGAAACTTGGAGATCAAGAAGAGCATCAGAAAGGAAACGTAGAACGAGCTAAGCTCTTCGTCGATTCAATTATAGCAGGTACTGAACAAATAGCTTTACCTTTTCCCGTTTTCGTCATAGAATCGCCGTTGTAACTAACCGATCCAAATTCTGGGGCGGCAAGGCAACCCGGTTTCGGAGGCAGGTCATCATAGCAAACGACGATTTTCTAAATACCGGCAACTTTCCAGGAGTAAGCATGGATTCAACCGCTGCGGTGATCAAGCAGGATCTCCCTTTTGGTTTCGAGGATAGCGTTGAGCTGCCTCTGTTTCATTCTCCGGCGGCAGAAGCCGTAGCAATAGATTCGGCAGCGCCCGATTTGGCACTTTGCCAAATGGCGGCGGCGGGAGATATTGCGGCGTTCGAGCTTATATACCAGCGCTATCATCGCCGAACATACAGCCTCACGCTCAGAATGACCAGCAGCCAAACCGAGGCCGAAGACCTGACGCAGGAAGTATTTATCCAGCTTTTCAGAAAAGTTGGAAGTTTCCGCGGCGATTCGGCGTTTTCGACCTGGCTGCATCGTTTGACGGTCAACCAGGTGTTGATGCATTTCCGCCGGCGGAGCGTAAAGAACGAAAAGACCTCGGAAGACGGCGAAATGCCCGAACAGACCGTAACCGGCACGGCGAATCCGCGAAAAATGCAGGTCGTCGACCGCATCGCGTTGAAAAACGCCATTGCCGAACTGCCGAACGGCTATCGCAACGTGTTCGTGCTTCATGATGTCGAAGGTTATGAGCATGAAGAGGTGGCGAGATTGCTGAAAATATCGGTTGGAACATCGAAATCCCAACTGCATAAGGCCCGCCTAAAGCTCCGCGGCTTGCTTATCAAACAAAAAGAACAAAAAACTTCGGCTTAAAAGGCAACCATCAACGGCATCTCTTAATCTATCTAGATTGAAAATGCTCTTTATGGTGAATCAATGCACCGGCGATGCACGTGTTATCGAAGGAGCACGCTAAAGCGTGAACTCTGAACAAAAATGACCTGCAACGAATGTCAAGAAAATATTAGCCTGTTTTTGGACAACGAACTCGACGAAACCGCGTCGATGACGGTCCAAACGCACCTTTCCGTCTGTGCGGAATGTGCGAAGATCTGCGAAGATTTTGCGGCAATTCTTGACACCTGCCACGTTGAAAAGCCGGCCGAGATCATTCCGCCGAATTCGCGGGCACTTTGGTGTCGGATAAACAACATTATCGAGAGCGAGGCAAAACGTGAGCCGGTCGTGCCGGAACAGCCAAAAGGTTGGTTTGGGCGCAGTTTTACTTTTTCACAGGTCGGATCGGCTGTTTTAGGTATCGCCGTCATCAGTTCCCTGCTGACAATTGTCGGGATAAAAAATTATTACGAACCGACAACGGAAGACTATACGTCTCGGTCGAAAGCCTCGCAGACTACGTTTGAAAAGGTTTTGAGCAAGGTCGGCCTGACCGACACGCCTCAGCAGGCCCGTATGCGCCGGCTACAGGAGCAGCAGGCCGCCATCGATTACTGGAACAAGCGGGTGCAGGCAAGACGCGAGCAATGGGACAATAACATGCGGGATGCCTTTGACCGCAACTTAAACGAGATAGACCAGGCAGTGACCGAATACACACTAATTTTGGAGCAGGATCCGCAGGACGACCTCTCCGGCGAGATGCTCGATTCGGCGTTGAATGAAAAAATGAATCTCCTCCGCGCATTTTCGGAATTGTAATGGTTAGATTATCCGATGATCTGTAGTTTGAATAACTTTTCGCGCATTTTGATTGCCCGCAAAACTACGATTCTTCTCTGTTTGAGCGTAGTTTTTTTCTTTGCGCCCTCGGCGAGCGAAGTTTGCGCGCAAAAAACCTTTTCGAGAACGTACCCGGCGACCAAGAATGTCAGGCTGCAGTTGCTCAACCGTTCAGGTACCGTCACGGTTGAAGGATGGGACCGCCAGGAGATCAGTGTTTCAGCGTATCTTGAAGCGCCCGCCGCTAATATTGCCCCACAGAGCCTGAGCGGCACGATTTATATCGATCTGGTAAAAGACAATCAGGGCCGGAACGGTATCGGTAATGTCAATTTTCGTATCAGGGTTCCAAGGCTAGCGAATGTGGACATAGAAACCCGTATCGGCAATCTGAGCGTTACGAATATTAGCGGCGGACTCGTCAGGGCGTTTATCACGACCGAAGGTGACATTACGCTTACAAATATCGGTGCGGGTGCCGTGGACGCACAAAACGGTATCGGCGACATATTCTACGACGGCGAAATTCGAAACGGCGGAACTTATCGCTTCACGTCCATGCGTGGCAATATAAACCTGCGCATTCCGTTCGAATCATCGTTTCGTCTTATGGCCACCGCTCCCTCGACACGCAATATTTCGCTCGGTTCTTTTGCAAGCTCTGAAATGACTTTAGTAGGCGACGGACGCCGTGTAGTTGGCAGATTCGGCAGCGGAAGTTCGTCGCTGACGGTCACAAATCAGCGCGGGAGTATTTCATTCATTAGGCGTTAAAAAGAAAAAGTTGACCTCACCCCGCCGTCAGCCGTAAGATGGTATTGGCCTCGCTCACGACCGTACCTACTTACAATGAACAAACAATCCATAAGATCGATCCTTTTCGTCGTTTTTCTTTCAATTTTCGCGTTTACAGTGTTTGGCCAGACTCCAACGCTTGTAAAACGCACCACGTACAAGACGGATAAGTTTGATTTTGGCGTCGGCGGAACGCTCTCTGTGGCCGGGGCACCGAACGGCTCGATCCGCGTCGTGGGCTGGAGCAGGAACGAGATCGAAATATCGGCGGAGATCCAGATGAACGCCCTGACGGAAGCCGATCTCGATGCGCTCGCAAAAGTTACTGGTTTTGTGCTCGAAGAAAGCCTGGGCCGCACTGGGATTATCAGCGTCGGCACCCACGACAAAAAATATCTCAAACGCGTGTCGAAAAAATTCCCGAAAACCCTGCTCGGCCTCCCGTTCAAGATCGATTACGTTATTAAGGTGCCGAGATATTGCGATCTGCAGATCGACGGCGGCAAAGGTGACCTCTATATCGCGGGCGTCGAAGGCACCATGAAGATCAACTATCTCGATACGAACGCCACGTTAAACCTGGTCGGCGGCGGTGTCTTCGCGACGTTCGGCGGCGGCACAGTCGACGTCAGCGTTCCAACCCGTAGCTGGCGCGGACGTTTCGCGGACATACAACTCGCGATGGGCACAATGAACGTCAGCCTCCCGCCCAGCCTGAACGCCGAACTCGACGCAAGCATCCTGCGAACCGGCAAGATCGACAATACATATGCCGAATTGAAGCCGAAAACACGCAAGGATATCTTCACCGATAAGATCATCGCCGCAAAATCCGGCACGGGAGGCATTCCGCTGAAATTTACGGTTGGCGACGGCACGTTAAACATTTTTCAGTTGAAAAAGCCCGAGTAATTCGACAACTTCTATTTTGGTTTTGAGAGGCGATAAGTTATTTTTTCTTATCGCTTTTTTTATTTCGTGATTATTAGATCTGATTTCGAAAGGCGGGAACCTGCTCGGTAGCAAGGGGTGTGGTTTTCGCTACATTGATTTACTGAATACTCCTAGAAACACACTCCCTACCGGTCGTGTTTCCGCCCTGTTTATGACTATTAAATCGGATATTTGGCTGCGGAAAATGGCCGCGGAACATGGAATGATCGATCCGTTTCTTCCTGAATTATTGCGGGAGGCGAATGGCAGCCGCATCATTTCGGCGGGAGCTTCGAGTTACGGGTACGACATGCGTCTCGCGGATGACGGTTTTCGAATTTTCTCGTCTGTTCACGCAAAAGAGATCGACCCAAAGAGGTTTGACGAGCAGTATTCGCTCATCGAGCCCGAGCTTCACGATGCCGAAGACGGTGCAAAGTTTTACCTGTTGCCGCCGCATCATTACGGCCTCGGCGTAACGGTCGAGACATTCAAGATGCCGCGAAATGTGACCGGCGTCGCGCTCGGCAAATCCACGTACGCCCGCGCCGGGCTGCTTGTAAATACGACGCCACTGGAGGCCGGTTGGACGGGCCGGCTTGTAGTTGAGATTGCAAATCTCGCGAACCTGCCATTGCGCGTTTATGTCAACGAAGGCATCGGCCAGATACTATTTTTCGAGTCGGATGAAGATTGCGCCGTGTCTTACTCCGACCGCGGCGGCAAGTATCAGGGCCAGACCGGGTTGACATACGCTAAGGTATAGTGTCCGTCAAACTTCAGTTTGACGACAGATACGACAGACTGAAGTTTAACGGAAACAACTAAACGGTGTCGTCCGTCGTCGTGTCGTATGTCGAGGCCGCGCTTGCGTCTACCGATGTGTCGATCCCCGTATCGACCGAGGCGATAGAAGCATCGTACGAACCGGCATCATATGTACCGGCCGACGCTGCGTCGTATGAGCCTGCGTCATAGGTTCCGCCTGTTTCGACCAGCGATGACGGATCTTCCTGATAATTGTAACTTTCCTGGTCGGCTCTTGAAGCAAACTCATCGGCCGACGCCTGATATGCCCCAGCTTGTTCGGCGTTGCGTTCGGCACTATCAAAATCGCCTCGGGCAGCGTACCATTCCGCGTTTTGTTCGGAAGCTTCCGCATTCTTTTCCTGATACACGGCGTTGTCAAGATTGTAAACGTCTTTATCCGACTGGCCGGTGTGATCGGAACCGCTGGCGAGGTAATCCGCATCACCCGTAGCATCACCGGCGTTCTGTGCGTCTTCCTTTGCCGCCGCGTAATCGCCATCCGCGATATTTTCCTGCTGCTGTTGACGATAGTCTTCGGCAACTTCCTGTTTGTATGCGGCGTTCTCAAGATCGGACGAATCGGACGCCCCGAGCATACTGGAGTCGCCGGCCTCGTACGCCGCATTTTCAGCCGCCTCACGAGCGTCAGCCGCAGCCGCGTAGTCGCCTTGTGCGACGAACTCGTCCGCAGCCGCCTGTGCTTCTTTGGCCGCGTCGACATTAGCCTGCTGCTCGGCCGCTTCAGCGGTAGCCGCGTCCGCTTCTGCGGTTGACGCATCAGCCGGAGCCGTAGAATAGCCAGTATCAACCGGCGTCTCGACGACTGGTGTGTCAAAAACCGGAGTTTCGGCGAAATCGACCGGGACATCCGTTTCGGGAACGTCCGTCACCGGAAAGCCGTCCTCACCGACTGTGAATTCGACCGAATTTGCCGATATCTCTTCTTCCGTCGGTAATCCTTCAGACGCTTCGATCGTATAATCGACCTCACCATCGCCATCGATATCCAC
>DLHV01000265.1:78117-85490 GCA_002483395.1 Chloracidobacterium sp. UBA7659 | reverse complement strand
CAGGGGCCCTCTACCTCGAGGCCAAGCTCGCCGGTGTCAGCTCGTTTTTCTGCCGCTGGTGAATTGCGGTTCGATGCGGGTTTTTATCTCGCCGTTTTCGATGTAGATGATGAGCGTGGTTGGGACAAACGATGACATCACGAGATGCGAAGTGCGTGCAAGTTGGCGCGGCCGGTAATAGGCGCGAATGGGTCCGGGAAGCCTTTGTCTTACCGTTGACCGGACGGCATAAGGTTTATGGTAGGCGCGTGNNGGTCGTGGAGGGTAAGAAAGCCGACGTGTCCGGCTCGTTCGCGGACGCGAGCATTTCTTCGGACTGTCGATCCATGTCCAGGTCGCTCTGGAAGCTAGCAGGCTCGGTACTAGTATTAATGCTGGCAATGATGCCAACAATGAGCGCAATTACCGCCATACCGACGCTGAAGGCGACCGAGCGATGGTACCACGAAACGCGGTTCGCGCCCGGCGACGGAGCGGGGCGAACGGATCTGCTGCCTGTGGCCGAACTACGTTCAGCGCGATCCGTCGAGCGTGCGAGGGGTTTCAATGCCTCGAACCTGCCGGAAAGGCGCAGCGCTCTAACGGGCGGAGGCTCTGCCGGTTTCCGCGTAGCATCAATATTAGNNATGAACATCACAAGGCTAATTGCCGCTTAGATTGTAGCGGTATCCGATCAATAAGTCGAGATAATTCCTGTCAGCAAATCTTCGGTGGCAGGTTCCACAGGAAGGAAGTGGCCATCTGTCAGTGGACGCGGTGCAGATAAATCCGCAGATAAATCCGTGCCTGGCCCGCGATTTTTGCGGTTCTCTCGAGGAGCAATCGGTGGGAGACGTCTTTCTCAGCGTTCTTTGCGTTGACATCGCGTTTAATAAAAAGAACACAGATGGTGACCCGGGTGGACAAATCGACTGCGTGGTGTTGCACATATAAGACTATTGACCGTACTCGCAACAGTTTGCTATCATGTCCCGACAGGCCCGGCTCGGCCGGGATCCTTGTAGGTCTTTGAAAAACAAACATATACGGCGTTTGTCCCAAAAAATCACGCGAGTGGGACACTGGGACACTGGGACGCGCCGATCCGGTTCCTGCACGCAGTTTCGCGATTTTATTCGAAAAATAATCATTTGTTGGAAATTAAAGCGAGTTGGACACTGGGACACGGGACAAAACTGTGACGCCGGTCGTCTGGTATCGACGCAGGCATTTACCTGATCTGAATAGGAAACGGTAGAAAGCAGAGAGCGAATATCAGTAAGGTCAGAACTGCGACGGCTGTGCGTGCGGCACCTAACGGTGACCGGTCACGCGGTTCGGGGTGGCGGATTCGCATCATTACGCCGAGCAGGACCGCGATCAGGAATCCGCTGGGGCTGTTGAAATAGACCCATCCCAAAATGGACAGCACCGCCATAAGTACGAATGCGATCAGGCCGGTCCAACGATGGATCGTTTTGCCGAGCACCGCATAGATCGCGTGTCCGCCGTCCAGCTGGCCGGAGGGGATCAAGTTCAGGGCCGTTACCAGCAATCCCACCCAGGCGGCAAAATAAAAAGCGTTCCCGGAGCTTACTTGTAAATCGATGCCGTGTACATAAGCCAGCAACTGCATCAGAAGCGGGTCGGAAAAAACGATCCCGCCGGAATTTGCGACCTGCTGAGCGGTTGCGGGCTGCATTGTCGCGACGCCTATTATCGCGATCGGTATCAAGGCGATAAATCCGGCGATCGGGCCGGAAACGCCAATATCGAAAACGGCTTTTCGCGAAGGCATGGGCGATCTGATTCTGATAAACGCGCCGAAAGTTCCGGCCGGCCCGATCATCGGCGGCGTCGGGATAAAATATGGCAGTGTTGCATCGACCTTATAAATACGGCAGGCGACGTAGTGCCCCATTTCGTGCGAGGTCAGAATAATCAGCAGTGAGACCGAAAAGCTCAGGCCGTACTTGAGATATTTAATGTCCGTGGCGAGGAGATGTATCGTCGTCGCGATCAAATCGACGTATCGTGCGGGCAGGCTCGATATAAACTGAAGGATCTCGGACAATGTCTGCGGGTCCGAATCGTAGGGCAAGGTCTGGATCAACCCGAACGGAAACAATGTGCCTGCAATAGTCGTCGTGACAAGCGTTAGGAGCAGGAAACCTATGTGTTTCAACCACGTTCGCGTCGTCGGCCGCATATCGTGCTCAAAAAAACTGTCGTCCAGATATCGTTCGGGAACTGCCATCAATAAAATCAAAACAAAAGCCGTAAATCACAAGCATAACGCTGCCTTCTGCGATTTACGGACTAAGAAACTTGTAAAACCAACAGCTACGCCGGGCAAACACCTCTCAATGCACGGCTTTTGCCGACAACTCTTTGCCGGGCTTGAAACGGATCGTCTTGCCGGCCGGAATAGGGACTTCCTTTCCGGTCCTCGGATTGCGGCCAACGCCACGCTTGCGTGGCTTGACGACAAAAACGCCGAATCCGCGAAGCTCTATGCGTTTCCCATTTGCAAGGGCATCCTTCATGGCATTGAAAAGTGAGTCGACAACCTGTTCGGCCTTCTGTTTCGGCACACCCGTTTTGTCGGCGACCTGATTGACTATGTCCAGCTTGATCATCATTTCCTCCTTTTCTGATTGAACGTGGAAGCAAAATAACTCTGTGGGTATTCTAGCATCATATTCCCCTAACTCTACAACTGTCAAGATTTTGCGACGAATGGAAGATGAGAAACTTTTCGAGCACCATGTCGGGTGTCTCCACGTGCGGAAAGTGTCCGATGTTGGGAAGTTCGACGATGTTTGTCTGATCGGGGACGACTTCGCGGAACCGTTCTACCAGGTGTTTGCCGGACACAGGATCGTACGAGCCGTTGATAAACAGAAGGGGCTGGGTCATTGATTGAAGCGGCGCCACCCAACGCTCGCGATATTTTGCGCGTTCTGTCATATACCGGATCAATTTGTGGGCGACAAGCTTACCGTTGTTGTGTTTGAAGAGGTTGACAAAATCTTTGAGTTCGTCGTCGGTCGGCTTTGTTTCAGGGCCGAAGATCGACGCAAGGCTCTTTGCAAATTGCGAATCGGGAATCAGCCTCCCAAAATATTTACCGATCGGGCTTATCAGTAGTTTTTGGGCAAGAATCGGGCGATGCGTTTCAGGAAAAAGCGCTCCGTTTAGAAAGCAGATCGATGCTATCGAAAAATTCAAGCGGCTTTCCGCGCTACGGGCGAGTAATTCCTGAGTTATCGTGTTTCCGTAATCGTGAGCAAGGATGTGAACGTGGGAAACGCCTAGATGATCGAGTAGTGCCGAGATCACGTCCGCCTCGGCGAATGTTGTGTAATCAAAATCGCAAGGCTTGGCCGAAAAACCGTAGCCGATAAGGTCAGGGGCAATAACTGTGAATCGCCCGGTTAACCCTTCCCAAACCTTTCGGTAATCAAATGACGATGTCGGAAAGCCGTGAAGGCAGAGTAGAACCTCGCCGTTCGAGCCGCCTTTCCGATAAAAAATGGGAAAACTTTTGTGCTCAAAAAAGCTGCCGCTTTGCTGCCATTCGACGAGTTTCATAGGCGTAAGCTTTCCAATCAAGCCGCGAAAAGTGTTAGGATGTACGACAGACTGCCAAGTCCGTCGGGGCGAAACAGGCTCGACAGCCTGTTCTACATAATACTCAATCGAGGGGCCAGAAACTATGCGTTGGAGAGACCAAAGACAAAGCACGAACGTTGNNGACCGCCGCGGAATGGGCGGACGCGGTTTGGCTATCGGCGGCGGCGGGATCGGCGTTTTGGTGATCGCTGTCGCGGCGCTTTTGTGCGGTGTCGATCCGCGTCAGATGCTTGAAAATCTGCCCGACCAGTCCGCGGTCCAACAGCCTTCGACGGCAAGCAATTCGGCAAACAAGCCTGTTGACGAAAACCGGCAGTTTGTCGGGGCCATTATGGGGAGCACCGAAGACGTTTGGGGCGCCATTCTGCCGCAGCAGGCACGAATCCGCTACACACCGCCGAAGCTCGTGCTCTTTACGGGCCAGGTTTCGTCCGCCTGCGGTTATGCAAGCGCGGCTACCGGGCCGTTTTACTGTCCGGGAGACCGGAATCTTTATCTTGATTTTGCGTTTTTCCAGGAGCTGAGAAGCGAATTCAAGGCACCCGGCGATTTTGCACAGGCTTATGTAATCGCTCACGAGGTCGGCCATCATGTACAGAATCTGTTGGGAACAATGGACAAGGTTCAGCGTGCGGGAAATAACAACCGGCTGTCGGTCGCGCTTGAATTGCAAGCCGATTGCTATGCGGGCGTTTGGGCGAACTACGCGGCGAAAAAGGGCCTTGTCGAAACCGGCGACCCCGAAGAAGCCCTCCGCGCGGCTGCCGCGGTCGGCGACGATATGATCCAGAAACGCACGCAAGGCTATGTCGTGCCCGATTCGTTTACTCACGGCTCGGCGCAGCAAAGAATGGAATGGTTTGCGCGCGGAATGAAGTCGGGCGATATGCGGCGNNGGTGCGAGACGTTCAGGTAGTCGGCGTGAACGGACGACCGTAGATCTCCTGATAAATCCAACCCAGCACTCGGGCCTCGGCTGTGCATAGGGCTTCGAGCCAGCAGCTTGCGAGATATAAACGCTTTTCGGCTTTTGTCGTCAGCTTTTCGGCTTTCTGGATCGCCGATTCGAGAGGTTGTGCATCAAGTTTATTTGCTTCGCTGATCTCGTCTTTTGTCGTTTTGGATTCATGCAGTGCAGCTATCACGTCGTTCATCCACAACCCTAAAAGAGGCTCAGACTGGTTTTCCTGCAAAGCCTGAAAAATTCCGATCGCAAAACGGGCCTCCGCGTTTTCAAATGGATAAGTGCCGATGCCGTTCGCGGCGTCGTCCGCCTGTTTCCATTGAAAAAGCGCTTCGGTATGCGGGTGGCGCATCCTGGCTGTCCGCTCATCATAGGTCAAAAACCATTCGATCAGATCTGCGAGAGCGTTGGCTTCCAGGGCGCCTGCGGCATCGCGTCGAAGTTGCGGCGGTTGAGTTTCTTTTTGTGCTGCTTCTGTCATGAACTCCTAAAACTTGTCTTTTTGAATTTTACACTATTGCGTTGAGAACGCCGCCGTTGAAATGCGGCGGCAGAGCAACTGAAGTTTGAACTCTGAACGCATTGAACTCTGAGCGCGGGCGTGCATATAATCTTCACATATAGTGGTGGAAGAAACTCTCGACAATACATTCCGGCCAGCCGAGGACGAAGAAGCCGAAGAGCGCGATCTGGGGTTTGGATCGGTCGTCACCGGGCAAAGCCGTCAGCGGCTGCTAAATCATGACGGCACTTTTAATGTCGAACGGACCGGCCTAAGCCTGTTTACTTCGCTCAATCTTTACCACACGCTGCTGGCGATGTCGTGGCGGGTCTTTCTGGGCCTTGTTCTGGTGCTCTATTTTTTGAGCAATGTTTTCTTCGGTGTTTTGTATGCTTCGATTGGCGGCGAGGCATTGGTCGATACATCCAGCTCGCCGACCGAAAATATATTTGTTCGGGGTTTTTTCTTTAGCGTGCAAACGTTTGCGACGATCGGTTACGGAACCATCCAACCGGTCGGCATTATTCCAAATCTGCTCGTCACCGTCGAATCATATTACAGCCTGATCGCAAATGCGTTGATCACCGGCGTCGTGTTTGCGCGCTTTGCCAAACCAACAGCCAGGGTCAAATTCAGTGATCTTGCGGTCGTGGCACCGTACAGGGACATCGAAGGGTTGATGTTCAGGCTTGTGAACGCGAGAAGCAGCCAGTTGCTTGAGGTGCGAGCGCAGGTTCTGTTTGCCCGGTTCGAAAACGAAAACGGCAAACCCGTTCGACGCTTCGATGTCTTGGAGCTGGAGCGACGAAAGGTTGCTATTTTTCCGTTATCGTGGACGATAGTTCACCCGATCGACAAAGATTCCCCACTGTACGGCCTGACCGAGGATGACCTGTGGCGCTCGGATGCGTAGATACTCGTTTTGCTGACCGCGACCGACGAAACCTTTGCCGCCGTCGTACACACACGTTCATCCTATAAAAGCGACGAAATCCGGTTTGGCCACAAATTTGTCAGCATCTACAACGAAATGCAGAACGGCGAGCCTATTTCGATCGACGTTCGAAAACTCTCAGAGATCGAAAAGGTTTCAGGCACATAACTCAAACGCGGAAAAGTTTGATAATATACATGTTGGTGTCTGACGCTTTTTTCTTAGATCGTTTTCAAAGTCGAGCATATATCTATGGCCACGCAATATACAACATGTCCCGGATGTGCAACACAGAACGCGGGGATAAACGCCCGATGTACCAACTGCGGAACTATTCTTCCCATCAGCCCGATGCCGATGCAGCACGTGCCGAATTACAGCGGAGCCAAGCCGGCCGGTGCCGAAAAGAAACTCGCCGCAGGACTTTGCGGCATATTGTTGGGAGGGCTCGGGATACATAAGTTTATCCTCGGCTACACACAGGAAGGGATAATTTTGATCTCCGTCTATCTTGTCTCGTTCATCATCGCGATGGTGACATGCGGGATCGGTACGCCGCTGATATTTGTCCCAACTGTTATCGGAATTGTCGAAGGAATTATCTACCTCACCAAAACCGACGAAGAATTTGTTCAGACCTACATCGTGAACAAAAAGCCCTGGTTTTAAGACTACCCAAACGTGTTCACCGGAATAATTGAAGAACTCGGCAGTGTCCGCTCGCTGGTAAAAACCGGCGGTGGGGCGAGGATAGAAATATCCGCAGGAATCGTGACCGATTCAACGGTCGACGGCGATTCGATCTCTGTAAACGGTGTGTGCCTGACTGCCCTGAATATCACCGCTGACGGTTTTGCCGCCGATGTGTCCCAGGAAACGCTTGACCGCTCAACTCTTGGAAGATTGGACTCTGGTTCGCGCGTGAATCTTGAACGGTCAGTAACGCCATCGACGAGGCTCGGCGGCCATATTGTCCAAGGGCATGTCGATGGACGCGGCAGATTCATTTCGGCGGTCGAAAGCGGTGAGTTTTGGACCGTTAAGATCGGTTTTCCTCCCGAGCTTGCCCGATACTTCGTCTACAAAGGTTCGGTGTCGATAGACGGAATCAGCCTTACGATTGCCAAGCTGAATGAAGCGGATTTCGAAATTGCCGTCATCCCAAAAACCTGGGAAATGACGAATCTCTCAAGTTTGAAACCCAGCGATTTGGTCAACCTCGAAGCAGACGTAATCGCCAAATACATCGAGCGGAAGATGCTTTTCAACAAACCTGAAAATCCGGAGGTTACAATGGGAACATTGGAAAACGCAGGTTTTCTTTAGGTTACGCGTCCTTACGGGCGGAAACGCGAGTG
>DLHV01000265.1:0-78081 GCA_002483395.1 Chloracidobacterium sp. UBA7659 | reverse complement strand
CTTCCCGTATTATCTCGACAAACTGCTTTGCCCGTTCTGTAACCACATGAGCCTCGCCCGAGACCAAATCGGTTCCAACACCCAAAGCGCTTGCTCCCGCCTTGATAAAATCGGCAGCGGTCTTGAGCGAAACGCATCCGGTCGGAATGATCTTGATCTGCGGAAAAGGCCCCTTGAGCTCGATTTATAGTATCAAATTAACCGGAATTCGGCCGCCGAGCAAAAACACAGTCATCGGCAAGTTGTTTTATCGTTGATAGTTAACACGATGTTTTCCGCCCAACAAAATCTCCTTATGAGAATAAAGTAAAACAAATAATCTGCAATTCAACACCAGTGAACGAAAAAAAGGCGGCCTCTTATAAGCCGCCCTTCAAGTAAGAAATCGAATGTCCGACTATTTCGGTCCACCAGCGAGTTTGCCGATGAGCGAGAATAGCGGAAGATACATCGAGATAACGATTGATCCGATGGTTACGCCAAGAAATGCGATCAGCACCGGTTCTATTAACGCCAGCAGATCTGCGATCGCAGTGTCGACTTCTTCTTCGTAGAAATCGGCGATCTTGCCCAGCATAGCATCGAGGGCACCCGTCTGCTCACCGACGCCTATCATCTGTGACACCATGTGTGGGAACACGTTCGTCGCCTTGAGCGGCTCAACAAAGTTTTCACCGCGTTCAACACCAGCCCGGACTTTGAGAATTGCGTTTTCGATGACCACATTGCCAGCGGTTTTCGCAGTAATATCCAGGGACTGCAGAATCGGAACGCCTGAAGAAAGCAGCGTCGACAAAATACGAGAAAAGCGGGCAACCGCAATTTTTCGAAGTATACCGCCGAAGATCGGAAGCTTGAGCAGCAAGGTATCGATCTGCCAGCGGCCTTTTTCCGTTTTGTAGTAAAAACTCGTTCCGACAGCTGTTCCTATTAATCCGACGAGCAGCGCCAATCCGCCCCAGCCTGCCAGAAAGCCGCTTATACCCATGACGATGCGTGTCGGCAGCGGAAGCAATTCGCCCGGGCCGAGCAAGCCGATGAAAATCTGCTCGAATTGCGGAATTACGACCACCATGATGACCGCAATCGCGGCAATAGCGACAAAGATGACAGCGGCAGGATAGATCGACGCCGAAACGATGCTTCGCTTGAGTTTGACTACCTTCTCAATCAAGATCGCGAGGCGCTGCAGGATAAGATCGAGCACACCGCCCGTTTCCCCGGCTTCAACCATGTGCGAATAAAGTGCATCAAAGACCTTGGGGTGCTTTTCAAGGGCCTGGAAAAGGGTTGAGCCTTCTTCCACATTCTGCCGAACCTGCCGCAGTACGTCCTTAAAGAATGCGTTCTGCTGCTGCTCCGCGAGAATATCGATACACTGTACAAGTGGCAAACCTGCGTCTATCATGACGGAGAATTGCCGTGTGAAAACCGCAAGCTCCTTTGCTCCGACCTTTTTTCGACGGCCGAGTTTTGGTATCGAGACGACGTTGCCTTTCTCGGACGCCTGCGTCATCACGATCTGCTCGCGGCGCAGCAGAGCGCGCAATTCGTCCTGGCTGGCTGCGTCTCTTTCGCCCGCAACAAGTTCATTCAAGCGGTTTCTTCCTTTAAACGCGTAAGTAGGCATTTCTGTTCTTTAGCTCCTCTTCGGTGAGTATGAATCTATTATCGGACGGGTGGACGCTCCCCAATAGTTCGGCCCTGTGCATAGGGACTGGCATGACTGCCGGGTGCAACCGTAGGTTTGCCCTGGCCGGTATAGGATTGATTGAGACCTGAACCGCGTTCGATCAGCTCTTTAAGTTCGTCGGCATTAGAGGTACGCTGCATAGCGGTTTCAAGCGTAATAAGGCGTTTGTGGTGAAGCGTGGCGAGAGCCTGATTGAAGGTCTGCATGCCAAATTTGTCCTGGCCGGTCTGCATCATCGAATAGATCTGGTGGATCTTGTCCTCACGGATGAGGTTTCGGATAGCGGCATTCGGCACGAGGATCTCAAGGGCCATTACCCGGCCGTCCTCCGAAGCCTTGGGCAGCAGGGCCTGACACATAATTCCTTCCAGCACAAGCGATAACTGCGTTCGAACCTGTGCTTGTTGGGCGGACGGAAATACGTCAATAATTCGGTTGATCGTCGAATACGCCGAGTTTGTGTGCAAAGTCGCGAATGTTAAATGTCCCGTTTCGGCAATGCGCAGAGCCATTTCAATCGTTTCGAGGTCACGCATTTCACCGACCAGCACAATGTCAGGATCCTGGCGAAGCGCGGTGCGTAATGCGGATGCGAATGAATGCGTGTCGGCGGCAACTTCGCGCTGATTAACGACGCAGTTTTTATGATTGTGGAGAAACTCGATCGGATCCTCGATCGTGANNTATGCTCGTGACGGTCGATATTTATCTTGTCGACCATCGATGCAAGCGTTGTGGATTTACCCGAACCGGTCGGGCCGGTTACAAGGATAAGACCGCGGGGCTTTTTGCACATGTCCGAAACTACGGGAGGCAAACCCAGGGCTTCGAACGATCTGATCTCGTACGGAATTGCCCGGAACACAGCCCCGACGGCTCCTTTCTGGTTGAAAAGATTCGCGCGGAAACGGGACATTCCCTTCAATCCGAAGGAGAAATCGAGTTCCAGATTTTCTTCGAAACGATGCTTTTGAGCATCGGTCAAAACCGAATAGGCAAGGCGTTTGGTATCTGCCGGTGTCATCGAGCCGAAACCTGTAAGGGGTGACAGGTGGCCGTGAACACGCATCTGCGGAGGGGAATTCGTTGTGATGTGGAGATCGGAACCGCCGGCGTCCGTCATCTTTCGGAGAAGCTCGGGAAGCGTGATCGTCGATTCGTTTGTAGGTTGGTCGAGGCTCATATTTTTTGGTTTCGTCAATCGTAAATCGTGAATAATTAAAGAAGGTGGGGAGCAGTCCTCTACGCAAATTTGCTATTCACGATTTACGATTCGCGATTTACTCTTTTACTGCCTGTTGAACGGGCCGGACTCGGTTTTGGAGCGAGTTGATAACCTTTTCGGATTCTTCGGCAATGCGGTCCGCCGATTCAGTCTGTGAGGTTGTCGCTACGCTGTAGATGCGCCCGTCAACCTCGGTAAAATAGAACATACGTGAGTTAACACGACCGCCTACGCCTTGAGACTGAGCGACAACCACGTAAACATTCTTACCGCCTATTTCCTTTTGGAAATCGTTGACTACCCATCCGTTTTCACGAACCATTCGGTTAATGACCTCGCGTCGGAGCGATGTAGTCGGAACGCCGCCGACCGCACGGTTGCGGCCAGTGTTGACGGTTTCGCCCATCGCCGGGCCGACAACGGAGATCGCAGCCGATCCATTTCCGCCGTCAACGCTGAACTGAAGTTCGCTGCCCGACGTTTGCCCGCGTTTCCAGCTTTTCGGAGCAGCCTCACCCGACGGAAGTAAGGCGGGAGCTTTGTCGTCCGCCGGTTGGGTTTTTACAGCAACTGTCAGCGGTTTGGTATTCTGAGAACGGCGTAATCTGGCAAGCCTCAACTGGCGGAGACGCAGTGCCCGCCGGCGTGCCTGAAGCGCTCGCTTGCGCCGGAGGTTTGCCCTGTACTGGCGCCACCAGCGTTTCGAATATTTCTTGTATCTCTTCTGGCTTTTCCTATATTTTTTTGTTTTTTTCGGACCGGCTTCGGCCAGGTCCGTAGCCAATGGAATGATCGTTCCTATCCCGATCAACAAAGCTAACGATAATGCAATTGCCCTTATTACCATATTTCCTCCAGACTCTTAGAGCACTGTTTCCTTAACCACTTCTTCCACTGTCGTAATTCCGTCACGCAGTTTTGCGAGACCAGACCCTCTGAGGGTTATCATTCCGCATTCGATCGCCTTCTTCCTCAACTCGATCGCACTGGCACCGATGATGATCAGTTCACGTAATTCATCCGTAATTTCCATCGTTTCATAAAGACCAACGCGGCCTTTATAACCGGTGTTAAGACACGTTTCGCAGCCTTTGCCCTTATAGGTCTTGAGCTCGGCGGCTTCTTCGGCCGAAAAACCGACCTCTACGAGCGCATCAACCGGAAACTGCGTTTCTTCTTTGCATTCAGAGCAGATGCGGCGGATAAGTCTCTGGGCCTGGATAATGTTGACGCTGGTCGCGACCAAAAATGGCTCGATACCCATGTTGACGAGACGCGAGATCGTCGACGGAGCGTCGTTTGTGTGCAGTGTCGATAGAACAAGGTGGCCCGTCAAAGCGGCTTTGATGGCGATCTCGGCCGTTTCGAAGTCACGGATTTCGCCGACGAGGATAATGTTCGGATCCTGACGCAAAAATGAGCGAAGCGCGGCGGCAAAGTTCAACCCGATCTGCTCCTTCATCTGCACCTGGTTGATGCCCTGAAGGTTGAATTCGACGGGATCTTCGGCCGTCATGATGTTCGTTTCCGGTTGGTTCAGTGTTTGAAGCGCCGAGTAAAGCGTATTTGTTTTACCAGAACCGGTTGGGCCCGTAACGAGCACCATTCCGTAAGGGTTGGCGATATTACGCTGAAATTTTTCCAGGCTCTCCGGCTCGAAACCTAATTTCGACATATCAAGCATCAGCTTTTCCTTGTCGAGCAGACGGAGCACGACCTTTTCGCCGAAAAGCGTCGGCAGTGTCGAAACACGAAAGTCCAGTTCGCGTGAACGGTCGTCGATCTTTACCTTGATCTTGATGCGGCCGTCCTGAGGAAGCCTTTTCTCCGAGATGTCGAGCTTCGCCATGATCTTCAGACGCGAGATAAGCGGATCGCGAATCTTCATCGGCGGATGCATCACATCATAAAGAACACCATCGATACGGAAGCGTATGCGAAAGTCTTTTTCGTATGGTTCAACGTGAATATCCGACGCTCCGCGACGAAGCGAATCGACCATCAAAATATTCACAAGACGAACGACCGGCGCATCCTCACTTGCCCGGGCAAGGGTTGCAAGATCGATCTCGTCGTTTTCCTGAACGAGCTCGAAGTCTTCGCCTTCATGAACTTCGAAATCGAAGTTTCCAAGCGAAACGTCGATGTCGGCGGCGGACAGGTTTGTAGCGCCTATCTTCAAGGCTGACCTTGAGCCGTTTTTGGAATGTCCGTTTTTACTACTTTTGGAGGCAGCTTTCTCCGTTTCAAATGCAACGGCTGCATCGAATATGTCGATCTGATTCGAACCGCCGTAATATTTGCCGACTGACATTTGAATCGATGCCTCGGACGCAATGACGGGCTCGACATTAAATCCGGTCATGAATTTAATATCGTCCATTGCAAAGACGTTCGTGGGATCGGCCATTGCCAATGTCAAGGTCGACCCGACCCTCGAAACCGGAAGTACCATGTACTTCAAAGCGACATCCTGAGAGATCAGCTTTATCACCTCGTCTTCAATATGGAAAAGGTCCAGATTAATTGAGGGCACGCCGTATTGGCGCGATAAAACCGCTGTCACAACATCATCCGAAATAATTCCGAGCTTGACGAGATTGGATCCCAGGCGTCCGCCGCTGGTCCGCTGGTAATCCAAAGCCTCACGCAATTGCTGTGGGGTCACCAAGTTTTCACGGACAAGAATTTCCCCAAGTTTCGCCGACATTGATTTCTAGGTGTTTCCGTTGATCTAAACTAAAGCAAGCAGAAATGCTGAAGAATATAGATTAAATCGGTAAAGATAGGATGAGTAAGCCACGATGATAAACATCGTTCAAACGCAATAATAGATGTTTAGCACATTGATGTCAAGAAATCTTTTTGAGATGTGGTTGACCGGTTTTAGAGCAGTTTGAGCTTAAGTAGGCGGCTAATTCGGCTCGTTAAGTTGCTTTTTGAGCTGAACAATAAATGATTCAAACGCCGCGGATTCGGGATGATCGGGAAAAAGGAGCAGGAATTCCCGGTAAACGGCAATCGCTTGAGTATATTTTTTCTGTTGTTCGTAAACAAGGCCTAAAAACTGGTAGAGAACGACGGCGTCGGGAGCACCTGAAAGCTGTTTCACCGCGATCGTAAAATACTTTGCTGCCGCGGTGTAATTTGCGCTTTCCTGCTCGTAATCGCCGGAGGCCTCGGCATTCTCAGCCCTTTCTTTATATATTAAGCCAAGGCCGGTATTCGCTTCGGGCTGGAAGCCGCCGCCCTCCGCAACNNGATGGCCTTTTCGTCGTCGCCGCCATCTTTGAAAACCCTGCCTTCAATCGTTGACGCTTCGGGGGATCGGGGATTTATTTTGCGGATCTCTTTGATAGTCTTCTCTGCTTGTTCACGCTTTCCGCTTTCGGAATACATGCGGGCAAGACCGATAAAGGCTTCGACAAACCGCGGCCGCAGTCGTATTGCCCTGCCGTAAGCTTCGGCAGCCTTATCGCGATCGGTTGTTGACAGAATTTCGGCTTGCTGGTAAGCCAATTCGGCTTCGTCTGTGGTCTTAATCAACGCTATCTCTATATTACCCTTTTGGGTCGGCAGGATTGTTTTTGTAAGTTCCTTAAAGCCGTCGGCTCTGACCCGGACAATACGTTTGCCGGGCGCGACGGTTGTTATGGTCAGCTTGCCGTCATCCCCGGTTTTCCCGTATTTCACGCCGTCGATCCAAACTGAGCTGCCGGGCTGCGTTATAATGGTTACTTCCCGGAACTGCGTTCGTTCAGAAGATTTTCTGGGTTGCCCATTCGCTGTCGTCAAAAATAGAACAATCGCAAATGGAACAACAAGAAAAAACATGTTCTTTGGAAATCGAAGTCTCATCAATTCACCGCTAACTTATTCGACAACTTGACACGTAGTTCGCGAATAATCGTCTGATANNGACCTTTCCGACACGGGATCACTACTTCGCTCCCGGTCTCAAGGAGTGGCAGAGGTCAGACTGTGTTGTAAAACGTAAGCTATGGCTCCGCCGAAATAACCTAGTAAAGCTAATAGAGTAATATTTTTCAAATACCAAAAGAAGTCAATTTTTTCGATGCCCATTGCGGCAACGCCCGCCGCGGAACCGATGATCAAGCTGCTCCCGCCTGTTCCGGCTGAATATGCAAGAAATTCCCAAAAGTAGCTATCTGCAGGATATTGTTCCAAGGTATACATTCCCTGTACGGCGGCAACTAACGGAACGTTATCTACAACCGCAGAAAGCAGACCGAAAGCCATGATAATTGCAGTATCGTTGCCGATTGTTCGGGCAAGCCATTGAGCAACGCTGCTTAACTGCCCAGTTGCTTGGAGGGCCGAAATACCGAAAAGAATACCTAAGAAAAACAAAATACTCGGTGAATCGATCTTCCTAAGAGCATAAGCAACTGATAGTACGTCTTTATCTTCATCCGCCTTCTTTCTGTGCATGAACTCCGTAACTATCCATATCACGCTCAAGCCCAGGAGCATCGCCATGATCGGCGGCAAGTGCGTAACTGCCTTGAAAATTGGAACAAAGATCAAAATTCCAATACAACTGAAAAAGAGAAAATTCCTTTCGCCTCCTATCGTTGTCTTACCTTCCTCTATTTCCGGAACTTCAAACGTACCCCGTACACGAAATGAAACAAATACAAGTGGAACCAGCAAACAGATAGCGCTCGGTATAAATACACCAAGGATTATGTTCAGGGTAGTAATCTGTCCGCCGATCCAAAGCATTGTTGTCGTGACATCACCGATCGGTGACCACGCCCCTCCAGCATTGGCGGCGATGATTGTGATTCCGGCTAAAAGTAGTCGTTTCTCATGATCAGCCACCATCTTTCGCAGCATCGAAACGATCACTATCGTAGTTGTCAGGTTGTCCAGCGCGGCGGAAAGAAAAAAAGCGATAGCACCGATGATCCAAATTAATTTTATTATGCTCTGCGTCTTTATTTTATCCGTTATTATTTGGAAGCCGTCGTGCGCATCTATCAACTCCACAATTGTCATGGCACCGAGCAAAAAGAACAGAATCCCCGAAATTTCTCCCAAATGTTCGAAGAGTTGGTGTAGTACACGTTCTTTGTCGGACTGGTTAAGAATGTATACTGTCCAGCATAAAACCCCTGTAAGTAATGCGCTTGCGGCTTTGTTTATTTTTATCGGATGTTCTAATACTATAGCTAAATACCCGATAAGAAAGATTGTTGTTATCGCTATTTCCATCTGTGTTTGAATATTTAATGTCGAATCGCGGCTAGTTCAATAGGCGCTTATGGCGAAAATTTCTGCCGCGGTTAGGTTATAATTATAGTATTTTCCGAGGAATAACCTCGAAAGGCCGTATTCGATTTTAAATCAATCTTGACCTTTCTAGTTGAGAAACTATAATCAAATGTTCGTGGCTGGGTAGCTCAGCTGGTTAGAGCGCGGGATTCATAACCCCGAGGTCGAGTGTTCAAGTCACTCTCCAGCCACCACAATTAGATCGGGGAAGACGGTTCTGGCCGTCTTTTTCACTTGTGGGCATCGGGTAGCGGACATCGCCTCAGTCAAGGTCGCGGTACGACAATAGTCTCAGATGCACTAGGGATATTTAGGATTCCAAGACCTCTCGAACCTTGCGGGCCAATCCCTCAGGGGTGAACGGTTTCTCTATGAACGCAGTTTGCGAATCCAAAATTCCCTGCCAGGCGACTACATCATCCGTGTAGCCGGACATTACCAAAGGCCTTATGTCGGGGCGCAGCTTGACCACCTGATCCTTTAATTCGGTACCGTTCATCTCCGGCATGACTAGGTCCGTTAAAAGCATGTGAATAGGTTCCGATTGGGTAGTACAGATTGCCAAGGCCGCCTTCCCGCTTGAAGCTTGCAGAATTTTGTAACCATTGCCGGTCAGGATTTCGCGGATCAGATTACGAACAATTTCGTCGTCTTCGACTAAAAGAACGGTTTCCGTTCCTGAAAAATCCTCATCAATACGCCCGGCCCATTTTGGTTTCTGTGCGATTTGGTCAACCAGCGGAAGATAAATCTCAAAGGACGTGCCTTGCCCGATCGTGCTTTGCATCGCAATGTCTCCGCCCGATTGCTCTACTATTCCGTATACGGTCGAAAGCCCGAGACCGGTTCCTTTACCCACCGCCTTCGTCGTAAAGAACGGCTCGAAAATACGACGCTGTATCCGTTCGTCTATTCCCTCACCCGTATCGGTCACAGTCATTTTCACAAATGGACCCGGATTAAGCCTGAGGTGTTGCGGTCCATTTTTCCCATCAAAAAAAACGTTTTCAGTTTTAATCATCAGCTTGCCGCCGTTTGGCATGGCGTCCCGTGCGTTGACGGCAAGATTCATTATGACCTGTTCCAACTGTCCCGGATCGGCTTGAATATTTCCCAGGTTTGGGTCCAATTCGGTTTGAATTTCTATGCTCTCATTGATGACCCTGCAAAGCATTTTTTCCAGCTCCGTAATGATGCGATTGAGGTTATGGACGCCCGGTTTCAAACCCTGTCGCCGGCTAAACGCCAGAAGCCTGCCTGTAAGTGCGGCCGCACGGTCCCCTGCATCTTTGATCTCTTCGATATTGTGCCTCAAAGGATCATCGGCCGACATTTTTTTCAAGGTCAGTTCCCCGTAGCCCGAGATCGCCGTAAGGAGATTGTTGAAATCATGGGCAATTCCACCCGCCAACACGCCGATCGCCTCCATTCTTTGTGATTGGCGAAATTGATCTTCGAGTTGTTTTCGCTTGGTTGTGTCACGTGCGATGCCCTGTACGCCAACGGGAATGCCATTTTCGCAAATTAGGCGCGTATTTACCTCGAGCGCGATTCGACGGCCGTCACGGGCGAAAACCTCAAGTTCGTAAGCCGTAACCTCCTTTCCGGCAAGCTTTGCGGCCATCATCTCCTGGGCTTTTTCAAGGTACTCTGGTGCAATGGTCTGGGCCATGTTCATTGTCAAAATCTCGTCTTTCGAATAGCCGGTGATTTTTTCGCCCGCCCGGTTGACCGAGACATAATTGCCGGCCAGATCATGCACATAAATGATATCGATCGCGTTTTCTATAAGATCGCGATATCGTTCTTCGGAATCGCGTAGCGCCTTTTCAGCCCGATTCCGTTCAATAGCCAGCGCGATCTGATCTCCTACGGATGAAAGAAATTCAAGATCACGCTGAGTGTAAGCAGACTCATCTTCGTAATGCTGTAAAGCGAGGACACCGATTGTGCGTGACGCTGTGCGCAAAGGCACGCCGAGCCATGACGCCGAAGAGGTTCCGATCACCTCCGCTTCGCCGCGTTCTTTCATCTTTCTTTTGGTTTCTTCCGTAACCAACAGAGGCTTACCGGTACGCAAGACATAGCTGGCAAACCCTTTTCCTGTCGGCCGCGGTTCAGGATGCGAATCATGCTTGTCGGCCCAAAACTCAAAATGGACGATGTCGGCTATCGGATCAAGCAGCATGACGAAGCAATTCTCGGCATAAACGATCTGTTTGATCGAGTGGTGGGCAAGCTTGAGGAAATCGGCCAGACTGGGCGTGGCGATAATTCCCTGAATGATCTCGAAGATTACTCGTCGCTCCTTTTCGGCTTGCCGCTGTGCCTTACGATTTTCGGCTTCGTGCAGTTCCCGTTCGATTGCCGGAATGAGCCGCGTAAGATTGTCTTTCGGCAAGTAATCGTTGGCGCCGGTCAGCATAGCTTCAACCGCGATTTCCTCGCCAACGGTGCCTGAGATTATGATAAAGGGAATGTCCTTATCCGATTCGTGCAGAACGGCGAGAGCCTCAACCGCGTTGAAACCCGGCATTGAGTAATCACAAAGAATGATGTCCCACTCCTTTTTCGCAAGGGCGGATTGCATTGCATCCGCTGTATCGACACGTTCGCTGATCAACGTGTAGCCAGCGCTCGTCAAGTGGCGCGTCATTAACGCGGCATCCAGTTCGGAGTCTTCGACATTTAGTATCCTCAACCGTTTAACCATGCGCGGCAGTCACTCGGTCGGTGTTACCTGATTCAAAAGGAGCCAGTACATGCCCATTTGCCGTGTTGCTTCAGCGAACTGTTCAAAATCCACAGGCTTTCGAACGTAACTGTTGGCGCCCTGATCATAGCTTCTGACCATGTCTTCCTGTTCGCTCGATGAGGTAAAGACGACCACAGGAAGATGTTTTGTTCGCTGGTCTGCCCGTACGCTGTGCAGGACCTGTAATCCGTCGACCTTCGGCAGTTTCAAATCCAGCAGAACCACTTGGGGCAGAATACCGGTATCCCGTCCTTCGTACCTTCCCGTGCCGAAGAGGTAGTCAAGAGCCTCGACCCCGTCGCGGACCACTATGACCTCGTTAGCAATATTGTTCTGTGCGAGAGCTCGAAGCGTTAATGCTTCATCGCGCGGGTTATCTTCAACCAGCAGTATTACCTTGTCCCTCATTTTCCGTCTCCCCTTGATCAGGCAGCGTAAAGTAGAATGTTGCTCCGGCATCGACCGCACCTTCNNCTATGGATGATTCGCTGTACGTTAGCCAAGCCGATACCAGTGCCTTCAAACTCGTTCACTGAATGAAGACGCTGAAATGCACCGAAAAGCTTGTCGATATATGCCATATCAAACCCGGCGCCGTTGTCTCGAACGAAATAGCAACCTATCCCGTCGTGAATTTCCCGGCCAAACGATATAGCCGGATGCTCCCGTTTTGAAGTAAACTTCCAAGAGTTTCCGAGCAAATTTGTGAGAGCGATACCCAAAAGACGCTTGTCTCCGTATGCAACGAGACCCTCCTCGACCGCTACGCGGACAGTCCGTTCCGGTTGGACTTTTTGCATTGCCTCCAATATCTGGGTTGCGAGTTCGCTCATGTCGATCGTCTCGCGGTACATTTCACGTCTTGTGACACGGGCAAGCTGCAATACGTCGTCGATCAGGCGGGACATCTGCTGACTGGCGCCGCGAACCTCGCGAAGAAACCCCTTGCCCTTCTCATCAAGCTTGTCCGAATAATCTTCGAGCAATGCCAGGCTGAACCCGTTGATGTGTCGAAGAGGGGCACGCAAGTCGTGCGAAACCGAATATGAGAAAGCCTCGAGCTCCTTGTTGACTGCCTGGAGTTCGGCCGTGCGCTCGACCACGCGGTTTTCCAGCGTTTCTTGTAACTTCCGGTTTTGAGCTTCGGCCATTTTCCGTTCGGTAATGTCCACAATCGTGCCCACCACCATCATCCCACGCTCGGTTTCAAGAGGATTTAGGCCGATCTCGACGGGAAATTCGCCGCCGTCCTTTCGCTGACCGAAAAGGTCACGCCCGGACCCCATGGGACGCGCTTCTGGAGAATCCGTAAATCCTTTTCGATAATCGCCGTGATGTTCGCGGAACCGATCGGGCACAAGCACCTCGATTCTTTGCCCAAGAAGTTCGTCGCGGTTGTACCCAAACTGCTTTTCTATCTCCGAGTTAACGAGTTGTATTTCGCCGGTCTCATCGACCATCACCATGCCGTTTGGAGCTCCCTCGATAAGCTGCTTGAAACGCTCTTCGGCCTGGTTGCGCTCCGTGATGTCACGGATAACCCCCAAGAGATTGCCATCGGGCATCGCCGTGGCGATCACTTCTCCATCGAATAGGGAGCCGTCTTTCCGTCGAAACCGCCATTGCTGTTGATAATCTGATTGAGAGTGAATCGCGCCTAATGCCTTGCCGATATTAGGCACTTCGTATGGGGCAACAATTTTTGAAGCATGCTGCCCGACCATCTCGTCGCGGGCGTAACCGAGCATAAGGCATATCGTCGCGTTGGCGTCAAGGAAGTAACTTTCGGGATTTGTTATCAGAATGCCGTCAGGCGAACACTCAAAGAGAGTTCGGTAGCGGTGTTCGGTTTCCTGCCGCTCCAATTCAGCCTGATTCCGCTCATAGATTTCCAGGAGCATCATTACCACAAGCGAAACCGGGCCGTTATCTTTCATCGGCTCATAGCCAACAGAATAAAAGCGATCGCCGTCCGGCATCGGTCGGAGCAGTTTGTGGAACATATGTTCTCCGGCAAATGCCCGTTCAAGAAAGGGCCGGATCTGCTGATCAAAAAGCGGACCAAATATGTCGGCGACGTGTCGTCCAACGAGATCATCTGCTGGAATATCAAGGAGTTGGGCGTAAGCGGTGTTTGCAAAAGTGTAACGCCCCTCTGCGTCAATCATGCCCAGACCCACGCCGGCAATGTCAGTGGCTGAGTTGTGGGGGCGTAGGGCACCTGTATCATCTTGAGGAGAAAAGTCCGCGACCGTATCAGTCGCGCGGGGGTCATTTTCGTCGATCTTCTTAGTCTGGCCGGCGTTCATGATCATTTCGTAACCGGCCGCATATAGTCAAGCCGATCACGGTGGGTAAATGTCGCGAAGCACCCAATCAATCAAATCCGCGAACCTAAATCTCAGGAACGTATATAAGCTTCCTGAAAAGACGTACCGACGTCGTCTATCGGTGTTGGAAATGTCGGATAGATGCTGTCGTCCAAGGCTAATACCTCGNNATTCGCAATTTCCATACCACTATTTTGAGAGATAAGCCGAAAAACGCTATCTCATTGTGCTGCATATACTTACACAAGCATAGTTCAGAATCGACCGGCAAGGCTGACAATTACTAAAACTGTATAGTGTGTTTACACTCGACTTTCTTGTTTACCATAAACCCTGTTTTTAATAGGTTTATCGTATGTGAATATTTAGTATCCAAAGCCGTTTTGATTATTCTGTATACAATTATCGCGAAAATTTAGNNCATTCATGGCCTGTGAAACTAAGTTTATGCCCATCAACTACTGCTGATGTTTGTTGACGACAAAGAATATTCCCAAACTCCTAAAGTTTTTCAATATCAAGTCGATAAGACATTACGAATCGCAGACGTGATTCAAATCTTAAATTGTTCAACCAAAATGCCTGGTGGTGCCCCGATTCAGCAAACAAATTAGTAACGAATCTTGCATTAACACCGGCGTTTGCCACTTTGTCGTGAACCAGAGGCAGCCCCGGAAAACTCCTTGCACATTTGATTTGCCTTACGTTTCTACCCTGAACAAAACGGAGAAAAAATGAACAGCAACCAAAAACCGTCTCGAACCTCGCTAGGTGCCGCTATTGCCTGCATGCTTCTGTTACTTGCAGGAAGCGGTTCGGCGCAAACTTTCACGTATAGCAATCCAGCGCCAATCGCAGTCGACGACGGTGCGACCGCAAGTCCATACGGCTCGACGATCAACATTGGCGGGCTTGGCGGCGCCATTGCGAAAGTTACAATAACGCTCAATGATGTCAACCACTCTAACCCGGCTGATCTTGCCGTTTTGCTTGTCGGGCCGGGTGGACAGACGGTTGCGCTTATGCAGGACAAGGGCGGTCCGGATCCGGTAGCCAATCAGAATTACGTATTCGACGACGCTGCCGACACCTATATGCCCGGCTCGGCGTTAAGCTCCGGCTCTTTCAAACCGTCGGACGGCAACGGAAACCACGCCGATTTTGCCTCGCCCGCACCAGCCGGATCGCCCTACTCAATGGTTTTATCCGATTATATCGGAACAATGCCCACCGGAAACTGGACACTTTACGTCGAAGACGATAATGGAAATACGCTCGGCGGTACAATCGCCGGTGGGTGGAACCTGAATATCACCATCGGCTGGGTCTTCACGAATTCGGCAGCCATATCCATTCCTGATTCAGGCGCAGCTTTGCCATATGGATCGGAGACAGTCGTAACCGGGGTCGGAGCCGTAACTAAAGTTTCCGTCCGGCTCAATGGCCTTTCGCACACGCGTTTTGACGATGTTGGCCTCTTGCTGGTCGGCCCCGCGGGACAAAGGGTCCGGCTTTCTACCGACACAGGTGGCAGTGCAGCGATCAACGGTATTGATCTAACGCTCGATAGCCTGGCCGCAAATCCGCTTCCAGACGATGCGCAAATCATTGAGACCACCTACGATCCGGCCGGGGAGACCGACGCCGGCGGCGGCAGTCCGCATCCCGCCACTTTTCCGGCACCTGCACCGGCCACTTATACAAATAAGCTCTCAGACTTTAACGGCACAAATCCAAACGGCACCTGGAGCCTTTACGTAGACGATGACTCGGCTGGACATTCAGGCTCGATTGTCGGTGGGTGGACTCTCATTCTTGAAGGGAGCGCCGCGACCGATGCGGTGGCCGCTATCAGCGGGCGTCTGACGACCGCCTCCGGCCGTGGAATCGGAAAGGCCAACATCACTCTTTCTGGCGGCGGTCTGCCGCAGCCGAGGATCGCCATAACTAATTCGTTTGGGTTTTATAGGTTTACGGATATTCCGGTTGGGGGAAACTATGTTATCTCGGTTAGTTCAAAGCGTCACCGATTTGAGGATCCCGTGCGTGTCATCCAACTATACGGTGCGATTACCGGCTTCGACTTTGTAGCTGAACCGTAATTTGAAAATAAAGAGTCTAAATACTGACGCTGGCGCCTGTAGAAAGGGGCCGGCGTCATTTTTTTTGTATCGAGGCTGTGCCGTGTGTGTAGCGAATAAAATTGCGGCACTAAAGTTGCTGTAAGTTGCGTCGGAGTATTTTTCAATCCGAAACCCGGACCTCAGCAAACACAAAATTTTTAATGAAAGACTCGCCGATCCAGCAATTCTTGAGCCGCGCCAGTAACTATTCACATCTGACCGTTCCGATCGCGGCGGTCGTGATCTTACTGGTCTTACTCGTCCCGCTCCCTCCGTTCCTGCTCGACATTTTGATCAGTCTTAATCTGATGATGGCGGTCGTCGTACTGCTGGTTTCGATGTACACGCTCGAGCCGGTAAAGTTCACGTCGTTTCCCAACATATTGCTCCTGACGACGCTTTTTCGTTTGGCATTGAACCTCGCAACTTCGCGTCTGATCTTGACCGACGGCAATTCGGGTGCGACCGCCGCCGGAGCGGTCATCAAAGCGTTCGGTGAATTTGTGATCGGCGGAAATTATGTGGTCGGCGTAGTTATATTTCTAATCCTGCTTGTCATTCAATTTCTGGTAGTTAATCACGGAGCCGTAAGGACTTCAGAAGTTACGGCGCGTTTTACTTTGGACGCTATGCCCGGTAAGCAAATGGCGGTCGACGCCGATCTCGCTGCCGGGATGATCGATGAAAATGAGGCGAAACAAAGGCGCCGGGATATCAACCAGGCGGCCGAGTTTCACGGTGCAATGGACGGTGCGATCCGCTTTACCCAACGCGATGCCGTAGCATCCATAATCATTGTTGCGGTTAACATCTGTGCGGGATTTGCGATCGGCGTTTTCCAGCACGACCTGCCGCTCGCCGATGCGTTGAAAACATATACGATCCTGACGGTCGGCGATGGCGTAGCGGCCGCTGTCCCCTCCCTGTTCATATCGGTAGCGGCGGCTATTATTACTACCCGTTCGGCAACCGAATCAAGCATGGGCGCCGAGATGAGCGGACAGCTGCTGGTGAATCCGCGCCCTTTGTTCATCGCCTCCGCGGTCTTGTTTTTCCTTGGAATATTGCCTGGAATGCCGCACTTTGCTTTTGTGACATTGGCGTTAGCGGCCGGCGGGATCGGCTACATGTCGTTGCGCTCAGCGATGAATACGGCTCAACGAACTGAGGAGGAAAGCGCCGCCGAAAAGAGCGCCGAAACGGCCAGACTACCGGAAAAAATGGAGAGTTTGCTCAAGGTCGATGTGCTTGCCCTCGAGGTCGGCTACGGCCTGATCGGGTTGGTCAGCTCTGACGATTCGTTCTTGAATCGCATCCGTGAAATTCGCCGCCAGGCGGCGATCGAAATGGGAATTATTGTGCCTTCGGTTCATGTCACTGACAATTTGCAGCTTCCGCCCCGCGAATACGCGATATTGCTTAAGGGCGAGAAGATCGCGCAGGGCGAGATTCATCCGGACGGTTACCTCGCGATCGACCCTGGCGTTGTACGAGAAAAGGTCGATGGCGTAGATACCATAGACCCGACCTTTGGTATGCCCGCGGTTTGGATCCGCCGTAACGAAGACCGCGATCGCGCAGTTGCCGCCGGTTATACAGTAGTGGACCCGACGACTGTTGTATGCACGCATCTTGCGGAAGTTATAAAGACTCATGCCCACGAACTGCTCGGAAGACAGGAGACGCGGACATTGCTTGACGCGCTTGCCGAGACTCATCCTAAAACGGTGGAAGAAGCGACGCCCAAGGTGCTTTCGTTGGGAGAGGTACAGCGTGTGCTGCAAAACCTGTTACGAGAGAGAGTTCCGATCCGCGATCTGGCGACGATCCTGGAATCAATAACAGATGTCGGGGTCGTGACGCGTGATGTCAACGCTTTGACAGAGGCCGCCCGCGTTTCCCTTGCAAGAACTATTTCCGGAAGCCTGGCTAACGAGAACGACGAGTTGACGGTGCTGACCCTGGACCCGCGTCTCGAAACGCAGCTTGCGGAAAGGCTCGGGTTGCTCGGCGGTGCTTCGCAGCAGGGCATCGAACCCGAATTCGGAAAGCAATTGCTCGAAAAAATCGAGACTGCGTGCCGAGCGGCGGTTATGTCACAGCCGATAGTTTTATGCTCGGCAATGGTGCGTCCGCACCTCAGAAAACTTACGGAACGGTTCTTGCCTGAACTGGTCGTGATGGCCCACGGCGAGGTCGCCTCAAATGTGCGCCTCGTTTCGATGGGCACCGTCGGATAAATAAAAGTGACAACTATGATGAATGTAAAAAAATACCGTGCAACAACGACGCGTGAAGCCCTGGAGATGATCAAACAGGATCTGGGCGAAGGTGCATTCGTTTTGGACACCAAGCGGGTTCGTACCGGCGGGTTTCTGGGATTGCGGTCTAGCATGCAAATGGAAGTCAGTGCCGCATCACCAACACCCGATGACGAACCGAAAGTCAAACAAAAGGCCAAAACCACGTCTCCGTCGCATCGTTTGCTTAATCTGACGGACGACACAATTGCGGTGCCACAAGCGTCTGGCAAAACGAAGTACGACCCGAGAGAAACGATAATGACCGCTCTCGCCGCCCGGGCCGTCTCATCGGACGATCTCGAAAAATCCGCGTTACGGAACCAGCCTGCAAGTGAAGCGCAAAAGATTGAAACCGTCGAGATCAACTCGGAAGCGCCGCGTTTTATCCATCCTAAAAAACCGATCTCAATACAGTTCCTGCCCGAACAAAACGCCCCAAGCACTGGTGCTGGCGAAAATGCGTACCCTAGCCTCTCTCACCGCGATTTCGAATCATTGCGGGCTGAAATGCGGGAGATGAAATTTTCGCTTGGAGCTTTTGCGGGCCGTCAAAATGTTAATTCTAGCCAAATCGATATCGATCCGAGTTTGCCTGTCGAAATTTCCGATCCTCCCTTTCGCGAGGTTTATGACGAACTGACGGCAACCGGAGTATCGGCGGATCTAGCCTGCAAATTCGTAAAAGGAATTGTTTCTGTTTACAACAACGATTCGGTCAGGAAAGATCAACTTGCAAAGATGGCTTTGTTTCAGGCTGTTTCGTCCACTATCAGATTCGAGCCGGATCCGCTGCAGCGACAGGAGGCCAACATACTGGCGATAGTCGGAGCGACCGGGGTCGGCAAAACCACAACAGTTGCTAAACTGGCGGCCCGCGTTGCTCTTTACGAACACCGCCCGGTTGAGCTTGTTACCCTTGATACTTACCGAATTGCCGCCGTCGAACAGTTGAAGACTTATGCTGAAATAATTGGTGCGGGCTGCCACGTAGTCCGTTCGGTTTTCGAGCTTGACGCGGTGCTGAGACGCCTGCCGTCCGACGCCACTGTTCTCATCGATACGACCGGCAGAAACCCGCATGATCTGGCAGACCAATTTGAACTGTCTGATTATTTGAGGCAACGCAGCGAGATCCGCAAATGCCTGGTAGTTCAAGCGACAACACATCCGATCGATGCATCCGCGGCGATCAAGAAATTTGAAATGTACGGGGTCGATTGCCTGGCAGTAACAAAACTGGACGAAACCTTGAGGCCGGGAGCAATAATCGAAACCATCAATGAAAGCGGTTTGCCGCTGGCCTACTTCTGCACCGGACAANNGGACAACGCGTCCCCGAAGACTTGCAAATTGCAACCACAGAATCTCTTACCAGCCGGATACTCGGTAAAAGAATATAAAATTCCCACCTTTTTCCAAGCAGATCACTATATCCCACACCCAAAAATGAACGACCAAGCTGCTACATTGCGGACCATGGCTTCGACTGCATCAGAGACCAATCCCATCAATACAAACATGCAAGAATCGAGACAAAGGCGGTGCCTCGCTGCGACGGGCGGCAAAGGCGGCGTAGGTAAATCCAATTTGGCGGTCAATTTGGCTCTTGAATTAGGATCCCTCGGCAACCAGGTCGGTCTTCTCGACGCCGATTTCGGTTTNNGTTTGGCAAACATCGATCTGCTTTGCGGCGTTTCACCAAAATTTCACCTTGGCCACGTCGTTGGCGGTTTACGGCAGTTAGACGAAGTAATAATCGCAATTTCTGAAAATGTCGCTCTGATACCCGGCGGCAGCGGTGTTGAAGCATTGGCAAATTTTTCTCTGTCGTCGAATCCTGAGCTTTTTTCGCAAGTACGTGCGATGGAGGACGGTTTGGATTTCATGCTTATCGATACGGCGGCCGGAATTGCCGAGAACGTATCCGGGGTCCTGATATCCGCATCGGAAATTATCGTCGTCGTAACTCCCGAGCCCACTTCGATCGTCGATGCCTATGCGACGATCAAAGTCATACTGCGTCACTCACCGAATAAACCGATATCGATCGTAGTCAACAACATTGTCGGTCTTGGCGACGCCGGGCAGGTTTTTCAGTCTATCAGCGCGGCCGTTCGCGGTTTTCTGGACCACCAGCTAGATTTTTTGGGAATGATCCCTCACGACTCGCAAGTACAGGAAGCCATTCAAAAGCAAATTCCTGTCGTTCATTTCGCCCCACATACGCCAGCCAGTCGTGCAATACGACTGATAGCAAAGCAACTGCACAACCAGAACCGTCAAAATTCAAATTCTCTCAAAGTGCAATCGTTTTGGGACCAGTTGGCCAATAGTTGATCGAAAATCAACCTAATCATATCGACCTCACATTTTTAAGACCATGCACCCCTATTCATCGCTCGCAATGTATAAAAGGCTTAAAGGTTTTGCCTCTGACTCTTATACACATGATGCGCGCGAGATACTGATAATGTCCCACTTGCCGAAAGTAAAATTCATCGCCGACCGCATCGCGGCAAAACTCCCGCCGTCGATAGAACGGGACGATCTTTATGGTGCCGGAGTGATTGGGTTGATAGACGCGGTCGAGAGATTTGATGATTCGCGCGGAGTGGCGTTTACGACTTTTGCGGAAATGCGTGTCCGCGGCGCGATCCTGGACAATTTACGCTCGCTCGACTGGGCTTCAAGGGCAACACGCCGGCGTGCCCGTGAAGTGCAGGCTGCGTACGCGCAGCTCGAGCAGGAAAACGGACGTGCCGCCGCCGAGTCGGAAGTCGCCGAGCAGATGAAAATTTCGATCACGGAATTGCGCGAGACGTTACAAGATATACGCGGACTGCGAATCACAAATCTGGACGAACGTGACGAAGTAACCGGTTTATCCTTTTCCGACCTGATCTCCGATTCGGCCATTTCTCCACTTGAAAGATTGGAGGACACCGAACATCGACGGCTTCTTGCCCTGGCAGTCGACAAATTGCCCGAACGCGAACGCCAGGTCATCGCGCTTTATTACCTTGAAGAACTAACAATGAAGGAGATCAGTGAGGTGTTGGGCGTTACCGAATCGCGCGTTTCGCAATTGCGCACTCAGGCCGCAGCACGTCTGCGTGCAAACCTTCCAAATTAACAATAATGCCCAAAGAAGAACTTTTAACAACCGAAGAAATGTCGGCACTGCTGCCGGAACCGCCGGCGGACGACGCAGCGAAGGACCGCGACAGGCGGCAGCGGATCGTGCCGTATAACTTTCGACGTCCGGATCGTTTGTCAAAGGAACAGGTGCGATCGCTGTACCGGCTTCATGACCTGTTCGCACACGGCCTTTCGTCGAGTCTGCCGCTTTATCTTCGCGCGATGTCCGAGGTGAATCTGATCTCGGTGGAGCAACAATCGTATGGTGATTATCTCCGCGGATTGTCCGACCCGACAACTATCTTTACGGTCGCCTCAAAATCTCTGCGCGGCGCTTTTGCGGTCGAAATGAATGCGGCGATCGCTTTTCCGGTCATCGACCGCCTGCTTGGCGGCGAGGGGCAGGGATTGATCGAGCCGCGGTCGGCAACAGACCTCGAACTGAAGGTACTGGAAGGTTTTGTAGCGGTGGTCAACGACAATTATCGTGAAGTCTGGAAAGCGATTGTTGAATTTGAGACCGAGATCGTCGGACGCGAGACGGACCCGCAGATGCTTCAGATCGTCGCGCCGAATGAGATTGTAGCTACCGTTGTTTACCAAGTCCAAATCGGCGACGCAACTGGTTTAATGAGCATCTGCCTGCCGGTCGGAATGCTCGAAACCGTCGTCAAAAACTTTAATCAATCTTCTTATTCACAGGAAAGCCCGACGGAACCAGCGGCAACCTACTCATTGCTGAAAACGATTTCGGTTGTGCGGTTTCCGGTAACTTCGGATCTTGAAGCGGTTCCCGTAGCGGTTTCCGATCTGATGTCTTTAACGGTCGGCGATGTGGTGCGAACCAATCACACGGTTGAAAGATCAGTCAATATCTCCGTCGCGGATTCGGTTAAATTTACGGGCAAACTCGCGGCCATGGAAGGAAAACTGGTCGTACAGGTGACAGACCCGATATAGAGAAACCCGGCACCGGGTTGAGAGAGCAAAATTATGCAGGAAAATGAATCAGGTAAAAATATTGAACGGCTGCTCGATGTCGAAATGAGCGTTACGGTTCGTTTCGGGAAAACGGAAATACCGCTCCGGGAAGTCGTTCGTTTTGGTGTAGGTTCGATGATCGAACTCAACCGGACGGTGGACGAGCCGGTCGAGCTTTTGGTAAACAATTTTCCATTTGCCCGCGGTGAAGTTGTCGTCATTGACGGCTATTACGGCGTGCGGGTAACCGAGATCGGTTCGGCCGAAGAACGATCGCGAACACTATTGTCGAACTCGGACAGCAGCAAAAATACAGACGAGGTTCCGGTATGAATTTAGAGGTCGGCCTTTTATCGCTATCGATATTTTTTGGCGTATTGAGTTTCGGACTGTTTTTCACCTGCTTGAAGAAATCGAAACAGCACCGGGAACTATTCGAGTTCACGGGAAAGCAAATTGAGGATCTCCAGGACGCGCTGGCAAAAAATAAAGAAACCTTCGAGACGAATGCCCAACGCATCGCCGAGCAATCGCGCCGGATCGCCTGGCTGGAAACGCGTGTCCGCCATCCTAAATCGTCAAACGAGGAAGAACTTGATGATACGGCAATACATGAAACTCCAAAGTTGAATATGACGGAACGCCGCCATTTAGTAATTTCGTTGGCGTCTCGCGGACAAAACGCTGAAATGATCGCCTCCGCCCTCGGAATGCTGCCGGGCGAGGTCGAGCTGATTATCAATATCAATCAAGCATCGCTCAATCACAAATAATATGAATTACGGACTCTATTCAATTTTTCTCGGCATGCGCTCGCGGCAAAACACGCTTGAGGCTCAGGCTAACAATATCGCAAACGCTTCGACCACCGGGTTCAAGGCCGAACGTCTCGTTTACACCTCGGTGGAGGCGGGAAAAAAAGGACTCGGCGACAAACAGAATCTGGTCGGTGGAGTTTTGACTTCGAGCGGAATTGATTTTACCGAAGGATCTATACAGCAGACCGGACGAAATTTGGATGTGGCGATCGACGGCGATGCGTTTCTGCAAATTCAAACGCCGCGCGGCGTACGTTTTACGAGAGCGGGAAATTTAACGCTCAACGCCGGCGGGCAGCTCGTTACAAAGAACGGCGACCTGATCGTTGGAGAAACCGGCCCGATAACCGTTCCGCCCGAAGGCGAGCTTTCGATCGGTCAGGACGGAAGCCTGGCAGTCGGCGGGCAGACATTCGATAACCTGAAACTTGTCAGATTTAACAATCCGGCCGCGAGTTTGATAAAAGAGGGTAATTCACTTTTTCTCGCTTCGGGCACGGAACAGCCGCAGGAAAATGTCAACTCAAAGGTCGTCCAGGGCTCACTCGAAAATTCAAACATCAACTCCATTTCCGAGATGGTGGCGATGATCAACAACAACCGCGAATTCGAATCGCTCCAAAAATCGCTCACGCTTTTAATGACCGATCTGGGCCGCAAGATCTCAGGGGAGATCGGAAAAATTTAGTAACAACAAGACTAAAAGGAGAACTTATGCCAAACAGAGCTTTATTAACGGCTGCCACCGGAATGCAGGTTCAGCAGCAAAACGTAGACAACATCGCCAACAATCTGGCGAACGCCTCNNCGAACCCGGCTCGAATTTCAGGACCTGCTTTATCAGAACATGCGGGCGGCGGGCGGAGCCGGAACCGCGTCAACGCCGCTTCCGGTCGGCCTGCAGATCGGCCTCGGTGCACGCTCGATCGCCAGTGAAAAGATATTCATTCAGGGCGATTTCAAACAGACTCAAAATCCGCTCGATATGGTCATAGAAGGCAGCGGATTTTTCCAGGTCCGCCAGTCGAATGGTGATCTGGCCTACACGCGAGCCGGGCAATTTCACTNNTAACCAGGGACAGGTTGTGACCGCGGCCGGCGAATCGCTCGAACCGGCGATCACGATACCGACCGAAGCAACATCGGTTACGATCGGCACGGACGGAACAGTCTCCGTAACACTTCCGGGACAGGCAAATGCGCAAAGCGTCGGGCAGCTACAGTTGGCGATATTTGCCAATCCGGCGGGCCTCGAAGCACTCGGCGGAAATCTGTTCAAGGAAACCGGCGCGTCGGGACAGGCAACCGTAGGCTCACCGGATGCGAACGGCATCGGACGTATCAGTCAGGGTTTTGTCGAAGGCTCCAACGTCAACGTTGTTGAAGAGCTGGTCAACATGATCTCGGCACAGCGTATCTACGAAACCAACTCGAAAGTCATTACGACCGCCGACCGCATGCTCGGAACGATCAATCAGGCAGTTTCCTAAACCACGCCAGCCACGGAGAACACCAGAAGGTACAGAGAAAATATATGAGAAAAATACGTATCAATTTCTTTTGGCCTATCGTCGTTTTTGCGTTTGCGGTTCTTCTTTTCGGGTTCGTATCAGTATCAGGACAGACCCGGATAACCGTTCATGTTTCTCCCGAAACAATCATCGAAAACGACCGCATCAGCTTGGGAAGTATCTCGACTATTTCGGGCGAATCGAATAGCTCCGCACGGCTGAAGTTGATCTCGCTGGGTTATGCCCCGCATGTCGGGATGACACGCGAGATCAGCCGCGGGTAAATAGTCCTGGCGATCAATGCCTCAGGCATTTCTGAAAAAGAGTTCACTGTTAACTCTCCGGCAAAAATTCTTGTCCGCCGTGCCGGGCAGGATGTATCGCAGAATCAGCTCCGCGAAGCGGTCGAAAAGGCGGTTTTTGGTCAAATCCCGGCCGATATGGTCTCAGTTAGAATCGTGCGGCTTGATTTGCCGGATAAGATCCAGGTCCCGACCGGAACATTGGAAATTCGTGTTAGCGTTTCGGGCGTTCGCAATCTGTTTGCCAGATTTTCCCTGCCGGTCGAAATCCGCGTTAACAACAAAACTAGCCGCAGTTTTGCGGCTACTCTGGAGTTTGAAGCATATGCCGAAGTTTTTGTTGCGGCGAAGGACCTGTCCGCGAATACGAAGATCGGTGAATCGGACGTACGGCTCGAAAAACGACGGCTCGAAAAACCGGTCGCAAATTATGTGCGGTACGCCGAAAACTTGCGTGGCGGCGTACTCGTCAGAGATGCCATAAGCGGCTCCGAGATCACCACGGATTCTTTTGTCGCAGGCGTCGTGATCAGGCCGGGGGATTCGGTCCGAGTCGAGGTGCAATCAGATAATCTAAAGATAATTATCAAAGGCGAAGCACGAGCGGCAGGGAAGATCGGTGACCGGATTGCGGTTAAGAATTCACAGTCGGGAGCAATTCTGCAAGCAGTCGTGATTGATGAAGGCCTCGTTAAAGTAACTTTCTAAAGCCATGAAAATAAATCTACTTATAATTTTGCTAATCGTCTTTTCAACCTTCGTCGCGGGAATCGCCCAGGCCAAAAAAGAGAAGAAAAGCAAGAAGAAAGATCAGCCAAGATTGACGGTTGTCGAAGTCCGTGAGACCGCTCCGGTGACGCCGCCGGTTGAAACAATGAAGCCGACCAACGGTTCCTTGTTTACCGATAATTCGGTAAACGGCAATCTTCTTCGCGACTTCAAGGCTCGCCAGATCGGCGATCTGGTTTTTGTCGATGTTGTAGAAACCAACACGGCGACCGTGACCTCGAATGCCAAGCGCGACCGCGATTCGGGCAATCTTGCCGGAATCGTGCCGCTTGTCTCCGCTTTGCCAATCAACGGTGCGGCGGTCGCCGGCCCGATACTCGGAGAACTCGGCCAGCGAAAATTCGATGGCAGTGGCACCACGGGCCGTACAAGCAATGTCCGCTCGCGCATCACGGCACGTGTGATCGAGGTTCTGCCAAACGGCGATCTGCGGATCGAAGCAGTGAAACTGGTAAAGATCAATAAGGAAACGGAACATCTTGCGGTGACCGGAATCGTGCGGCCAAACGACCTCGCGAACGACAACTCGATACAGACGATTTTCATCGGCGATCTGCGCGTCGAATTTAATGGCAAGGGAATTGCATCGGCAGATAATGCACCCGGCTGGCTATACCGGCTGTTCGATAAGATCTCACCCTTTTAGTTTGTCCGGATAAATCTTCAATAATGCGTAATCCCAATATAAAACCTAGAGTTGCGGGGCTCCTGAGTAGATCATTGCTGAGTACTGCTTCGGCATTAGCCCTCGCTTTCGTCATTTTCCCGACGGTTTTTTACTGTCAGAAAACAGACGTGGACATGCGTGTGCGTGTCAAAGATTTGGCGGACATTGAAGGCGTGCGTTCAAACCAGCTTATCGGTTACGGACTGGTCGTCGGGCTTAATCGGACTGGCGACCGCGTTCAGCAAAATATTTACGCCCGCCAGACGCTGCAGAATCTGCTCGAGAGAATGGGGATTTCGACAACCTCGGCCGGTTTGAAGCCCGAAAATATCGCAACCGTTTTGGTCACGGCGACTCTGCCGCCGTTTGCCCGGCCCGGTTCAAAGATCGATGTAACGGTTTCGTCCATCGGTGACGCGAAGAGTTTGCAGGGCGGGACGCTGGTTTTAACGCTGCTTAAAGGAATTGACGGACAGGTTTACGCCGTCGCACAAGGCTCGATCTCGATCGGCGGCATCTCGGCTGGAAGTTCAGGAAGCTCGGTTGAGATCAACCATCCGACCGTTGGGCGAATGCCGAACGGGGCGAATGTGGAGAGAGCCGTGCCGACCGAGCTTGCCGCCAACAATCAGTTGATCATGGTACTTCGCAACGAAGATTTTTCTACGGCGGCCCGGCTCGACAAGATAATTAATGCCAAATTCGGAGCAGGGACCGCAAAAGCACTTGACGGCAGAAATGTTGAAGTAATTTTGCCGGTAAAATACGCCGAGAATCGAGTCGGGTTTATCGCCGAACTCGAAAGTTTGAGCCTAACGCCAGACAAGGTCGCAAAGATCATCATCAACGAACGCACGGGAACGATCGTCATGGGAAGTGAGGTCCGAATCGCCTCGGTTGCTATTTCGCAGGGCGGCGTAACGGTTCGTGTCGGCACGGAATACGATGTTATACAGCCTGCACCGTTGTCGCCGAAAGGCGAGACAGTCGTTGTTCCGAACACAACCGTCGATGTTAAGGAGAGAAAACCAGCGTCGGTTATTTTGCCGGACGGAGCAACGGTCGACGAAGTCGTCCGCGGCCTTCGCACCGTCGGCGTATCGGCACGCGACATTATCAGCATTCTGCAGGCGATAAAATCAGCCGGAGCCATGAATGCCGAGCTGGAAATGCAGTAAGAAAATGAAAGTATCACCGTTCGATCAAATCAATATTAATCAGCAGCCTCAAAATCAGAAAGCTCCCGACGCATTGCGCCGCGCGGCAATACAGTTTGAAGCGGTTTTGCTGATGCAGCTAACGTCGGCTCTAAATAATGCGAACAACAACGACGAAGATTCACTATTCGGTTCCGACGGCGGATCGGGACTGGCGAAACAGATGTTCTCGGAGCAGTTAGCGACGACGATGGCCCAATCAGGCGGAATTGGCCTGTCGGCTATGATCTTGCGGCAGTTCGGAGGAACCGAGGCAAATTCGGTCTCAAGCGGCATCAAAGGACTTTCAGGCGTCATCGCTGCCGTGAAAGACATGAAGGAAAATGTCCAACCAACTGCTGATAAAAACGCCTCCGTTACATTAAAGAAATCCGCGAAAGCCGATCCGATAACTAAACAAGAATTTATGGGCTATGCCGATGGAGCGGAAATTGTTTCGACGTTCGAAGACGACCTAAAAACCGGCGGTATCGACGATTCGCTAAAGAATTTGATGCTTGACGGGAAACTCGTTAATTCGACCCGCGCGCGTATCGTGCCAAATTCTCAGGTGACGGAAATTCAAGGAATTTCATCAAGCAGACTGCTCGGCTCCTCGGCTAAGGTCGCCTTCCAAATTCCAGTGAACGGCCGCATCTCTTCGGAATTCGGAAATCGCTTTCACCCGATCGATCGAAAAACCAAGTTTCATGGCGGAATTGATATTGCTGTCGCAAAAGGCACGCCTGTCGCGGCGGCGGCAGAGGGTGTTGTTACGTTTGCCGGGTGGTCCAAAGGCTACGGAAATCTTGTAATCGTAAAACACCCGGATGGCAGGGAAACACGATACGGCCATCTTGAAAAGATTCTCGTTTCCGAAGACGCGGAGGTCGCCTGCGGCCAGCAGATCGCTCTATCCGGTTCGACAGGGAAATCGACCGGGCCACACCTGCATTTCGAAGTCCGTGAGAACGGACAAGTTGTTAACCCTTTCAGAATTTTGTCTAATGTTTTACCGAAAAATGCCGAAAGGTAAATCGGAGAAACTTTTTTTGAGAGAGTAACATGATGGGAAAAATAAACGTTGACAAGACAGGCAGTTTTGAACCGATCCGCCCCGATCGGCAGATAGAGGTCAGGAAACCGGTCAGGGAAACAAAACAACCGCAACAGATCAAGAATCCGGTTAATGACGATAGATTGGATTTTTCGAGCTGGGCATCAGAAGTCGGAAAACTCGTTGAGCATTTGAAAAAACTGCCGGACGTTCGGCAAGACAAAGTGGACAGCCTGCGGGATCAAATTTCGGCCGGCGATTACAAACCTTCGAGCGATAAGATCGCCGATGCAATTTTGAAAGACGAGAAGATCTAAGTTCGCTGCCGGTCTATCAGGCGGCGTAAATAAATCTCTTGTCGGAGAAAGAACTGCCATGCAAGATGATCTAATACGAAAAATCGCCAAACTAATGACCGAGCAGTCATCTGCTTACACGAGTCTCGAATCTTTGACGGCACATCTTATAGCGGCCCTTACACGCTGTGAGCCGAACAATATCGAATCCCTTTCACGCACCGGTGAAACCGAGCTCTTTCGGATGCGTTCGCGGCTTCTGGAAATTACTTCCGATTTAACCGATTTTGCCGAGATCAGGGCGGGTGAAACCGAGCCCTTACCGCTGGATGGCGAAGCGCGGGAACAGTTTGAATCCGCGGCAAACAAATTACTGGAAACTGCTCGCATTTTTGAGAAAACCGCTGGCCGGGCGACAAGCCTTGCTCTTGGCGGTTCTTCGTTTGCGGCCGCGAACATTCAGATGTGCGGCGTGCCGCCGACCACGTACAACGCTCCCGTCTTGAAATACGGCAAAGGAACAACACGATGAGTATTAATTTTTCGGCATTTGAAATTGGCCGCCGTGCTTTGAACGCCAGCCAACTTGGCATCAACATCGCCGGACAAAACATTGCCAATGTTAACACGCCCGGGTATTCACGCCGACGGGTTCAACTGACGGAATCAGCAGATACGAGCATCAACGGCTATTCGATCGGCAGCGGCGTTACGGTGGCAGGCGTGCAATCGTTTCGCGACTTCTTTATCCAATCGAGGATCCAGACCGAAACCGGCATCGCCGGCCGCCTTACCGCCCGGCGTGACGCGCTTGCTCCGGTTGAATCGGCCTTACAGGGAAGCGAAAGTGGCGGGCTGCAAAATGCCTTGAATAGTTTTTTTGGAGCGTTTCGTGATCTTGAAGCAAATCCCACCTCTGCCCCGCTTCGATCCCTGACGGCTCAACGAGGAACGAATCTTGCTAATGCGTTTCAAACCACCCGGGCGCGGCTCGATGACATTCGCAGCGGTACCGATTCTCATCTCCGCTCAACGGTCGAGCAGGTCAACTCCATTTCTGAACGGGTTGCCGACCTGAACGATCAAATTCGCTCAGCTGAGGCGACGGGCGGCGAAGCTTCGGCTTTGCGCGACCAGCGTGGCGAGCTTGTCAATCAGCTTTCGGAACTGACGGGTGCCCGCTCTACGGAAAATAGCGACGGAACCGTGACACTCACGATCGGCGAGGGCCGCCCGCTTGTTTCGGGCGACAGAGTTTTTACACTCGAAGCCGACAACACGCCTCCGCTCGGTTTGGCCGCGATTACGATCGACGGACAGCCGGCGGTTTTTGACGAGGGTGCGATCGCCGGGCTGCAGAGCGCAATCGCCGACACATCGTCGCAGATAAATGATCTCGACAGCCTGGCGGCTTCGGTCGTGCAGCGGGTCAACGATCTGCACGCCTCGGGAACGGATCTGGACGGGAATCAGGGAGCGAACTTTTTCAACAACGCCGCTCCGGTGACGGCGGCAAATATTTCGGTCAATACGGCGATCACCGGAAATCCGCGTCTCATTGTCGCTTCGCCGCTGCCACAGCCGGGACAAAACGGAACGGTTGCCGGTGAGATAGCGAATTTATTGACCGACCAGAATACAACCGCCGGAACCCGAACGGGGTCGTTTAGTTCGATCTTTGGTTCAATGCTGGCCGACGCGGGTGAACACGTCAGCCAGGCGGACAATGATCTGCAGACGCAGGCGGCGATTCTCGCCCAGGCGACCGCTCAGCGTGATTCCATTTCGGGTGTTTCGCTCGACGAAGAAGCTATAAATCTTTTGCAGTATCAAAAAGCCTTCGAAGCGGCGGCGCGTTTTATAAAAGTCGCCGATGAAATGACACAGATGATTCTGTCCCTTGCTCAATAAACTTTCGAATTAATGGTGAAATTGCAATGAACATACGAGTCGCCGACAGCACTTCCAGCACTGACTTCACTTCGCGCATTAACACGCAACGAAGCCGTTTGAGTGTTTTGCAGGAGCGGCTTGCAACGGGAAAACGCATCAATCGTCCTTCGGACGATCCGAGCGGCGCGGAGATCGTTTTGAACTTGCGAACATCGCAAGCTGCGATCGAGCAATTCCAGCGCAACGCCCAGGCCGCTAGTCAGAAGCTGACGGCCGCGGACGATACGTTAAGCGGCTATGAAAATATTTTGGAGCGCGTTCGCACGCTCGTTGCGCAAGGTTTGAGCGATACGGGAACACAGCCGTCGCGCAATGCAGCCGCCATTGAGATCGAATCCTTGCGCAGCAGAATTTTGAGCGTTGCTAACGCGAAAAATGGCGATGAGTATGTATTTGGCGGAACTCGCCAAAACGTTCCGCCGTTTGATCCGGCGACCGCCGTTCCGGCAAATACTCCCACAAGCGCTCAGTTTGTACAGGTCGAACCGGGAGCAAATGCCATTGCCTCCGGTGTTACGGCGGAAACGGTTTTCGGCGATTCGACTTCCACAATTTTTGCGGATCTGACAAACGCCGTGAACGCCCTTCGCGGGACCGGAAATCCGGCGGCCGATCGTACGACACTCGAAAATACGATGAGCCGCCTCAGCGTTTATGGAGATCTTGTAAACACGGCTCATGCCACCATTGGCGCGAACATGAACGCGGCGGATATTGTTATAGACAATCTTACGACCAACTTCCTGTCTCTTAATGAAAGAGCGTCGGCAATTGAAAATGCGGACTTTGCCGAAACCGCCGTCGGACTTGCCGACGCGGAACGAGCACTTGAGGCAACATTGCAGGTTGCCGCACGCGGCCGTCGTTCGCTCTTCGATTTTCTCGGATAGGCAACGATCATTGAAACAATCCCATATTTTGACCTTAAATCCTCACCCCTTACTCTTAGTTCGCGACCAATAACCCTTATGCCCACTATTACTATCAAAGAAAACGAACATTCATACGACGAAAGCGAAATAATCACTTTCGCAGAAGGTTTGATCGGATTGCCGCAAATGCGGAGAGCGGTACTGATCGAGATGGACGAGTTCGAACCGTTTTGCTGGCTTGCTTCGGTGGATAAGGATAACACGCGTTTTATCGTGGTTAACCCGCACGAACTTTTTGCCGGCTACGAACCGCTCCTGTTCCATACTCCATCCAATCCGCTTACGCTGACAATTGTAAAAATTTCGTCCGATTGGACGAGGACTACAGTAAATTTGCGGGCTCCCATCGTGATCGACGCGAAAACTAAAATGGGTGCTCAGCATATCTTGACCGGGAGCGACTATCAATTCGCCGAGTCACTGCCGCAAAACTAAATGTATGTTGGTCCTATCACGCCGCCCCGGGCAAAAGATCGTTGTCGGAAATGAGATCGTCATCGAAGTAATCTCGGTGAGCGGCGACGGTGTGCGCATCGGGATTTCCGCGCCCGGAAGCACATCGGTTCATCGATACGAGGTCTTTACCGAAATCGAGGAAGCGAATCGGGCCGCGAAAGCTGCAATAAGCGACGACGAACGGTCGGCACTGGAAAATCTTTCGGCTCATGTCCGCACTAAACAAAAATAATGAAGCGCATTGATTGGACAATTTGTTTAGGAGTGGCTGTTGGAATGACGGCAATTATTGCCGGGGCCTGGTTTGAAGATCTCAACATCAGCTTTTTGTGGCACCCGACGGCGGCTTTGATCGTCGGAGGAGGAACACTCGGAGCGGTGATCGTACGACGCGGCGCGGTCGGCATAACAAACGCCGTAAAAGCGGTTTGGCGGCTAAGGCATAAAGGCGAAGATGACGATGCGCATAAGATCGAAGTCGCAAAATTGGCGTGGCTTTCGCGTTCGTCCCAAAAAAACGGCATCAAAGCGTTTGAAAATTACGCCGATAATTCAAATGACACGCTTGTCACACAAGGTCTGATCCTGGTTGCGGATCGTGCTGAAAAAGCACAAATCAAGGAAGTTTTGATGCGTCAGCTTGATCTGGAAGATGACGAAGGTTTGCAGGACTCGGCAACTCTGGAGGCGGCTGGCGGTTTTGCTCCGACATTCGGCATCCTCGGTGCCGTGCTCGGTTTGATCAGCGTTTTGCGCGTTTTGGACAGACCGGATGCCCTGGGCGCGGGAATCGCCACCGCTTTTGTCGCGACGATCTACGGACTGAGCCTTGCTAACTTATTATTTTTTCCTTTGGCCGCACGGCTGCGAGCCCGGCACGAATCTCGGATGAAACGCCGCGAGGAACTCGTATCGGTCATCTTGTCGCTCGGCGCAAATGAGCCGACTCTCGCAATCATTAACCAGTTCAATTTGCCGAGATGAGAAGCCGTTTCCAAAAACGCTCTAACGGACACGAAAGCCATTTTCGCGACCGGTGGCTTATTTCCTATGCCGATCTTGTGACCCTGCTGTTGGCTTTATTTATCGTAATGTATGCGGCGAGCGACAAGGAACGTGCACGCCAAATTGCGGAAAGTTTTTCGGCGCAAACGGCCGGCGGGAGCGGAGTATTGCCCGGAAGCAATTCCGAGAAAAATGACCGGGCCAAATTCGAGCAAAAGTTGCTGGAGAATCCGATCCTGATACAAAAGACGAAAATGCGGCAGTCCAAAGATGGCCTGGTCGTGTCGTTATCCGAAGCAGGATTCTTTGCACCTGGCGAAGCCGGTGTGAATCCGGAAGCTGAAGTCGTGATAAACACGCTTGCCGAATCGCTTCAAGTCGGCACGGGGCAGATCCGAATCGAGGGCCACACTGACTCAACACCTATTTCTACCGCGCGTTATCCTTCAAACTGGGAGTTGTCCACCGCCCGGGCCTCTTCCGTGCTTGCAAGACTGATAGACCGCAGTATTTCACCCGAAAGACTGTCGGCCGCGGGATACGGCGGATTTCAACCGATCGAAGATAATTCGACGGCTGAAGGCCGCGCTCAAAACCGTCGCGTTGACATTGTTATTCTCAGTCACTGATTTATTCAAGAAAACTTTTTCTATTGCCCTAAAGTTTTCCGCAACCAGGACGATAAGTCTATTACGATCGCAAACGGCGATCCATGTCTTAAATAAAAAAACAAATGACCAATGCACGGACGCGGCGGGTAATCATGTTCACGGAGGAACAAAAAAATGTCGAACTTTTCACTTATAAGCAACACTTCTGCATTGTCAGCTCAAGCGAGACTGTCAAACACAAACAATAGCCTTAACCAGACCATTCAACGCTTGTCGTCGGGTCTTCGTATCAACAAATCGGGCGACGACGCCGCGGGATTGGCGGTTGCCAATGCATACCGCAGCGATGTCAGCGTTCTTTCACAGGGTATCCGCAACGCCAACGACGGTATTTCAACCCTTCAGATCGTTGACGGCGGATTGAATACGATTTCGAACCTTCTCGACCGGGCTTCGACGCTTGCGTCACAATCGGCTTCGGGCACATTCTCGGGTGACCGTGCAACTTTGGCGGCGGAATTAGCGAGTGTAGTCTCGGAAATCGACCGTCAGGCACAGAATATCGGTTTGGCGACGGCGGGCGTAGACCCAGCAATCTCGCGTTTTGCACGGCAGATCGACACGTACGTCGGTGGCGGTGCATCGGCGACATCCGCTGGAAACGTTGTTTCGGTTGACCTTTCAACCAGCGTTGCCGACAGCACGGGTTTGGGAATAAATGCCCTCGATATTTCAACCGAAGCTCTCGCACAGACGGCTATCGCAACGATCCGAACCGCGGTCGGCACCCTCGGCGGCATTCAGGGAACGGTCGGTGCGGGACAGAACAATCTGACCCAGGCAATCGATCTGGCTTCCACGCAGATCACCAATTACCAGGCGGCAGAATCTGCGATCCGTGATGCCGATATCGCCTCTGAGGCTTCGAATCTGGCTCGCTTGAGCACGCTGCAACAGGCAGGTGTCGCTGCTTTGGCACAGGCAAACCAGTCGANNAGCCAAGCTGTTCTCTCACTGCTCAGATAATTAACTTGACGAGCAATCCTCTCCTACAACTTAAGGCGAAGATTGACTTTCAGAAGCAATCTTCGCCTTTTGTTTTTCAAGATTAAGAGGAAGGAGGAAAAGATGAGTATAAGTTTTTTAACTCAGCCGCCGGAATTCGACGCAAGATTTGCACAAGTTTTCGAAAAGCCGTCTGGCAAGCCGAAAAATGAAGTAAAAAATCAACCGCCGAAAGATGAGCCGGCAAAAAAGGACGAACGACAACATTTGCAAAACGTCCTGGCGGAACACGATATTTCTCTGAAATTCAGGCGGGACGAAAAGACCGGCCAGTTGGTAGTTGAAATGATCGACAACAAGACGGGCGACGCCGTGAGGCAGATGCCGTCAGAGGTTTCGCTGAAACTCAGCGAGGCATTCGCGAAGGTCCAGGGGCAGTTTATTGAAGCGAGGGTCTAATCGTTATGGCAGCAATAAGTATTAGCGGAATCGGGAGTGGCATTGATTTTAACGCGGTGCGTGACGCGATCATCAATCAGCGCGCGGTTCCGATTCAACAACTGCAAACGAGGGTAACCAAATATAACAGCCGGGCTGACGGGCTCAAAGAACTGAACGCGCTACTTGCGGCTCTGACGACCGCGACCAACGATCTAACGAGAACCGATGTCGGAACGGGACGATCCGCGTCGTCGGCTGACCCGACCGTTGCGACGGCAACCGCGACAAGTGCCGCCAATCTTGGGAACCTCAACCTCAATGTCACGCGTCTCGCTACAAACCTGACCCAAGCTTCGCGTTCCTTCGCATCGATCGATGCTCCGATCCTGGCCGGTGGCGCGACAAGCGCCACTTTCGAACTCAGGCTAGGCGGTGCAGTTTCGGGCACGGAGATCACGATCGATTCGTCGAACAACACACTCGCCGGGCTCCGCGATGCGATAAACGCCGAAAACGCGGGGATTACGGCCAGCATAATAGATCTGAATGGAGACGGCACTCAGCAGCAGATCGTTTTGAGCTCGACAGCAACCGGGGCTACAGGGCGAGTCGAGCTTGTCGAAACATCGGCCACCGGAACCGCAACTGATCTAAGCCTGCGTTCGCTCAATCCCCCGGATGGTGACTTTTCCAAACTTGACGCCGTCTTTTCGATCAACGGTCTGGATCTTACACGGTCAACCAATAACATTTCCGACGCCGTTTCCGGTTTAAGCCTCACACTCAAAAAAGTGGGTTCAACTTCGATCGAAGTTAAACAGTCAACCGAGATCGAAGAGAAGCTAACCGCTCTGGTTACGGCGTATAACGCGATACAGGATTTTATCGCAGCACAGTACAAAAAGGACGCCGAGGGACGGCCTGGCGGCGTTTTGGCCGGTGATTCCGTTCTTCGCAATGTTCAGAAACAAATCAGCACGATCGCGGGGATAACGTCGGCCGATAACGGCGGAGCCCTTACCTCGTTAACGCAAATAGGCCTCACAACCGATAAAAATGGCCGTCTGGAATTCGACAAGGCTGTCTTGAATGAACAACTACAGACTAACGCCGATGACGTGCGGGCATTGTTATATGGAAAGACCACCGCTCAAACCGGTGTTTTTCACGCCGCCTACGCCGTCTCAAATGGTTTGAGCGACAACATAACCGGAAGCGTCCAAACAGCGATCAAGGGCTACGAGTCCTCAGTCAAAAATCTGAACGATACGATCGCAAAACGCACCGCATTACTCAACACCATGCGCGATACTCTCACACGCCAATTTGCTGCCGCCGATGCTGCGATTGGACAGCTCAATGGCCAGGCTACGGCCCTTTCAAGTTTCCTAACCTCGTTAACCAAACAGAGCAGATCCTAAAAAAACCAGCGAATGAAGTCTCGCTAAAGTATTCCTCTTTTTCGCCGAAACGTTCAGTGGTATTTAGATTATTGCGAACAAGGATTTATCGCCCATGCATAACAGATCAAACGGCATCGCCAGCTATGGACGAATAGCAAACACCGAAACAAACCCGCTCAAACAGATCGTAATGCTGTATGACGGAGCGATCAAATTTCTAAATCTCTCGGCTGCCGACATTGATGCCGGAGATTTCGTCGCAAAGGGCGAACATTCAAACCGTGCACTCGACATCGTCAGCTATCTGCAATCGATCCTTGATCTTCAAAACGGCGGAGACGTCGCTGTCAACCTCGATAATCTCTATCGAAGTGTCAGGTTCTTGATCTTACGGGCAAGCGCAGCTCCCGATGCAGGCTTGATGCGCAGGGCCGCCGAGATCCTCGCACCCATGCGCGACGCCTGGGAAACAAACGCACAAAAAGTACCGGCCGCATCGGCGTTTGAAGTGCCGAAGGGTTCCGAGACTTCAGCGGTTGCGATATTCGGTTAATTCAAGTGGGTAAAAGACTATGGTTTCTTCGAACAAACTTGCGGATAGCTCCGATTCACTAATCGAGCTGTTAGCGGCACAATGCGTCGATCTCGAAAAGCTTCTGGCACTGGCGAGAGAAGAAACGGCCGCTGCTCAGGAAAGAAAGTTTCTGAAGATCTGGGACATTGTTTCCGAACGAACCGCGATAGGGAAAAGGCTTGAAACATTTCACCGACAAATTTCCGAACTCCGGTCGCATCTTGAATCGAAAGGCGAAAACCTTACGCAATACGACATCACCAACCGCGTCATCGAACTTGCCAATCTGACATTGCTGCAAGACCAGCAGACAAGACTTCTTTTAACAGAATCGCGGACGGAGTTGTCCGCCAGCTTGATAAACCTGGAAAAATCGCACCACGGAACAAATGCCTACCTGCGCGAAAACACCAAGGGTCTGGCTTATGACCGCAGTTTCTGACTTTGATCACACCTGCGGTTAATCTTAACGACACAAATCAAGGCTCAGGATCAAACTGGCGCGAAACTTCAGATGGTCGGCGTGGGAATGAAATACGTCCTGGCGGTCACTGCCGCGCGTGATAACGTGGTCAAGGCCTCTTTCGAATTCAAGCCGCGCTTTCCGTGCCATCAAGCCAAGATTTTAACCGACCGTCGAATATCGCAATATATCGCAGGCCTGATCGCTTGAAGGAAACTTCGAATGTGGGCATCTTCCTGCACGAATAGATGATGGCATTCGCCAAAAAAAGGCGAAAGTGAGTTTGAAAGAATATTCTAACTAAAAAGGAGGCGGGTTTGTTTTATTGTCAGGTAACCAGTCAGCACCTCAAAAACACACCAAGAAAACGTGTGCAAGACGGAAGTGCGCTTGACATCAAAGGGTTACTTCATAGATGACCTATGACCCCGCAACGGCCAGCCCGTGAACTGGTAATGACAACGACGTTCGGCGGCTGTATCCCGGCGAGCGGTTCACACTCTAGTGAAGTGGCCTATTTGCAAGCGGCACTTTACATTTCACGGAACCAATCTAATTTCTACTACTGGCCAGCTAAGCGTGGTCCACACTTATTTAGGAGTAACGACAAAACATAGGGCAAATTCGCCTCGCCGCTCCAGATTTTAATTGACTGTCCATCTGAAAAGCCAATCCTAATATGTCCTGTGTTACCGGTCTCGACCTTCTCAATTTCTTCATACAGCCAACGTTTCTTTGTCAATAAATTGGTCGTGCGTTCGATATGTGTTTCATCGAACACAGTTCTTGAAAAGAAGGTGATTATCAGGTTATAAGGAACATAGACAAGAAAAATTATCCAGAAGCCTGCGTAAATGAACCAGCTGCTTTCATCAAACGAGGCTAAAACCCTAGAATAATTGGCGATTAGAAAAGCGTAGATCGCACTGCATGTTAACAAGAGTCCCCATCTGAAAAACCAGAATGTTCTCGCTACAAACGGAAAGGGATATTCCTCTGAATTCTTTTTTTCCATACGATCAGTTTGTACGTTTCCTCTTTATTTTTCCGAGTGTCCGCTAACGCAGCACGTATAGCGGATTCGTCTACTTTACATACTCCACCCTTACGATTCTGCAAGTAACGCCGGGACCGCCCCCACAGTCAATAATCTTAACATCTGAACTGTTCGATGCAGGACCTCCCTCCACGACCGGGGCATGCACCGTCTGTTCGATGTTGTTGAGAAAAAAACTCAATGCAAATTGAGTTCCGATTTTACCAGCCGAGCGCGAGCCGCTCTCGAAAAGCCGCTCGCCTCCACCATAATACAACTGCTGTTGGATCGCATTCTGAACTGTGGGGCCACCCGTGAGCGGTTGAGCTAACGTCGGAACAGGAGAGGAGATAAGGAACTGCTCAGTAGCCTCAGACCTTATTATTGCATATCTCGCGTCCCGGTAGATGAACGAATTGGAGTATCGAGTAGGCGCGAGGCCACCTATAAGCCCACCTCCGGCACCCGATGCGGCATCGATAACAATTTGAGACCTATTTAAAGGGTCTCCGCCGCTTACCCCTCTGTTTATCATTCCACCGACTACATTTGCGACGAGGAGAGACCCAACTTGTCGACCAATCGGTAGGGCTAACCCAGCTCCCCCGGTTACTCCTGCTACCGCTCCGAAGATGCCGCCTTGAATAGCAGAGCCGCCTACTTTGTCCCAGTCGATGGCTTCATTTCCATCCCACAATTTTTGCTTCGCAATTTCGAAACCCGCACCGAATCCTGCTCCGATTGCTGCGCCTGATGCAGCCGCTCCAAGAACGGCAAGAACTGGATGATCGCCGTCCGGATCAATATATTTCATTGGATTGCCTCTACAATATGAATAGACGTTCCAGTTTTGTGGCTGGGCTGAAAAAAGATGCAAACTTATCCCACCGATCATTACGACCCTCGAACTGTACGTGTCCGGCCTACTAAATCGTCCAGTTCCAGAAGAATAATACCGAGCTTGGGAAAAATCGAGATTCGTTTCCCCGTCGCGTTCGTAGCCGGTGAATTGTTTCCTAACCGTGTCGTCAGTGTAGCCGAGGCCGGAAGTTCGCTGGCTAGTAGCGATTTCTTCACCGAAGGGATGGTAGTCGTGGCGGGCGGTGACGTTGCCGATTGCGTCGGTGTTTATGCGCGGGCTGCCGAGGTGGTCGTTTGTCAGGTATGCGACTTTGGCAGTCGACGAGCCTTCGACAATCGTTGAGTACTCGGCGATCTGCTTTCCTGCGGCGTCATAGACGAAGATTGTTGTCTCGCCGGTGCCTGGGACCACCTTCTTTACACGTTTTCCGTCGCCATCGTAGAAATATTCGCCGACCGTGACGCTGTCGTCGATGACTTCGACCTGTTTGTTCTCCGCATCGTAAACGAACGTCCGGCTTTGAGGATCGGCGGTCATGTTTCCGCTTGAATCGTAGGAATATCCGCTTGAGGTCAGACGGTTGTTCGAAGTGCTTATCGTCGGGTTAGTGACTGCCGGATTCGAGAACGACTCAGGCATTGTCGTATTTCCTTCATCGAACCGCCTGTTTCCGTAGCGATCATAAGTAAAAGTCTGCGTCCAGCATTTTGTCGGATCGCTCGTGCAGTCGGCCCACCCGTCCGGCTTCTCGTCCGCTGCGGCCAGCCGGTTCAAACTGTCGTATGTGTAGTTCTGAACCGCCTGCATCGTAAACGAAGGTCCGGCTTTGAGGATCAGCGGTCATGTTTCCGCTCGAATCGTAGGAATATCCGCTTGAGGTCAAACGGTTGTTCGAAGTGCCTAGACTATATTCACTTCAGAACCCGTTCGACCGTTTTTTGAATGGAAGGTTCATCAACCTCAATATCTCGAAGTATTTCGATCAACTTAGCCTTATCCTTGCAATCTATTGCAGCATCAAATTCCTTAAGTTGGCCTGAAAGATATAACCTCTCATTCACAGTCATTCCAGCGTAATTCAGTTTCTTTTTTTTGTCCTTTTGATTCTCCATATTACTGCTTTAGCCGTTTAGCGGGGTAATCGCAATGGCGTGACCATCTTATTCCTGACATTGTTTGGATCGATGATATACTCCGTCAATCCCCCTGTAGGAATAAGCGGCGTAACTCGGGTAACCCTTAGTTTCTCCCCCGGTTAGTTCCACTTGCCCGTTTCCCGTAATCTGACACCATCCTCATTCTTTCCTCGGGCCCATCGTTTATATTCTCTGACCCCACGCTTTGCATAGGCTAGCTTTTCCTGAGTTACTCCATTTCGCTCCATGCATCCGTGAGAACGCCGAACTCTTCTTGAGCAAAGTCTATACAATCCTGTACAGAATTTTGTAGATAGTCAGCTACGTCCTTGTCGTTCTCATAGATTCGAAGGTACGCCCCGACTTCTGGCAAATCAGGTTCTATTATGAATATTCTATCGTTAACCTTGGCTCTTTGCTTTTTATTCATGTTCATTGTTGTGGATAAATGCGGTGTGTGTCGCGCACGGCATCGCGCCATTTGCCATTAATCATTTCTTCTAGATGCATGTGAGGGGCGTCGTTGCCCGGATTCTTTAAATCAACTCTAAACTTAAATCGCTCGCCAGTAATGATCAAATCACCCGATTTATTTAATGTTCCACTCGCATTCGGCGGCGTTCCCACGAGGTCAGCAATCATCTGTGCTCCCCGACTCAGTTGTGGGGTCCCAGGCACAACCGAAGGGGACGAAGCTCCGCCAACGGCTCCACCTGCGACGATTGTCCCTGCGGCAATACCGAATTTCGTGGCACCGATGTACGACTGCTCCAGCGAATTACTCGCCGGAATATTTGGAATGGCTAATGGATTCGGAACCCCGGCAGCCGCTCCTACGGGGCCTGCGTTCGCCGGTGGTTTAATTCAGCAGAGCCGCAGCTTTTTCGAAGCTTCGGTCGATTCGCACCCGAACAGCATCTTCGACGCACTCGTATTCACCGCCAAAAATTTGCTCCGAGATTGATGTCCGCGGGCCCGAACTGTACTTGTTCGGCTGCCGACCATCGCATTCGGGTTCGCGGACGCTAACCTATTTTATCGGGAGAAAATGACCATGATACCTTCGAGAAAATATTTTCCTCAAAGCCTACAAGACCGGGCGGCGTGGATGGCTAATTTCAATGCGCAGTTTGCGACGGTTGGGGTGGCGGTGCTCGGCTTTACAGCGGCGACGGTGACGGAGGTCGCGAACGATAACGAATCGTTTCAGTTTCTTGCGTCGAACACGGGCGCGATTGATTCGTTCGTGGACGCGGTACGGCAATTTCGCATCTTCCTGACCGAGGGAAACATCGGTGAGCCGAATCCGGATTATCCGACAAACCCGACCGCCGTGCCTTCGATCGATGTGCCGACCGGCATCTTCGAGCGGCTCGACGACCTCGTCAAACGCATCCGCGTCGCACCGAACTACACGCCGGAGATCGGCGCGCTGCTTGGGATCATCGGTTCGACGCCGCTGCCGACACCGCCCGAGGATCTTAAGCCCGTCATCAAAGCCTCGGAATCGATGGCTGGCTACAAGTTCAACGTAAATGTCACGCGGTTGGGAATGACGGCGTTTAAGGTGCAGGTTCAGAAAAGCGGAGAGGCCACCTGGACGGACAGCACGTTCGCAACCAATAATCCGGCCCAGGTCGTCGTCTCGCCAACCGTCCCCGGCCAGCCCGAACGCGTCCTCGTCCGCGCATGGCTCCTCGACAAAAACGAGGAAGTCGGACTTCCCTCCGACCCGACCTATGTGACCGCAAATCCGTAAGGCATCAAGAGTAGGGAGGCGAAAGTTAGCCACGAATAACCCGAATAGTGCGAATAAGAAGGTCTCCATATTCGTATCACCGGTGTAATTCGTGGCTAAATCTTTTGTGAGGCCGGTCGCTACCGCTCCAGGCTCTGACAGGCGAGTGTCGGCGCGGGCTCGTCGGCGTCGGTTTCGATTTGCAGGCGTTTTAACTTTTCGACCAGTGTAGTTCGTTTCATATTCAGAAGTTTTGCGGCCTGCATTTTGTTTCCGCCTGTTTTATCCAGGGTCTGCAGCAACAATTTCCGCTCCACCTGCGAAACGACATCCGAAAAATCTATCCCTTCATCCGGAATCGACGCCGGAATCAAATTATCTCCGGGTTGGATCTGAAACAGATTTCTTTGATTTCGGATCTCCTCCGGAAGGTGTTCAAGCTTTACCACCGGACTTGCTCCCGAAAAGACAGCGGCCCGCTCCATTGCGTTCTGCAATTGGCGGACATTGCCGGGGAAACTGTACGAGATCAGCGCATGATACGCNNTCGGCAATTGTTTTGGCGGGCAATCCGGTGTTTTGGCAGAAGCGTTCGAGCAGGCCGTGCGAAAGCGACAAAATATCGTCGGGCCGCTCTCGCAAAGCGGGAACGCGCAGATGTACAACATTCAAACGATGGTAGAGATCGGCGCGAAAGCTTCCGTCCGCAATCTTAACTTCAAGATCCGCGCTTGTTGCCGCAACCACGCGAACGTCAACTTTGACCGTCTTCGAAGATCCCAGCTTCTCAAATTCGCTTTCCTGTAAAATTCGAAGCAATTTGGCCTGCAAAGCAAGGTTCATATCGCCGATCTCGTCCATAAAAAGCGTTCCGCCGTCGGCCTGTTCAAAACGCCCTTTGCGGTCACCCTGCGCTCCTGTAAACGCACCCTTTACGTGACCGAACAGCTCATCTTCCAACAATTGCTCGGGAATCGCCGCGCAATTCATCGCAATAAAATCGTTTTTGGCACGCGGGCTTGCGTGATGGATCGCTTTGGCGATCAGCTCTTTACCTGTCCCGGTTTCGCCAGTAATAAGTACGTTAATTTTGTAAGGAGCAATTACGTTTACCTGCTCCAGGACATTCAGCATTACAACCGACCCCGCGATGATCGACGAATTTTTAAGGCTTTGGCCTGTCGCCGGCAAAACTGGAGAAGCGATCTTATTATGGGCGACATGGATCGCACTGATCAGATCTTTGAGCGATATCGGTTTGCAGAGAAAGTCCGAAGCACCGAGCTTCATGGCCTGAACCGCAGTGTCGATCGAGGCATAGCCGGTTATTACTATCAAGTAAGTGTCCGGATTATAACGCAGGCAGATCGGCAGTAATTCCAAACCACTTTTTCCGGGCAAGTTCACATCTGTTAAAAGTACGTCGAATTTTTCCTTTTCGAGGTGCTTTATAGCTTCTTCGGCGGAGCCAGCGCTTTCCAATTGATATCCTTGGGTACCAAGTGCTTCAAGCAGGAGCGAGCGCAGCCGTGCATCGTCTTCGACTATTAAAATCCTTGCTTTCATATTGCGCGATAACCAATTTGATCGGCGAATTTTACCAGCCTGGATCTGATTTTGGTTATGGGTTCGTTGAGGTGAAAAAGTCGTAAATCAGGTAAAAACCCAGTACAACATACGCTGATAATCAACCTGTGTCAACAAATTGACATTTTTCACGCCTGGATGACACCTACAATTAGCCGCTGTGAGGCGCGTTCGCTGAAAAAGCTGGTGTTTTCCTGGATTTCTATTCAGGCACGGCTTTTGCAATTGGGATACCGGAGGTTTGGGTCGATGGATCTTAAAAGTACCGATAACGTTACAAGTTTGCTGCAGACGTTTCTGGACGTGCAAAGCCGCCGTTCACAGGTCATTGCGGGAAATATTGCTAATGCCGATACGCCGGGCTACGTTGCTAAAGAACTCGATTTTGCGGATTATCTGTCCGAAGCCGCACGCCAAAGCTCTCTCCCACTTTCAAAACAAAACGACCGCGGACTGTCCAGTGAACCGAGAATCGTTGAGCAAACGCCGACGACTATCGGTCTTGACGGCAATACGGTCGACGCCGGACGCGAAATGGCAGATCTTGCTCAGGCCGGAAGTAACTTTAATTTTGGAGCGAAGATGCTTCAATCGCGTCTCAGGCTGCTTCGAACGGCTATCCGAGAGGGCAGATAGGCCCTAGACCCAACTGAACAAATATGTCTCTATTCACAGTATTCAAAATTGCATCGCAGGGAATGACCGCCCAGCGGGAACGCCTTGAAGCGGCATCGGCAAATCTTGCCAACGCGAATTCGACGCGCACCGCGACCGGCAAACCGTATCAGCGGCGCGACGTTATATTCACTACTCAGGACCTGAAAACGGAATGGCAGTCGAATGCCGTCGACAATGGCCTTTTTGACGGAAACGCTAACGGTTCACAAGGCGTCAGGTCGGAGGTCATTCTTGCGAACGAAAATCAGTCCGTGATGCAGTTCCAGCCCGGCCACCCGGATGCCGATGCCAACGGCTACGTCAAGCTGCCTGATGTTGACCCGCTTGAAGAAACAGTAAATATGATCTCGGCGGCCCGCTCCTTTGAGGCAAATGCGACGGTTTTCAATACTGCCAAAGAACTTGCCCGCGTAAGTATAAATCTCGGCGACGCTTAACCCCACAAACCAAGATGAATATCAGCAATATCAGCTCCCAATCGCCGATTTCCCCCGGCGATCGAATTACGGCCGGAAGCGTGAAAAGCTCCGGCGACGGTTTCGGTTCGCTAGTCAAGGATGCGGTCGAATCGATCGACGGTACCCAAAAAAGCGCGGAACAAGAGATCGCGAAGGCAGTAACCGGAGAATCCCCGGATATACACAAAACTATCATTGCCCTTCAGACGGCCGATCTAAAATTCCAGCTCGGACTTCAGGTCCGCAATAAGCTTATCGGTGCGTACGACGAAATAATGAGGATGCAGGTGTAATTTTTTTCCGAATCGCTAAGCCGGCCAGCAATCACCGACCTATTCTCCCACATCTCCCACACTCCCACTTCAGTTTCATTCTATCCCCACTGGGAAATTAATAGATGCCCTCACCTTCCACACAGCTCAAAGAAACCTGGATCCGCCTTCCCTTTTCGGGGAAGATAGCAACAGTCGGCGCCGCTCTCGCTACTTTGGGTTTGATCGTGACGTTGATCTATTACGGCTCGCAGCCCGATTACGGCGTTTTATTTGCCGATCTGAAACCGGGTGATGCTCAGTCGATCGTCGAGAAACTGAAAGCCGCCAATGTACCTTATTCGATTTCCAATGGAGGATCGACGATCCAGGTGCCGCATGAGCGCATCTCCGAACTGCGTTTGCAGATGGCAAGCGAAGGTGCTTTGTCCGGCGGTCACGTCGGTTTCGATTTGTTTGATAAAACGAGCTTTGGTGCCACCGATTTCGCGCAGCAAGTTAATTATCGGCGGGCCATCGAAGGCGAACTAGCGAAAACGCTTGAAGGAATGGATGAGGTCGAATCGGCCCGCGTCCACATTACTCCAAAAAAGGAAACGGTTTTCACCGAAAAGGAAGAAGGTGCTAAAGCGTCGGTCATGTTGCGCGTCAAGCAAAATAAAGACTTGTCGAACGAGCGAACAGAGGCCATTGTCAGTTTAGTTTCCAGTTCGATCGAAGGGCTTGATCCATCAAGTATCTCGGTAATGGACACTCGTGGAAGACTCCTGGTTGCCGCCGGACAGAACAGGAACAGTGCTACAAACGACGCCGGCGCATTTCAGGCACAACTTGAGGCCAAACAAAAATTCGAAGCAGAGAATGCGGTTCGCATTATCACTTTGCTTGAGCCCGTTGTCGGTGAAAATCGTGTTCGCGCGGATGTTGCGGCGGACATCGATTTCAGCCAGATCGAACAAAGCGAGGAAAAGTACAATCCGCAATCGCAGGTTGTCCGTTCGCAGCAAACATCCCAAGAGGCCAGAAATACACCTGCTCAAAATTCGAGCGGGATCGCGGGTGCGCGCTCCAACAATCCTGCAACACTGGCTTCACCGGCTCCGGCTCCGAATGTTGCCGCACAATCTACATCAGGCGACCAGCGAAATAGCTCGACGGTCAATTACGAGATCGACAAGACCGTCAAGAAAACCATCGGCGGCGGCGGTCGAGTCAATCGAATGACTGTCTCGGTAGTCATTGACCATAAAACGGTAGAGAACGTTGAGGTTGCGAGAACGACTGACGAGATAAAACAGATCCAGGATCTGGTTGGGGCCGCCGTTGGCATAGATCCAAATCGCGGCGATGCGGTAGTTGTCCAGACCATGCCGTTCAACAAGCCGCAAATCGAAAATGGCGCCGCTCCTACATTTTTGGAAAAGAATAAACAGATCGTCTCGAATGGCGCAAAATATGGAGCTCTGATCTTGATCGCCTTGCTCCTGCTTCTATTTGTAGTACGTCCCGCAAAACGAGGCTTGAAGGCGGCGTATGCCGCGGCCGAAGAGCAGAAACGGCTGTCTGGAAGCAGCGACGCAGATGCCCGCCGCAAGGCTGAAATAAAAACACCGAGGCAAATCGGAGAAAGCGATATGCCGGAATTTAACTCAATGATGACGGTTGCCGATCTCGAGGCTCAAATGCAGGGCGGAACGTCCGCGTTCGGTGGCCAGCAATCGGAACGCCTCGAAACGATCAGGAAGCAAATTGCCGCACAAACTCTGGATGATACCGAAACGGTTGTCAGCACTTTGCGCGGTTGGCTCGGGGAAAGCGCATGAACCGTAGTGATACCAAATAATTTATGTCTCCCACTGTAGAAGAAGCAATAGAAGCGCTGGAATCACCGGCGGAAGATGCCGGTACAAGTCCTGCCGTTCAGCAGCCGGAAAACGTTTCTGGTTTGCGTAAGGCCGCAATTTTGTGTCTCTGTCTGGGCGAAGAAGCAGCAACCGCCTTATTCAAACAGCTCGACGAAGAGGAAGTGCAGGAGCTCTCCAAGGAACTTGCGATGCTGCCCAACGTTAAGTCACAGATATCAGACGGAATCGTCGAAGAATTTCACAGGCTCTTAACGGCCCGGCGTTATGTCTCGACCGGCGGAGTTGATTATGCAAAGCGCCTTTTAGTCAAGAGTTTTGGGTCCGAGCAGGCAAAACGGCTGACCGATAAGGTTATGCACGCGATCGAAACGCCTGCCAGCTTTGAAGCCTTGCAAAAAACCGACCCGCAGCAGCTTGCAAAATTGTTTCAGTCCGAACACGCCCAAACGATCGCCGTTGTCCTTGCGCATCTCGACGCCGCAACCGCGTCCACGGTGTTGCAGCTGCTGCCCGAAGCCCAGCGCGGCGATGTTGTTTTGCGTCTCGCCGGATTACAGACTGTTTCGAGGGATGTTGTGAAACGCATTGCAAATATTCTCAACCAGAAACTTTCCACTGTTAGTGGGTTGAGCCGTACAAGCGTCGGCGGTGTCCGCGCGGTTGCCGATATCTGCAATCACCTGGACCGCGAGACGATGCGCGTTATGCTCGAACAAATTGAGGGCGGCAATCCCGACCTCTCTCTCGAAATTCGCAATCTGATGGTCACGTTCGAGGATATTCTTCTCGTGGATGACGTCGGAATCAGGGAGATCATGCAGCGTGCGGACAAAAAGGTCTTGGCACTTGCACTGAAAGGTACTGTCCCCGAACTTCAAGAGCGTTTCTACTCGAACATGTCGTCTCGCGCAGTTGAAATGATGAAGGAAGAAATGGACTTTATGGGACAGGTCAAGCTCAAGGACGTGACCGCGGCACAGCGAGAGATTGTCGAGATCTTGCGTTTACTTGACGAGCAGGGCGTTGTTAGTCTATCCGGCGGAGGCGGAGAAGACGAATATGTTAGCTAAAGTTCTAAAAAAAGAGCAGGCTGCTGATTTCGCGACGTTCTCGATACCGGAAATCGGCGAGATGAGAGAGCAATCCACGGGGGTTAATGCGTTTGTCGTTCCGGAGTTCGTCAAGTCGCAATTCTCTGCCGTCACCGAGCTTAAAACCGCGGATCCGTTTTGTGCGGACGACGTAGTTCAGAACGCCCGCGACCAAGCAGCTTTGATCATCGCCCAGGCTGAAGAAAGCAAGGCGATAATCGAGCAGGCCGCTCGCGAAAGCGCCATTTTCGAGGCCCGAGCCGAGTTTGAAACCGAGGTGGCTGGACGAGTCTCGGAAATACGGCAACAACTGGTCGAAACAATTGACCGGCTGTCGGCTCTCGCAAATGAAATTACCAGAAGTGCGGAGTCGGAGTTGGTCGAATTGGCATTGCAAATTGCAAAGAAAATTGTGGGACGCGAAGTAGCCGCTGATCGCGAAATTACTGTCGCACTCGTAAAAGCCTCTCTCGGTAAACTTCACAACCGCTCTATTGCCGAGGTTCACCTGAATCCGGAAGATTTTGCCTTCGTCGATGAACATCGCGAAAGGCTCGATTTCCGAGGATCTCTCGAACTCGTCGAAGACCGCTCGATCTCGGTGGGCGGATGTTTGATCCATACAGAAACCGGCGATATTGACGCCCGTATCGAATCCCAATTCGACGAAATTGCCCACGGATTACTTAACTGACCGAAACTGGAATGCTGGCACCCTACCTTCAAAAAATTGAAAAGATCGAGCCGCTGAGATCAATCGGCCGGGTGGTTCGGTCGGTCGGCCTGATCGTCGAGTCGCAAGGCCCGGCCGTTTCGGTCGGCGACCTGTGCTATCTCCCGTCGGCGAACGGTGAACGGACAACGATGCTTGAAGTTGTCGGCTTTCGCGACAATCACGTTTTGATGATGCCGCTCGGACAAATGCCTCCGGTGCGTGTAGGCGATTCGATAATTGCGGCGGGTGTCAGCAGCGAAGTAGGTGTCGGCGATCTTCTCCTTGGCAGAACCATCGACGCTCTCGGCCGCCCGCTTGATGAATTCGGCGAGATCAAAACGAACATTTCATACCCGTTGAACCGGACGACGACGAATCCACTGGCACGTGCAAATATCGATGCGCCACTAGAGACCGGCGTTCGTGCAATTGACGGATTGCTGACTATTGGAGCAGGACAAAGAATCGGGATTTTCGGCGGTTCCGGCGTCGGTAAATCAACTCTTCTCGGAATGATGGCAAAACGCTCAGCTGCCGACATCAATGTCATCGCACTAATCGGCGAACGCGGGCGTGAGGTTCGCGAATTTATCGAAAATGAACTCGGCGAAGAGGGCATGAAACGCAGCGTCCTGGTCGTTTCAACATCGGACGATTCAGCCCTTGTCAGGATCCGTGCGGCGCTTGCCGCAACGGCAATTGCCGAATATTTCAAAGACCTCGGCTCGAACGTACTTTTGATTATGGATTCGGTCACGCGATTCTGTATGGCGCAACGCGAGATCGGGCTTGCCGCGGGGGAACCGCCTTCATCAAAGGGGTACACACCATCGGTTTTTGCGCTTTTGCCGAAACTTCTCGAACGGGCCGGAAAGTTCGATAACGGCGGCTCGATCACAGCTTTTTACACCGTTTTGGTCGAAGGCGACGATATGAACGAACCGATCGCAGACGCCGTCCGCTCGATCCTTGATGGACACATAGTCCTTTCCCGCCAACTTGCGGCGCAGAACCACTACCCATGCATTGATGTTCTGCATAGCAATTCGCGTCTTTTTTCGGTAGTCACCGGCAAAGAGCACCGGTCACATGCCGGGAAGGTGAGGGAACTCATCGCTGCTTACGAAAAGGCCGAAGATCTGATCAATATCGGAGCATACCAATCGGGCAGCAACCCAACGATCGACCTCGCGATAGCACGCCGCGTGGAGATCACGTCATTTCTCAAGCAAGAGCGAGACGAAGAAGCTCATTTTAACGATTCCATAGAGCAGATAATGCAAATAGAGGCCGTATGAAGAAGTTCAAATTCACATTGCAAACCGTCCACAAAGTCCGCGAAATGAGGCAGGAAAAGGAGAAGATCGTCTTAGGCGAACTCCGGGCAGAAGCCGACGACGCTGCATCGCACGCCGCAAACGTGGAAAAACTCCGGTCTGAGGCGATCGACAACTACTCACGGCGATTAAAGTCCGACGAACGGCTGAATCCGATGGAAATGGAGTTGAATTCAAACCATTTTGCGTCGCTGATGCGCCTTCAGCAGGAGGCCGAAAATATCGTGGAGCAAAAAAAAAGGGCATGTGTTCGACAAGGCGAAACAGTCGCCGCCGCCATGCGCGAAGTTAAAGTCACCGATCAGCTGCGAGAAACGCAAAAAGAGCGTCATCAACAAGAATTTGCACGACAGGAACAGAACAGCATCGACGAACTGGTTACAACAAAATTTGCCCGGCAAATGCAACAAACAAAATGATTATGACCATCTCCCTGGTAAAAACTATCCCGGCCGAGAACCAAAACACTTTGCCAAGCGATTTGGCCGACTCGGATCTTAATACCGACGATTTCGCGGCTTTTTTCGGTGTATCGGTGGCTGCTCCACCGACAACCACTCCCGTTAGAGCATTAACCCCCGAACCCACGGGCGAAACAGCCGTCGAAATTCAGGCAATAAAGAATTTCTCCGTGGGCGATCCGATCAAACCGCCCCCATCGCAAAAGATCGACTTAAAAGTGGCGGATCCAATTCGAGCGGAACCCAGCGTCATTGCTGGAACCAAACCTCTGGCGTTTATCCGGTTAGGAGAAGACCCGCATCGCGGAGGCATGAATGAAGCCCTTTTCAAACAGAATCTCACTCCAGATACGGACCTCGGTTTTCACCCACCAACTGCTCATCGAGACGATCAGGGTAAAAGCGGAATCAAGACAAACGTTCGGAACCTCATAGTGATTCCGCAAAAATCGTCGGAGAATGGGCCAGTGCAGTTCCCCGAGGCAACCGCCATCGTCAAAGCTGACAATCTTGATCAGGTTTCGGGAAATCGGACCGGATCAATCATTCCTGAACAATTCAAACCGATTCCTGCCGGCCAAAACAAGAAGTTAGCCATCGCAAAATTCAGCAGTGTTTCGGATGTCGTCCGAGCCGACAATTCCATGCAGCCGGACGAAGGGTCGGGTGATCGCAGAATCGGCCGGAAGATCGTCGAACGCCCAGAATTTGCTCTCTCAGGTGAAAACAAATGGAAATCGCTGACCGGCAGTGGCGAGGTTTCCGATGTCGTCAGGACGACGGCAGGTACGAATCAAACTGCTGAACCGAAAGATTTGGCGAGCGAGCAAAAAATCTTCAAACAATCGAATCCGAATCTTTCCGGTGAAAACGAGCCGGCATCGTTGGCTCCGTTGAGCGACGTTTCGGACAATGACTCGAAACAATTTGCCGTTCAAAAGGAGTCGAAGATCCAACAAAAGGTTGTGGAACATCTCAAACAAAATTTTCCCGATGAAACGGAGAAGAAATCGATTGTCCGGCCGGCANNGGAGGGCCTCCGATTTAAGGAGGATTCTCATCAGGAAAGAAACTCCAAAGTTTTACCCGGCATACTAAACAAGATTCCAAATATTCTTGAAACTGACAATGCGCCCAAAGCAGATGATCCTGTGTCCGAACCTATACTCCGGAGACTGATCGTCGAACAAATACAGCAAAACATTTCAAATAAAGGACTGCCACTATCGGCTCGTTCGGAAGACAGATCGTTGCCGTCGGAGACCGAAATTAGTATTCAGGAGAACCCTTCCGGTATTGCTTTCGATAACTTCGTGAATTCGTTCGCGAAGGGCCAAAAGATCGGCGACAACACGCCCCAAACCAATGATTTGCAGGTAAGAGTATTTGAGCAAATGGAACCGAGAATCCTCGAACTCGCAGCCTTTACACAAGCGGGCAATGAGAAGCGAATTTTCAGGATCCGGCTCAATCCGGCCGAACTCGGCGGCGTTGAAGTCACGCTGGTAAAGAGTGCGGCCGGTAAGATCAGCGCGCATTTTCAGACCGAAAGCGAATCGACGCGGCACGTTCTTAACGAAAGCCTGGTCCAACTCCGCAATTCTCTGGAAAACTCAGGCTGGCAAGTCGGGGATCTACAAACTTCGTGCAGATCGTTTTCGGCAAACGCCGATCGGCAGGGCCAAGGCCAGGCTCATCATTTCGGAACACCCGAACATCCGCTCGCCGAAACGATAAATTTCGGCGGACATTCAAATAACCCANNGGCCTGAAAGCCGCAGAAAGGAGAAACCCAATGATCACAAATGTAATTTCGGCGGTGAACACGAATGTTTCGTCGCTCTCCAGCAACGCGGCCAGCGGCAGCGGATCCGAACGCGATCTGTTTATGACCCTGCTTGTCGCTCAACTAAAAAACCAGGACCCGCTTGCGCCGCAGGACGGGGCCGAGTTCGTANNACCAGTTGGTCGGCATCCGTCAGTCGATAGAGCAACTCACCGCTCTGCTTAACCACAACCAAAAATCCACCTAAACCAAGACCTCACAAAACAGGAGAATAATAAAATGAGTTTTTCATTCAACGCAGCACTTTCAGGCCTAAACGCCAACAGTAATGCACTTAATGTCGTCGGAAACAACATTGCAAACGCCAACACGATCGGCTTTCGCAGCAGTCCGATTACGTTTTCGGACGTTTTTGCCAATCGCTACGGAGCACGTCTGAACGGCGCCGGAAATGCCCTGCAGATCGGCGACGGGGTACAGACAGCGGCTATTCATACGAACTTTGAGCAGGGCAACCTGAACGAATCGGGTTCACCGCTGCACGCCGCAATTCAAGGAAACGGCTTTTTTGTTGTCAGAAATAGCGACGGCACATCCGGTTATACCCGGGCCGGAGATTTTACGGTCAACAATCAAGGCTTTTTAGTTTCGTCGAATGGCGGACAAGTACAAGGTTACCAGGCTCAAAGCGGGTTAGTTCCGACCGGTGCAGTGTTAAGTTCATTGCAGATCCCTATCGGACAGACTCTGGCGCCGCATGCGACGACGGAAGGTATGTTTCGAATGAATCTGGATTCGAATTCAACAACGGGTTCGACCTTCCACGCGACAATGAACGTTTATGACTCGCTCGGCACTGAAAGACATCTGGATCTGACCTACACGCGGCAAGCCGACGGTTCATTCCTGATGAGCGGAACACTGGACGGCAATCCGGTACAAACCAGCGTTGACGGTGGCGGCGCGTCAGCCGCTCCCGTCAGTTTCACGTTTGATTCGAACGGAGTTCTGACCTCGCCGACCACTTTATCGGTAGTTCCCGACCAAACACAGCTCGGGAACGCAGTTTTGCCGTCAATTAACATAGCCTTGCGTGCAACCAACCCGGACGGAACTCCCGGAGACTTCAATATTACGAGTTACGCGAAGGACTCGTCTTTTTCGTCGGTATCCCAGGATGGCTACGGAGCTGGTGCCCTAAACGGTGCGGCTGTTGACCAGAACGGCAACATCTACGGCGTTTTCTCAAACGGACAGTCACGCATTGTTGGTCAATACGCGCTTGCAAATTTTAATTCGACCGAAGGGTTGGGCAGGCTGGGCGGTAACATGTTCAGCGAAACTATCGGGTCTGGACAGGCGACCATCGGTGCTCCGGGAACGGGCGGCCGCGGTTTGGTCGCTGGCGGCTATCTCGAGCAAAGCAACGTAAATATCACGAATGAATTTGTCGATCTGATCCAGGCTCAGCGGGGCTTTCAGGCGAATTCGAGAGTGATAACGACCCTTAATCAGACCTTTCAGGATTTATTACAAATCCTCTAAAGATTTCCTCGCTTTTGTCGATATGTAATCTGAGCGTCAAAAGCGCTTACCGGTCGAAATACCAATCCTATTCGATAAGGAATAACCACGGATAAGCAAAAAAGCTCAGCCTTGAAAAGGCCGTTTATCCGTGGTTTCTTTTTACCGCTTAAGCCGCTGGGCGGGTTTGCGAGTTTATGTTCATAATTATCGGTATCATAATTGTTATGGGCTGCGTCATCGGCGGATTTCTGATGATCGATGGCCCGCTCGGCGTCCTCCTCCAGCCTTCGGAATTCGTCGTCATCGGCGGTGCTGTCATCGGAGCAACCATTGCCGCAAATCCGATTAAATACTTGATGCGGATCCTCGCCTCATTACCTGCCGCGCTGAAGGGCTCGCCTTATAACAAAAAAACCTATACAGAAGTTTTACGGATGCAGTACGACATTTTCGTTAACTCGAAAAAAGGCGGGCTGCTTTCTATTGAAGAGGACGTAAACAATCCGATGTCTTCTTCTATCTTCACTCAGTATCCGACCTTCGTGGCCAATCATCATGCGGTTGATTTCTTCTGCGACGCGATGAAAATGCTTGTCAACGGCGCGTGTTCGCCGGAGGAACTTGAAATAATGCTTGAAGCCGAAATGGAAACGCATCATGACGAAGGAGCGATCGTTCCGGTGCTTCTTCAACGTGCTTCGGATGCTCTCCCCGGGCTTGGTATCGTCGCGGCGGTGCTCGGCATCGTCGTAACGATGCAGCATCTTGATGGACCGCCGGAGGAACTCGGACGCCACGTCGGAGCCGCTCTGGTGGGAACATTTCTCGGTCTGCTGCTATCGTACGGATTTCTCGCCCCGATTGCCGCAAATCTGGAAAACCTCGCACAGGACGAAGGCAAATATTTCGGTTGCCTAAAGGCCGGCGTCGTCGCCTTTTCCAATGGAGCCGCGCCAATGACAGCCGTCGAGTTTGCCCGCAAGACAATTTACAGTTTCGACCGCCCGCCGTCGAACGAACTTGAGCCGATGCTCAAGGAGATCAAACCTAGATAATCAGGCCTTTTGCTTCGCAATCTCCGCTTGCCAGAACTGGAAATCAAGGGTCATGGAAATCAACAAAGAGCAAAAGAAACCTCGTCGGCGTGTTAAAAAGGCCAAAGGGCATGGCGGCCATCACGGAGGCGCGTGGAAGGTCGCCTACGCCGACTTCGTGACGGCGATGATGGCTCTGTTTCTCGTTCTATGGCTCGTCTCCCAGGCGGATACAAAGCTTAAACAGGCCATTGCTAATTATTTCCGATCGCCTGGCGTGTTCGACACGATGCAGGGCGGGATCTTGTCGCAGGCAAAAAAAGTCAGCAAGGAGCCGGGAAGCCTAACCTCCAAGGAAGATGAGCAGGCTCTTTTTGGCGTTGCGGAAGCACTTCAAAAACAGTTTGCGACGCGGCCCGAATTTTCCAAGTATAAAGAACAAGTGCAGATCGATGTCACCGATGAAGGCCTGCGAATCCAGCTGATCGATAAAGCCGACCGCGTTTCGTTTCCATCAGGCAGTGCAGAACTTACTCCCGACGCGCAGTCGGTTCTCACGGAAATTGCAAAAGGCATTTGCGACCTGCCCAATAAGATAAATATTGGCGGGCACACTGACAGCCGCGTATTTCCGTCGGACAACGGATATACAATTTGGGAATTATCCACTGACCGTGCCAACGCGGCACGCCGCGTTCTGGAAGCAAACTGCGTCAAGGCCGAGCAGATTCGTCGTATCGTCGGTTTCGCCGATACCGAACCCCTGGTACCGGACGATCTGTATTCCCCCGCAAACCGCCGCATTAGTATTACCGTCTTGCGGCTGGTACCACCTGAAAACAAAACATCAGGCGACCCACAATCTCCTGATAAAACGGAAAACCCGGATGCCAAGGCTTCTGACGTGAAATCGGCCTCGAATGAGCAGTCATCCGATTCGGCCGAAAAGCAATTGGCAAAAAAGAAGCTTCAGAGTGAAGGTTCGGTCGTTGTCGGCGAGTCCGATCAAGTTCCGGATAAACCCAAGATCAAATAGTTGAAAGTGTTCGGGCCCACCACAAAATCATGAAAAACGAAAAACTTAAAGCTTTCAGATCCTTACCTTCTATCATGGGAGTTTTCTCTATCAGCCTCTTGAGCATCTTGCTAATTACCGGCTGCGGCTCGGCTGACGCCACCTCGAAGAAAGCAAAAACAAAAAAAATCGAAGACGGCTTCTGAGTCATCGGTCGAGGAAAAAACCCGTGCGGAAACTGAAGATTCGAACAATAATTCAACTGCGAGCAATTTGTCTCCTGTTGACGAAAAAGAACCAAAACGAACCGGAGAGCAACCTAAAAATTCGGAGGATAAGAAGGATTCCAAAACTGGTTCCGAGAAAGAAAAGAAGGCTGCGGCGGAAGCTATCTGGTCAGATCTGGTAAAGGGAAATAAGAGATTCATGGCCGGCAGGCACACGAATGTAAAGTATTCCGCTATTCGTCAGGATCTTGTCAAAGGGCAGAAGCCGCGGGCGATCATTCTCGGGTGCGCCGACAGTCGCGTACCGCCCGAATTCGTATTCGACAAAAACCTTGGCGAGCTGTTCGTCGTACGCGACGCCGGAAATATTTCGGATAAAGTTTCTCTCGGCAGCATCGAATATGCCGTCGAACACCTCCATTCCAAAGTCTTGGTGATTTTGGGCCACGAAAGCTGTGGAGCGGTTGCTGCAAGTGTCTCTGGAGAGAAGATGCCGAGCGACAATTTACAAGCTATCGTCGAAAGAATTACTCCAGCTTTTGAAGATTCGAAGACCTGTGTGATAGGCGGAGAAAGTAACCTATTCTGCGTCGAATTGAATGTACAGCAAAGCTCCAGGGATATATTGCTGAAAAGCTCAATTCTTAAAAAGGCTGTCGAAGAAGGTGATCTCGTCCTCGTTCGCGCGGTTTATCGTATGGCAACCGGAGAAGTCGTCCGTTTGGACTAATTCTTCCTCTCGGTCTCGCCAGGTCTGAAACTCGCAAAACCGTCGCTGCTTAGGCCTCGTATCTCCCCACGAGTGTCGGATCATTGACGCTCGCAGTCAATAAAAGGTCGAACATCCACAAAACCTGGCCATATTTCTCGGTAAAGCTCAATTAATCCATGATTTTGAGCTTTGGCATACATTTCGCTATTGCAGTAACCGGAGGACCCCTCTATGTCGGAAAAAGAAAAAACAAGCGCGGAAGCGTCCGCGCCCGCGCCCGCCGAAGAAAAGAAAAAAGGCGGCAAAAAATTGATTATTATTATCGCAATTTTCATTCTGCTCGTCGGAGCCGGCGGCGGCGGATTTTTTTATTGGCGCAGCACTTCGGTAGCGGCCGCGGAAGAAACGAACAAGAAGAAAGGTGATAAAAAAGCCCACGCCGATAATGAATCGGAGGATTCCGACGGCGAAACTGCTAAAGAGGAAACACATAAAGGTAAGGGTGGTGTACCGGGTGACCCATTAAAGAATTCCCTTCCAAATGACGAAGACGTCAAACAAATAGTCGAGCTCCCACCATTTATCGTGAATCTGGCCGATACCGAACAGGCTCGTTACCTGCGAATGTCGGTCAGTCTGGGCATCGACGGCGCCGAGGAAGAAAGCGAAAAACCAAACCCGCTTTTTATTACACGCGTTCGCAATACGATGCTTGCGGTTTTATCCGATAAAAAATCTGATGAGATCCTGTCGGTCGAGGGCAAGACCAAACTTCGCAAAGAGCTATTGGAAGCCGCACAGGCCGCCTCGGAAGAACCGAAAGTACAGGCCATCTACATCACCGATTTCATTATCCAGCTTTAATTACCAATGAGAACAGAAAACGAAAAGATAATCGCTTCGTGGAGCGGCTTTCTGGATCTGCCGCTGCCGCTTTCAGTAGAACTCGGCCGCANNCCGAGAGATACTGGATCTTGCACCTGACAGCGTGATAAAGCTGACTCGTTCGACAGGCGAAGGTGTCGATATTCGCGCGGACAAAAAACCGCTTCTCCGCGGCGAGATAGTCGTTATCGAAGATCGCGCGGGTGTACGCGTTAGCGAGATCTTGACGGGAGAAGATCAGTGAAATCCGTGTTTTCAAAGACCTTGATTTTTTGTCTGTTTTTGACTGGCCTTTCTCTCGTATGCCCGGCGCAAATCCCACCTGCGGAAACACCAACAGCACAGAACACTGGAGTTTTAGGAGAAAACGAGCGTCTCCCGTTTATGCAAACAGAACAAAATTCCGAGTCGCAGGAGCCGGGTTCCGGTGGACTATTGTTAAAGACGCTCGGCGCGATGCTTTTGATCGTCGGGCTGATCTTCTTTGGCGCGTGGGGAGCAAAAAAACTCGGCTTCGGCGGGATCAGATCGAGTGTTAATGATGGGGACCTGGCCATACTCTCGTCGGTTTCCCTGGGAAATGGCCGAACTATCTTGACCGTGCGTTTCGGCGAGCGAGTGCTGGTCGTCGGCTCAACGCCACAATCTTTTACTTTGCTGGCCGAAGACGCAGGTAACGACAAAGATCTACTTCAAAACTCCCGATCGGTTGCCGAAATGCTCGCCGAGGAAACTGGTTCCTTCGATGATACATTCGAACAGGCGCAAAACCGGCTGAACGGTTGGGACGGAAGGAGCGAGAGGATCTGATGAGAAGAGCTCTCCTGCCGACACTTTTCTGGATTCTGATGTGCTTTGCTCCGGTCGCCATTCAGGCGCAGCCGACACCTCCGGAAGGTCCGCCAAAGCCGGAAGTGTCCATCGATCTGAACAAAACGGCGAACAGTTCTACGCCGCTGCAGATCGTCGTCCTGCTGACGCTTCTCAGCTTCATACCCGCGCTCCTGATCTCGATGACCTGCTTTACGCGCCTGATCGTCGTCTTTCATTTTTTGCGGCAGGCACTAGGAACGCAGGAATCACCGAACAATCAGATATTGCTCGGCCTCGCGCTTTTCATCACACTATTCGTTATGAGCCCGACGCTGACCGAAGTTTATAACAGCGCGTATAAACCGATGAGCGACGGCGATATTTCGCAATCCGAAGCCCTTGAAAAAGGCCTCGTGCCGCTGCGTGCTTACATGCTGAAACACACGCGCGAAAAGGATCTTGCCCTGTTTATCCGGCTTTCAAAAGGCCCGCGTCCGAATACGGCAGATGATGTTGCAACAACCGCGCTGATCCCCGCTTTCATGATCTCTGAGCTAAAAACCGCGTTTCAGATCGGTTTCGTGCTTTTCCTACCGTTTTTGATCATTGACTTGGCTGTCTCAAGCGTTCTGCTCTCGATGGGAATGATGCAGCTACCGCCCGTGATCGTTTCCATGCCGCTTAAGATACTGCTTTTCGTTATGGTCGACGGGTGGTATTTGATCGTCGGCTCGCTCGTCAAGAGCGTAATGTAAAACCATGAATGATGCTTTAGTTACATCTTTGATGCAAAGCTCCCTGACGACGCTGCTGTGGATCGTCGCGCCGATGCTTATCGTCGCAATCGTCGTCGGTGTTGTTATGAGCTTGATTCAAACTCTGACTTCGATCCAGGATCAAACATTTTCGTTCGCCCCGCGTGTCATTGCCATTTTCGCTATGTTCCTGGTCACATTTCCCTGGATCTTGAGGGTCTTGACAACCTTTACTTCTTCGATCTTCGGCGATTTCGCACCGTTCATTAAATGACGGATCTCCGGATCAAAAAAACACTTTGGAAACCTTTGAAGTTCCGCTACGCCCGTTTTTGGTTTTTCTCGTCGTTCTGGCACGTGTCGGCGGCCTGGTAACTTTCGCTCCGTTTTGGTCGCATCGGGCGGCAAACCCTAAAGTAAGGATCATTCTTGCAGGAGTCTTAGCTCTCGCGCTGACACCGGTCGTGATGTCCCGTATCGCAACCCCGTCGTCCGAGGTAAGTGATCTGACACTGATTTTAGCAGGCGAAATTGTTATCGGAATGGTCCTTGGTTTTGTCGGGCGGATCGTCTTCAGCAGCTTCGAACTCGCCGCCCATATGCTTGCGTCGCAGATGGGATTTTCCCTTGCCGGAACGATCGACCCTTCGACACAGGCGCAGACGACCGCGTTCGGCACGATTGCCCAGATGCTCGGATTGATGATCTTGCTGNNGCATCATTGGTTCCTTGCGGCCACTGTCAAGAGCTTTTCGTCGTCCGCTCCCGGTAGTTTTACGTTTTCGCCCGAATTGCTCGATATTATCCTGCGTCTTTCCGCCAATGCTCTGGTCGTCGGGATAACGCTGGCAGCTCCGGCGATAATTGTCTTACTTGCCGTTGAATTCGCTTTGGAGATTTTTGGCCGGACCGCACCCCAGTTTCAGGTTTTCATCCTCGGCTTTCCTCTGAAGATAGGCGTTGGCCTTTGGCTTGTCGGAGCGTCGCTGTACTTTATGCCGGCGGCGATGCGCGAGGTGACCGGAAGTATCTATTACGGGTTGGTTCACGTACTAAACGCAATGTGAGATGGCACAGGAACGAACAGAGAAAGCCACACCGAAGCGGCGTGAGGACGCACGCCTAAAGGGACAAATTGCTCGCGGAGCCGAATTGCCCGCGGCCCTCTCGTTTCTCACCGCTCTTATCACCCTCAAACTGCTGAGTGGCGACATTGTGGCAAGGGTCGGCTTCAATTTTCAGGATGCCGCCCGCAACATTGCCGCCATGAAACCGCTCACCGACAGCACGCTTCACGTAATTTTTATCGATGCCGGAAGCGCTCTCGCGGTAATTTCCCTGCCGGTCATTTTGGTTGGGTTCGCGGCGGTACTGGCGGGCAATTTCGCACAGGGCGGTTTTTCTTTGACCGCAAAGGCCTTAACGCCGAAAGCCGACAGATTCAATCCGGCTAAAAATATTAAACGAATATTCGGACTTGATTCCGTCGTTAATCTTGGTAAATCTTTCTTGAAATTGTGCTTTATTGCTTTCGTTGCATACCAGGTGTTATCGCCGGTCATCGAAAATGCTCCGTCATACATTAGCGCTCCTTTACCGACCGTCGCCGTCAATCTCGGCGAAACGCTGTATAGTCTTGGTTTTCGCTGTGGATTGGTTTTGTTAACTCTCGCCGCTGCCGATTATGGCTACGCGTGGTACAAACACGAGAAATCTCTGCGGATGAGCAAGCAGGAGATCCGAGACGAGTATAAACAACAGGAAGGCGACCCGTTGATCAAGGGACAGCGCCGGCAGGCGGCGCGAGCGCTTTCGCAAAAACGTTCGCTTAATGAAGTCCCAACCGCTTCCGTCGTTATTACCAATCCGACGCACTTTGCTGTAGCTCTGCGATATGACCGCGATAAGGATGCCGCCCCGATTGTGGTTGCCAAAGGCGCGGACAATATTGCGGCTAAGATTCGCGAAATCGCGAGAGAAAACGACGTTGCTCTGATCGAAAATCCGCCACTGGCGCGGGCACTCTATAGAACGGTCGAGCCTAATCAGATAATTCCTGTCGAGTTTTTCGGCGCTGTCGCTGAAATTCTTGCCTTCGTTTTTCGTCAAAAGGAAATTTAGACCGCAATGACTGCAACGCGTTATTCGAGGCAGCGGTTTGACACTTGCCGCGATATGTAAAGAATAATCAATGGAACAACCCTCGGATCCACCAGCAGATGATTCTGATGAGAAAATTGTAACAACGGAGTTTCTTATGCTTCCCGACGAAGACCTTCGGCTGCTCGTCGAAATTGCGCCGCTTCCTGCTTTTGTCGCCGACCCCGATGATAAAGTCCTTTTCGTAAATACGGCCGCCGGCCGGTTTTTCGGCTGCAACCCTGAAGAATTAGTTGGTAGAACGATCACAGACCTCCTTGCGATAGACGAGCCCTTGCGTTTGGCGTACGTTAAGCAGCAGCTATCAAATGGCTCGGAAAGCGACGGCAGTTGGGAATTTCTTAGAAAGGACGACACCAGTGTTTGGGGTGACATATGCTGGCGTGACCTGGACAGCGGCCGCCGGCTCTTTTTTGTAAACGATACGACTAAGCGGAAACAGGCTGAGCGATCTTTTCTTGAAGCCGAACGGAAACGCTGGCAATCGCAAAGGATCGAAGCGCTCGGGCGGCTTGCCGGCGGAATTGCCCATGACTTCAATAACTTTCTCGCCGTAATTTTGCTGCACATTGATATTTTGAACCTTCAGCTTCCGGCTGACAGCCCTATCCGGGATCGCGTAAATGAGATCAAGGAGGTTTCTGATAGTGTCGCCGGAACTGTCCGGCAATTGCTTGCTTTTGGCCGCAAGCAGCCGATGACCCTCTCACCCGTCGTGCTGAATCACGTCATAACGGAGTTTGCTCAGAACTTTCGTTCCGTGGTCGGCGAAGATATTGATGTTGAGATTAAACTTGCACCGGACTTGGGCTTTTGTTTTGTTGACCAGGATCAGATCGTACAAGTTCTAATGATTCTTGCCCGTAACGCAAAGGACGCAATGCCTAACGGCGGAATGCTCAGAATCGAAACGGCAAATATTGCTATCGACAAGGATGCTTCCAACAAGGTTCAACCCGGCGGTTCGTATATTGAGATCCTCGTTGCGGATAACGGTATCGGAATGGACGCGATAACCGAAGATTACATTTTCGAACCATTCTTTTCGACAAAAGAATCCGATAAAGGCGCCGGGCTGGCTCTGGCGATGGCTTATGGCATAGTTAAGCAATCAAAGGGTTTTATTTGGGTCCAAAGCGAAGTCGGTAGGGGAACCACCTTCAAAATCCAGTTTCCGCGCATAGACCAGTCGGCGGCACCCACGGCGAAACCGCAAACCGAATCGATTCAAGCGGAAAATAGAACCGTCCTACTCGTTGAGGATGAAGAAGCGGTGCGGCGCATCACCGCCGAATTTCTGACGATGTCGGGTTATGAAGTTCTCGAGGCGTCCAGCGGTTTGGAAGCGCTGGAGATCGCCCAATCGTACAACAATCCGATTCATCTTCTACTGACCGACTTCTTGATGCCGGTAATGAATGGAAGGGAAGTCGCCGAAAAAATGACGAATCTACACCCGGAAGCATCCGTACTGTTTATGTCGGGCAATATTGAAAATATCGTTTCGGAGGAGGAACGCCTGTCGGAAAAGATCAATTTTATCGGCAAGCCCTTTTCCTCGTCGAGTTTGATACTCAAAGTCGATGAAATTTTGAAGACGTAATTCTTGCCATAATTGTATCGGTGCTATAATCACGCCCTGAGGAATTTATGATAAAGACAGTTAGCATTAATGACGTTCAAACGAAATTGCCGGGCCTGCTGGCTCGGGCACATGAGGGCGACGAGATAATCATCGAGGAGAACGGCGAGCCGCTTGCCAAAGTTACGGCAATCGATAAGCCTGCGAAACGAAAACAGCGCACCGCCGGTCTTGGCAAAGGAACTATGTGGATGAGCGACAATTTCGACGATGAATTGCCGGACGAATTCTGGGGATTCGATGAAGAGTTATGAATCTCTTATTGGATACCCACACTTTCGTTTGGTGGCGTGATGATCCGGACAAACTTTCCAAAGCCGCTTACGGTGCAATATTGGCCGCCGAGAACGAAGTGTTCCTGAGTGTCGTTGTAGCCTGGGAACTACAAATAAAGATCGCCTTAAACAAATTTGAATTAAAGTCGTCTCTGGCAAAATCCATCGAGGCTGAGCAACGTGCAAACGGCTTTCGAATTTTACCTGTAAAGTTAGAACACGCTTTAAATTTAGAGAATCTTCCGTCACACCACAAAGATCCTTTTGACCGTTTGCTGATCTCGCAAGCAATCGTCGAGGATTTTACGCTGGTTAGTTCGGATCGGCGGTTTGGCGCTTATGGTGTGAATTTGCTTTGGTAGAATTTCACTTGAAGTAGGGAGAGGAATTTATGTCTGACTTCACGACAATAGTTTCCTTTCATTAGGGATCCGCTTCGAAACGTTTGGCAATTAGCTAGTCAATCTCCGATAAATATTCGGCATCCGCTCCGGCAAACTGAGCACATCGTCAATGATCGTATAACCGACATCACCGTAAAGATCCTTTAGCTCGCCTTCGGATTCGCGGTCGACGGTGATGCAGAATGGGATGATGCCGCTCATTTTGGCTTCGGTCAGAGCTTCGCGGACGTCTTCGCGGGCATAGCGGGCGTCACCGTAGTCGTGGTCGTATGGGCGGCCGTCAGTCAATATGATCAGCAGTTTTGTGCGTGATTCCTGTTTAAGCAGTTTTGTCGCGGAATGGCGGATTGCCGCTCCGAGGCGGGTGTTGTTCTGAAATGTTATTCCTCCAATACGCTTTTCGATCTCTTCGGAATACTTTTCGTTGAAATCCTTTACGACGTAGAATTTGACGTTTCGTCGGCCCTCGGATGTAAAGCCGTTTATCGAATAAATATCGCCGACCGCTTCGAGCGCTTCGCTCATCAACACGAGGCCTTCTTTTTCGATCTCGATTATCCGGCGGCCCGGGTAAGTATATGGCTGCAAAGGGTTTCTGGTGATCGTCCGGGCGGTGGACGACGATTGGTCGAGCAGGATCGAAACGGCGACATCGCGTTGGCGGCGAAGACGTTTTGTGTATAGCCGGTCCGACTGCCGCCCGTCCGCCTTTCGATCGACGACATAATCGATCACGGCGTTCAGATCGTAATCCTCGCCGTCGATCTCTCGATTTATCCGCGTCAGATTCTCCGGCTTCATAAGCTGAAACTGGTGGCGGATAGACGAGATAACGCCGCGGTAACGCGAACGCGCCAATTCAACAAAATTACGATCGCCCTGTTTTACTTTTTTCTCGATCACGCGGCTCCAGCCGACGCGGTAATCGTTTAGTTCGCGGTCCCATTCGTCATACGAGAAAGCTTCGTCACCGGCTTCGAGTGCCTGTTCCGGCATCTCGTTTTGCGACCATGCTTCGGCCCCGCCCAGATCGTCGGGCTCGCCCTCGTCGTCAAGGCTGTTCCATGCATTGAAAAGGTCCTTTATATCCTGGGTTTTTTTAGGCCTGTCCTCACGTTTCAACTGCTCTTCGGTAGCTGCTTCGCTTACATTCCTGTCCTCGAACTCATATTCGTGTTCCTCGTCATTCTGGTCGGCGTCGGCCTCCTGGCTTTCTTCAGCAGAGATGTTTTGGAAAAGACTGTACACGCGGCTCGTCGCCATCAGGGAATCGGCAACGGTAGGGAGATTTTTACCGCCGAGACGCGGAGACGCAGAGGACAATGAAAATGGAGAATTCGGCTCTTCATTTTTCATTTTCCACTTTCCACTTTCCATTTCTTGTCTCTGCGTCTCGGCGTCTCTGCGGTNNTCCGTAAAACTGTTTTGCGTCGTCCGTTGCTCCGCCGCAGAGCGTGATCTGGAACAGGAGTTCGAAGGGCACCTGGTGCATCGGCACGTCAAAAATGTATGGCCGCGTTTTGAGCAGGATCGATTTCATCAAATCGAGGTCCTTGCGAAGACCGCGGTACGCGTTGCGAAGGCGGTTGTCGATCCGAGCGTTCTCCATTGTTCCAAATATTTTTTTTGCAAGCCGCGGCTCCGGAAAGACATGCAGCACCGCCTTATAATCAGAATTCCGGGGCAGCTTCGGAGTTCGCTTTTTCATTTCTGCTTGCGTTTCGTCTACGCCCAAGGCGGTTTCTCCCTTCTGCACGTCCTCGATATACCCGGCCAGCGAGAACGCGTCGATCTGATCGGCGGTCGCTTCGAACAGCCCGGAAAGGTCGGCGTACGCAGCCCTCAATTCGGTAGTATCCTTTGCAAATGTTCCGAACTCGATCTGTCCGGCCCCGTGGGCGGAAAGCACCTTGTACAGCCGGAAGTTCATCTCTTCGTCGTCAAATTCCGACACGGACGATGGCAGATAGATGGTCCGGCCGTCTCCGATCCGCGATTCCTGCGGCATTGCAGACAGCGGTGAAACCTCGACCTCTTTTCCGGTCAGTCCTTCGACATAAATGCGAAGAACACCCTGGATCGTTTCGAGCGGCAGGCCGGTCCGCGTCTCGTGCAGAAGGTTGTTCGATTCGCGTGTCTCAAGGGCGAAGTAGCTCCGGCGGGCCTTGGCGGAATCCGCATACTTTTCGCGCAGGCCGGTTTCGATCCATTCTTCAAATTGGTCGAGCGTAACCTTTTTCAAAGCCGCCGTGCTCGAACGAAACGCCGCGAGGCCGCTTTCCGCATCCGCTTCGGCGATCTCGCCGGTCAGGCGGAGAACACGCTTGATCAATGTGAGCGTCTCGATGTCGAGCGGCGAATTGTGCTTGGCTGAATTAGCGAGAATCTGGCCGAAGAACTTTGGCGTTGCACGCAGAAATGCGATCAAAACCGCGTTGCCCTGGTTACCGATCTTATCCAGTACGCCGCACCAATCGTCGAAAGCTCCGTCGACCCGCCGCAGCACGCCGCTTCCCGCAGAAACGAAATGAAGCGTAACGCTCGCTCCGAATTCCAAAACCTTGGCCGCCCGATTCATCAAAAGAATTGCGTTATCGGCGGAGAGGCCGTCAAGCGCCTTTGGAAGACCGGTCCATAAGTCAGCCGTCATTCCGCCCGTACGCGTGGCGAAAAGCGAACCGAGATCGAATACAGCTTCAGCAACATCGGCTTTGCGGCTGCCGAAGATGTCCAGTACGCGGGCGACCGGCGGAGTGTTCTGCAAAAACTCTGCACTGTGCCGGGCGGACCGGTTTGCAATCTCGGCCGCCAGCTTTAGCGTCGCCGTCAAAAGCTCGTCATCTTTGATCTCTTCGGCCAATGTGGGAATAAACTCAAAGGTTTCGAGAGCTATCGAGCTGGACAACACCAATTGACGCGTGCTGATCCGAAAGATATCGGGCCTTGCTTTTTTGGGAATTCTTGCGATGCCGTTTACTCCGCGCTTAAAATATTGCACGGCGGTTTCCGCGTCGCCCATCGCAAGGCGGCGGCCCATCTCGCCCCAGCTTCGAAGATCGTCCGCAGTCAGGATCTTTGCGGCTTTGGGCACGGCTTCGACAAACGTCCGGCTAACGCGCAGGGAAACACCGGCAAGCGCGGCGCTGATCTCCAGTGCTGCCCGCCGCTTATCCGCCGGAAGCCTCGACAAACGCTTTGCGAGACCGGTGAACGAACTCTTTTCCGAAGAACCCTCCTTCATATAATCCGAGTTTATGAACTACTGTCCCGAATGTCCATTTTCTCTGGTCCGGCATTTCCAAAACCCCGCTCCCTACGAAGTGGGTGGAAGCGAAGCGGAGGGGTGGGTTTTCTTTTTTTCCTTCTTGTTCTTTCCTGTTCCCCTTTTTTTGGTTCCAATTCTTAACCGCCGAGTAAAATGAACAAGCAGGAACAAAAGATGAACAAGAAAAATACAACGCCAAACGCACAAAAACCTTCAAACAAACCGGCCCGGAGCCAAGGATATGAGAACCATACTTTCAACACTTTTACTAACACTCTTTTTAGGCATTTTCCTAACGATGGAAGCAAAAACCACTGCCCAACTTAAACTCCGCGTTGCACAGGAAAAAACCGCTCCTGGTACCGGCATCAAGGTCAAATTCCTGTCCGTGATCGAAGACTCCCGCTGTCCCGAAGGCGTCCGCTGCATCTGGGCCGGCGTTGGGCGCGTCAAGATCCAGCTCCGCAAAGCCGGCAAAACCACTGTGTTCGAACTAAACACCAACCAGTTGGATAAAACCGTCACCTTCGAAGGCCACGAAATAAAACTCGTCGCTCTGACGCCGTACCCAAAATCCACCACCGCCATCAAACCCGCTGCCTACTCTGCTACGCTCATGATCACAAAGCTGCCAAAATAAAAAACTCCCCTCCTTGCTCAGGAGGGTGGACGCGTTTCGCGGACGGGGTGGTAGGTCTTGTCAGTACCGCTCGAGATACTGACAGGGCCTTCTATAGCTCCCCAACAACTTCCCACCTTTCTTAGGGACCAAAGACTAGTGGTCGCCAAACTATTGGCTGCCAAGGTCTTGCTAACAAAGTGATAACGGAAAGCTAAATTCCACACGCATAGAAATCCTTTGACATTTCATCCAAGTGGCTTATAATTCAACGATTTTACTCGTACATCTCGATAAAATAATTTGCTCGCCCATAACTATGGACCTTAAGATTTTACCTGGAGCGTCGGTCGGAAACGTTGCAGCGGTATACGGTGGACCTGGTTATTGATTGACTGATGAAAGCAACCTTCAAAAACGCCTGGCCGTATCAGAACGACGCGATGAATCTGCCGGTGGCGGATGTGGAAGCGGCTGTGCCTTTTTATGAGATGGTGATGGGTTTCTCGGTTGAATCGCGGCGGGACGAGCCGCATAAGGCGGCGGTGCTGGCGAGGGACGGCATTCGCATCGGGCTTGCCGAAAACGGCCTCCCACCACCCCGTCAGCCGAAAACGGCTACCACCCCTCCTCAGGCAGGAGGGGAGCTAGATCTTCGCAGGACGGGTGCGCGTTTGAGGTCGATAATATCGAAGCGGCCTACGCCGAGTTCAAGGCGAATGGACTTACGCCCGGCGGCGACGGCCCGCGGGACCCGAATGGAACTATCTCGGCCAAGATCGACACAGAAAACCAGGGCGAAAACGTCTGGAAGGTTTTCTACGTCGTTGCGCCCGACGGGCTTTGTTACTGGATCGGCGAGCGGACTGACCACCCCGTCCGCCAAAGCGAGTCCACCCCTCCTCAAACCAGGAGGGGAGCTAGCAGATCAGCCGTGTTCCACTGTGGAACAAAGACGGCATCGAAGCGGTTTACATGTAGTGCTAAAGTCAATGGACTAAGATGTTTAGCGGAAAGCCGAAACCCGTGACCGTGTTCCACTTGTTCCAGGCGTTCCACGTGGAACAAGTGGAATAAGATCCTTATTTGCTTCATTTAGGCTGTTCCAGCCTGGAACATCGGAATCGTGGATCCGAACCTTTTGAACTAAAATTAAGACTTCTTTCGAGCGCCGTTTTGCATAAGGGCTTCGATCTCGTCAGGGTCCTTCGGCACCTTCGCGGTCAGGTTTCGGTTGCCGTCTTTGGTGACCAAAACATCGTCCTCGATGCGGATGCCGATGCCGCGGTATTTTGCCGGAGCCGACTTGTCGTCGGGCGGAATGTATAGTCCGGGTTCGACCGTCAGCACCATGCCCGGAGCGAAAGGGCGAGAGTCTTTGGCTGCCTGATCGTTGAAATAGCGGCCGGCGTCGTGGACGTCCATGCCGAGGTAGTGGCCTACGCCGTGCATGTAGTACTTCATGAACGACTTCTTCTTTATAAGGTCCTTTGTCTTACCTTTCAGCAGGCCAAGCTTCTTCATGCCCTCGGTTAGCATTTCGATCGAGAGCTCCTGACGTGCCTTCACTGTGTTGCCCGTGACCGTGTGATCGATGCACTTAAGCTGCGTGTCGAGGACCACGTCGTAAACCTCACGCTGCGCCTTTGAATACTTGCCATTGACTGGAAATGTGCGGGTTATGTCAGCGGCGTATCCGTTGTATTCGGCACCGGCATCGATCAGCAAAAGATCACCGTCCTTGAGCGGACGATTGTTCTCGACGTAATGAAGTATCGTGGCGTTCTCACCGCCGCCGATTATCGAGTTATATGCAACGCCGCTCGCGCCGTTGTCACGCATGTATGCCTCGATCAACGACTCGACCTGGAACTCGTTCATGCCGGGCCTGGTTTTCTGCATCGCCAAAATGTGGGCCTCGGCCGAGATGGTCGCTGCCTTTTGCATAAACTCGACCTCGTCCGGGGTTTTATGCAGCCGCATTTCGTGGATCAGGATCGTCGGGTCGACGATTGTATGCGGCGGGTAAGGCGATTTCAAACGCCTCTGCCGTTGTGCCGAAAGATACCGCAGGATTTGCAGGTCGAGCCTTTCATCGACACCAAATCGGTAAAAGAGATTGTCGTGGCCGTTGAGCAGCTTGCCGAGATCGGCGGCGAATTTATCAATCGGAAATGCCCGGTCGGCCTTGTGATTTTTGACAGCGCCATCCACACCTTCGCGGCGTCCGAACCACGTTTCCATCTCCGGGTCGCGCGGGCGAACATAAAGCGTGTAAGGCTTTTTCGAACGCGGATCGATGACGGCGATGGCATCGGGTTCGGGAAAACCGGTTAGGTAGGCGAAATCCGAATCCTGCCGAAACTTATATTCGGTGTCGTAGCTGCGGGTCGCTTCGTGTGCCGCCGGGATGATCGCGATCGAATCCGGGCCGATCGATTCGATGAATTTCTTAAGTTGTGCTCGCATATGCAGAAAGTTTAACGCAAACCGCCGAAAAAGTCAGAACCGCCCGCTACCACAGGCGGTTCTGACAACGATTGCTGATATAATGCCCGAAATTCCGACGTATCAAAGGAGAAACCCAAATGAAGAATATTTTGACGATAATCGCAATGGCAACCATCTTTTCAGCCTCAGCGTTTGCAGACATCGCGCGGCCCGACAAGCCAAAAGCGACAAAATCGATCGACACCACCTTGTCTATCAGGCTTGACCGCGATGCGAAAGAGGCCCGACTTGTTATTCCGGCAAGCCAGATCAAACAACTTCGCGCGGAGTTGGAGCGTCTTGACGGCGGCGGCAATGACATCGCGGCTGCTGCGGTCGCCGCCGGCGGCTTTACCCGGATGCAGACGATCGTCAGTGGCTTATTTCTTAGCCTCGCGTTCGTTTTTGGCGGCATTTGGTTTACGCGTTCTGAATGGCTTTCGACAAAAAGCGGCAAGGCGGCGGCCGGGCTAATGTTTATATTTTCGACCGGTGCATTTGCGACGATAGCTTTTGCGAACGCGGGTCCGCCCGCCGAGGCAAGGTCGATCACGGGCAAGATGTTTACACAAGCGGTCCATATTTACGGATTTGGCTCGGGCAAGATCAAACTGGAGACTTCGAATGACGCGAATCTTGTTACGCTGATTGTGCCAAATCCCAAAGAGACAATACCAGCGGGCGAGTAATAGATCGATTCCAAATGCAGGAGATACGGCAGGCAAAAATTGAGGTCGCGAGCGCCCATATCTTCGTGTTCGCGTTCATGGCCTTTTGCGCGTTGGGTGCGGCGGTTATCGGCATGTTCCCGCTGCAGCTTTCTATTGCCACGATCTTTCTGTTCGCGGGAGTCCATAATTTGATGGAGTTTCGGTATTTTGCGGCCAGGATGCCGGTTCGCTGGGGAAAGTCGGGACTTTATTATTCGGTAGGGATCGGCGGAGTGGTCGTGCTGACCGCCGTTTATCTTTGGCTCTATTTTGCAAGCGGGAACTGGCTTTGGAGCCAGGAAAGCTGGGCGATGTTTGCGGCGATCTGGAACACGGCGTTTATCTTTTGGGTGGGTGGCTTGTTCTATCTCCGGGGAAAGCAGCGGCCGAAAAGCGATTGGGGCTGGGCTCTTCCGATAGTATTCTTCCTCGCGGCTCTGGCGTGGATGGCGCCGCAATATTGGAGCCTTTCGCTGGTTTACCTGCATCCATTCGTGGCGATGTGGTTTCTCGAAAGGCAGATACGCCGGACAAAACCCGAATGGCTGCGGGCTTATCATTATTGCCTGCTTTCGATACCGATCTTTTTCATAGCTTTGTGGGCGTCTCTTGCCGGCGAGCCGAATCTTTCGGACGAGACCAATCTCTTTTGGCGGATCGGCCAGCACGCGGGAAGCGAAATATTGCCGGGAATCTCAAGCCATCTATTGGTCGCGACGCATGTGTTCCTGGAGACGATCCACTATTTTGTTTGGATACTTTTGATACCGCTGGTCGATAGACGAGCCATCCCTTGGAAGCTGAAAGATGTGCCGCTTTTTGCAAACGCGAACGGCATTCCAAAAATCTTTGCTTTGTTCTTGATCTTTAGCGTTATGGTCGTAATCGGTCTCTGGGCAGGATTTGCGATTGATTACACAGCGACCCGCGATATCTATTTCGCCTTCGCGATCGGTCATGTAATGGCGGAGTTTCCGTTTTTGGTCAAAATGCTATAGTCGAAGTACGCTCTCGATTTTCAGTGTTGCGAGCATTTAGTTCTTTTCTTTTATGTTTTTCTTGTTTCTATTTAATGGCATCCCACCCCCAACGCTCCAAACGTTTCCTCTCGCAGACCTTTGGTATTTTCTTCCATTCGGCTATCTGCTAACCATTCTGATTGAAACGCCGATCCTGTTCTTCGGACTTTCGTCTAAAGTCTCCGTCAAACAAAAGCTATTGTTTGGCATTTGGTTAACCGCTTGTACATATCCGATCGTGGTTCTGGTGCTGCCGGTTATTTTTTTTGGAGCATCACGCAATTTATATTTATTGATAGCTGAGACATTTGCACCTATTGCGGAATGTTTTCTGTTTTGGTTATCTCTTCGGGGTAAAGGCATACTCGATACACCGGACTTGGTGCGATGCTTTGCAACGATCATCGTCGCGAATCTTGCGTCCTTTGCGGTTGGCGNNTTGGCGAAGTATTGAACATGTTTGAATGGCTTGGACTCTTTTATGATCTTTAATCGGTCCTTTTTGACGCGGAGGTGGAGACCGGTTTTTATCCCTGCATATCCCCTTCATCCCTGTTAAAATGCCTTCGTGGATCTGCGCGTTACCGAAATATTTCTCTCTATCCAGGGCGAGTCTTCGCACGCAGGACGGCCTTGTTCGTTTGTGCGGCTGACGGGCTGCCCGCTGCGATGCGTTTGGTGCGATTCGGAATATACTTTTTACGGCGGTGAGCGAGTTTCGTTTGAGGATATTTTCGCAAAGCTCGACAAATTCGGATGCAATCTGGTCGAAGTCACGGGCGGCGAACCGCTTGCACAGAAAAATGTATTTCCCTTTATCAGCACGCTCTGCAACCGAAATTACGAAGTGCTTATCGAGACCGGCAATTTTGTTTCGACTGAAGAAGTTGATTCACGGGCGTCAATAATTCTTGATGTGAAGNNGTCCGGGCGAAATCACTGGCCGAATCTTGAACGATTGCGTAGCGATAAGGATGAAGTGAAATTCGTGGTCGCAGGCATGGAAGATTGGGAATATGCTCAGGAGATAATCGCAAAATACGATCTTGTGAACCGTACGAAAGAGGTTCTGATCTCACCCGTTCACGGCATTACAAATTTGGCCGAGATCGCCGAAGCGGTTTCGCGAAGCGGGCTGAAACTGCGGTTGAATCTGCAGTTGCATAAATACATTTGGGGAGCCGACGCTCGTGGGGTGTGATCTCATCTTGTGCCGGGCTTTCCGGCTGAAGGCAATAACTCAGTCGAATGCTCCGTGACGCTTCCGACCGGCTCGAATGGCCTGTCGTCAATAAGCTTGTTGGTCGGCAGTGAAACGGCCTCAGTGCGATCGTCTGGCGATGAAAAATGCGGATTTACCTTTTCGAATTTCATGAAGAGTTTCGGGTAATTAAAAAAGAATACCGACAGCAGGGCAGACAGCGCGAACGCGCCAAATGCCGACCAGAGAAGAACCTCAGGGCCAAATAAAATGAGTTTGTAGTAAGCCACCTTTGAAAGGATAATGCCAAGTCCGATGGCTCCGGTCACAGCTAAAGACGCCAAACCAAGCTTTTCGAAACGTTCTTTCCGTTTTTGCAGCTTTACATATTCGACAGACGGAAACTGCTCGGCAACACTCTTCGAGATGGAGTCCAGTTTCAGACCGCAGGAACGGCAGTATTTTCGCTCGCTCAGGTTGTCACCGCCGCAATTGGGACAAAACATATTTTCACCTCGTTAATGTATTATACGTATTAAGTCATATTGCCGTTCGATATTTCGATCAAATACTCTCAATGGCGTGCAATTTGGCGACTTCTTATGCTTGGAAAACTGGTAGAGGCTGAAACGTGGTAGACGGGCGACATTCGATGGCAATTTGCCTGGTTTCCGGCGGCATGGATAGCTGTGTCACGGCTGCGATCGCGCAATCTGAAAACGAAGACCTTGCTTTTCTTCACATCTCCTACGGCCAAAGGACTGAGAACCGCGAACGGAAGGCCTTTTACGATATCGCCGATCACTATGGGGTCGAGAAACGCCTTGATATTTCGATCGAGTACCTGGCAAAGATCGGTGGTTCGTCATTAACCGATGAAAGTATCGAGGTAACAGAAGCGAATCTCGAATCGAAAGAAATTCCTACCAGCTACGTGCCGTTTCGCAACGCGAACATGCTCTCGATAGCCGTGAGCTGGGGCGAGGTGCTCGGTGCGAATAAGATCTACATCGGTGCGGTTGCCGAAGATTCGAGCGGATACCCGGATTGCCGTCCGGAATTTTACGAAGCATTTCAAAATACCATCAATGCTGGTACGAAGCCCGACACGCGAATCGAAATTCGGACACCCATAATTCTTTTGACGAAGGCGGCGATCATAAAAAAGGGAATTGAGTTTGGTGCCCCGCTACATCTCACATGGTCGTGCTACCGGAGCGAAGATCTGGCTTGCGGCACTTGTGACTCATGTGCGTTGAGGCTGCGGGGATTTTCCCAAGCCGGCGTTGCGGATCCTATTCCTTATCGAAGGAACGAGATGACCTGACAGCTCCGACAATGATTAGGCAGATGCCGATCAACGATCCTACAACACCAATAACACTTGCCACGAGAGCAATTAGGATACCGTTGCCGACCGCAGCAATCCCGGCATTCTCGGCCTCAGAAAGGGCGGCGAAACTGCCGCCGATTCCACCGATCGTTCCGAACAGTCCGATCAGTAAGCTTAAGGCCAAAATCGCGAGTCCGCAGTAAAGCAGTTTTTTGTTCGTCATGATGAGTATTTCGACCTTTTCTCTTCAAGTATAACGATGCTTTCCTTGAGTCGTTCGATCTCGGCATCGATGGCGTCAACATTCGGTTCACCGGCACTAAGTCTGTGAAATACCGGGGTAACAATGGTCAATGCGGCGATGACGATCGACAAAACACCCATCACGCGTGCGATCCAGGTATCCGCCGGATCGAAATGCGTCCAAATCAGCCACAGCAAGATGGCCGCTAACGACCAAACAGCTATGTGAATCGCCCAACGCGACCATATGAACCGTTTGTCAAGTCTTGCAAGTGAAAGCAATGAAATATGTGAGCACGATGCGGCGAGCAGCGTCGCGGTCATCAGTATCTCGGCAAAGTAGCCGGAGCGGACGGTGCCGTTCCAGATCAGAAAGATCCACAGCACGGCGGAAACAACCGCAAGCGTAATCCCGGCGATCGGCAGCCAGTGCACCCGCTTCATCTCCAGATATGCGCCGCACGCGAGTCCCAAAATGCTGGTGATCGTTATCATCCCGGTTGTCAGCAGCACCTTCGTCTCGAATTCGCCGAAATTACCGAAGAGAATCACGACNNGAGCCGATCAGCAGGTAGAGAAAAAACCTTTTAAGACTAATGTTTCTCATCCTATCGGGGATAGATATACCGATTTTTGCATATTGTAAGTGATCTACGACACAATCAGCGGTCAGATCGAGAATCTTTCCCGGTCGATCTTAAGGCCCTTTAGGTCACCCAATGCGGCGAATGCCATACTCTCGGTGCGAAAGTGTTTGGCAGCGAGATCATGAATGTCATCCGTCGTGACAGCGTCAACGTTTTCAAGGGTTTCCTCGACAGGAATCTGCCGTCCGTGAACCATCTCACATTGGGCCAGCGTCGCTGCACGGCCGGCGGAATCTTCGAGGCCGAGAAGGATCGAAGCCCGTGTTTGCTGCTTGGCGAGTTCTAATTCGTCTTCTGTCACGCCGTTTCGCACAACTTCTCGCATTTCCGCGATCGCGATATCAACTAGCTCCGCAACTTGTTCGGGCGATGTTCCGGCGAAGACCGAGAATAAACCACAATCTTGATACATGATCGTCGATGCCCCGACGCTATAGGCCAGGCCGCGTTCCTCGCGTATCTTTTGCCAAAGACGGCTCGATGTTCCGCCGCCGATAATATTTGCGAGCAGATCGGCGGCATATCGCTTTTTGTCAGACGCCGATACAAACGGCGTGGCGATGATGATATGAGCCTGCTCGAGATTCTCGTTTTGCTCGATGATTATTGGAGAAGCGTATTGCGGCGGTGTTTGGAGTTCGCGCTTTAGCGTGCAATTTTTAGCGACGGGCAAGCTTGAACTCCAAACCTGTGTCGCCATATCGACTATCCGCAAGTGATCGACATTCCCCGCCGCGGCTATCACCATATTTGAAGCACTGAATAACTGTTCGTGATACTTTTGCGTCGTTTCGCTGTCAAACGACTTTATTGTTTGCGGCGTTCCCGCGATCGACAGCCCCAGCGGATGATCAGGGAAAAATTCGCGGCTGAATATCTCGCCTAAATATTCTTCGGGAGAATCTTCGAGCATCTTCATCTCTTCGATGATTACACGCTGTTCACTCTCAAGGTCCGCGTCCTCAAATCGCGGGTTTGCAAGCATGTCGGATATCAGGTCGAACGCGGCGGGAAGCTGATCGTCGATGATCTTGATCGCAAATCCTATTTCTTCGTGGGTGGTGAACGCATCAAGATTGCCGCCCAGACGGTCCTGTTCGATGGCGATGTTGAGGGCTGATCGCTTCGCCGTGCCCTTGAAAACGGCGTGCTCGATAAAATGCGAGATACCGTTTAGTTCTGCGGGCTCGTGCCGCGAGCCGACTCGAAAAAATAACCCGAGCGTTGCTGAACGTACTCCGGGCATTTTATCCGTAAGAATAACTAGGCCGCTATTAAGGCAAGTTTGATGAATGTCTTCCTTCATTGCGAAAGATGAGACTAGCACGCGGTGCGGAAAAAACGAATGAGTACANNAACAGCCGAATTTCTTAAGTTTCGGCAAGGCTAATTCGACACACTTGCCGGTGTTTTCGCGGGCGAATCGCTATTTTTCTGCATTTGCTCCTTAAATAGATTTAACAGAAGCAGCGTTCCGATTCCGCCGCCATCGCCGCCGCCGTTTCCACCTGAAGCAAGAATGTCCGGTGTGATGCGGACGCCTTTTTCGCCGATTACCTTCAGCGTTTCGATGATGGCAATGTTGCTGCCTCCGAGCGCCTTGACCTGTTCGTTTTAGGCGACACCCTGAGCTTCGCCGATTAGCCGCATCTTTTCTGCCTCGGCCTTACCGGTCTCGCTGATGTAGTAGGCCTCGCCCTCGGCTTCCTTCTTACGCTGCTCGGACCGCTTGCCCGCGATGTCCACACCGACAGTCGCCTCCATCAAGCTTCGCTGGTTGTCGGCTTGCGAGCTGGTCTTTTCGAGCTCGATACGTTTGACCTCCGCCTCGCGCTGAGCGTTGAACATGTTCTGTTTCTGCTCGGCAAGGATCTTTTCGGTCTGCGTTTTCATCAACTCTTCAGGCAGATGGATGTGGCAGATAAGAACGTTTACAACGTCAACGTGGTATTTCAAAAGGTGCATACGCACGCGGGCCTCGGCACGTTCCTGTTCCTCGTGACGGTTTTGCAGATATGCCATCGCCGAGCTTTCAGACGCCTGATTGCGGAAGATCGAGTCGATCAGCGGGTGCATTACATTCTGGATAAGGCGAGTCACGTCGCCGATCTTAGCGACCATAAACGGTGCGTCCTCAGGCTTTACACGGAACACAACACGCACCTCAAGCTGCATCGTAAAACCGTCTTTTGAAATCACCTCGAAAGGATCGAACGTGTTCGCCACCTCGCCGGCTGTCCATTCGACCGTCTGGTTTGTCGTCGGTATGACGATAACCGACACGGCCAGTGTATTAACGTAATAACGCCCGGGCCCGACGACCATTTCCTGAATACCTCGGTAGCCTTCGGGCACAACATACGCCTCGTGAGCGCCGCTGTCGAGCCTTTTATCCGCCGGATCGCCCGACAAAAGTTCGGCCTTTATGTCGTCGAGCGTGGCTTTTTCGCCGTCCACTTTATCAAGCTTTTCGGCCGCGATCTGCATCTGCTGTTCTTCCTCTTGTTCGAGCCGCTCACGGATTTTGCGGGCCATCGCCTGCCTGATCTCCTCAGACGGGTCCTTGCCGACGTTTGAAACGATCACAGCGACCTCGCCCGGCTTAACTTCCTTTGCGGATTCGAGGATCACCTTAAACAGCAGCGGATTGACGTAATACGTTCCCGGCAAAAGGATGTCCTTTTGCGGTCCACGTTGTCCGCCGGCGGTGATAAACGCGTTCGAGTCCTGAAAATTATCGTGTCCCGTAACCGGTTTC
>DLHV01000198.1:319-11368 GCA_002483395.1 Chloracidobacterium sp. UBA7659 | reverse complement strand
CTACGTCCCGAAATATCGAGTTTTTAGATTAGATTTGCCGTGGGGAATTGTCAAACTCAGTTGTTTCGCAGGTGTTCCGAAGCTTCTTCGGTTTGACTCGTTTTGAGCATTTCGCGAAGCTCGAGAAGCTGCGAGCCGAGCGAACGCAAGGCTTCGCGGCCGTCTTCGCTTAGTAGATTCGCGTGAGTGCCTGGTGGACGCTCGGCGCGTTCGTTCACGTCCAATTCGGCATCAAACAGACCCGGGCTACTATCCCGATCGGGGGCGTATCCGGCATCGGCCGCCTCGGAATGACCGTTCCTCGGTTTTGACCCGTCGCGCATCTCAGACTGCAGTTTCTTTCTCGCTCCGGCGATGGTGAACATTTCGTCGTAAAGCAGCTCTTTTATCCGCACCGATATCTCGACATCGCGACGGCGGTAGCTTCGCTGGCCCGAACGGTTTTTCTGTGGCGATAGCATCGGAAATTCGGTTTCCCAATATCGAAGCACATGCGCCTGTACGCCGACAAGGTCGCAGACCTCACCGATCTTGAAGTAAATTTTCTCAGGTATTACTACAGCCGTTTGTCCGATCGGCATAATATTGTGTTAAAGTTCTATGTAATTCCGCCGCCGCTATNNCGCGTCCCATTCTAAAAAAATTGTGTTAAAGTTTTTTATAAATTTTGACGCCGTTATTGTATGTATTTAATCAAGTTGTGTCAACACTGAACTGATGCGCTCCGAATTCGACTTCATCCAGAACATTAAGAACAAATATGGCCTCGCCCGCCTGGGCGACGACTGCGCCGTGTTGCCCAAAGACGAGAAAACCGACATGGTCGTCACCACGGACATGCTCGTAGAGGATATCGATTTTCGCCTTGATTGGACGACACCAGAGTTTCTCGCGCACAAATCTCTGGTTGTGTCCCTTTCGGACATCGCCGCGATGGCCGGCACGCCCGTTTGGGTCCTTCTCTCGATTGGAATTCCCGAAGGCCTTTGGCAAAGCGATTTCATCGACCGATTTTATGAACCGTGGCATAACTTATCCGCTCGATTTGGTGTAGAAATTGTCGGAGGCGACATTTCCAAAACTCCCGAGAAGGTCGTGATAAATTCCGTCGTAGGTGGTGAAGTTTCACATGGAAAAGCCGTTCTGCGATCGGGCGCCAAACCTGGTGATGCGATCTATGTCACGGGCGAATTGGGTGGAGCGGCGGGGGGCTTGCAATTACTCGAGAATGGCTACAGATACGGAGTGGGTCCTGAAAGAATCTGGAGGAAGCATTTGATGAGCAAGCAACTTAGACCATGGCTCCAAGGCAGAATGGACAACTTATTGCACGATGTTGAGTTTGCAACAGCAGGAATAGATATCAGCGATGGACTCTCTTCCGACCTCGAACACGTGTGTCGAGAAAGTGGTGTGGGCGCTCGAATCTACGCGAACCGGATACCCGTAAATCGGTGGTTAAGAGGGCTCACAAAGTCAGAAACGGAACGCCTCGACTTTGCACTGAACGGCGGCGAAGATTTTGAGCTAATTTTTACTGTCGACGAAAATAAATTTTTGCCTCCACCTGACTCTGTTTTTCGGAATATTGGCGAGATCACCGCAAATATTGGTATCATTGAACTTATCCGCGACGGAGAACCCGAGATTTTAGAGCCGAAAGGCTACCGACATTTCTAGCATTTTTGCTGCCCGCCGAAAAAAGTTTTCAAAAAATGCTTGACAAGCAATTTTGACCTGTGCTTATAATCCAACTTCTTCGCAAGCGGCGAAGAAATTTTTTGGAGATAACTTTGTGATTCGAAGTTCGATACATATACCGAGAACATTTACGGGCTTACCGGCCGGCACATTGCTGCGGCGCGGAACGGCCTGGGATGCAGGCGTCTGTGCGGGCCTCGAAAGCATGAGCTATCAACCAAAACAGAATGATATGAATCATTCTGAACAAAAGACTTAACACAGCGGGAGCGGCGTTCCCGCTCCCAAAACATCGAAAGTAAAGCAAACGTTTTACGTTTTTGGAGCGGTTACGCACGATTCATTGGGAATCATGAGTTAGCCGCTCCTTATTATTTTTGATGTTTGACAACTGAATAGCCGTAAATCGAGGGAAGCGTGGCGAGTGGAGAGTGGCGAGCAAAAAGCCGGTTTCTCCTCACTCGCCACCCTTCACTCATCACTATTTTCAGGAGACGTAGCTCAATGGAATCAGAGCAGCTCGCTACGAACGAGCAGGGTGTAGGTTCGAGTCCTTCCGTCTTCACCAATTATTCATCACGGGGATGAATGCAAAGCGTCGAGCGATCAGTTTTTCAAGCTGAACCTAGCGGGTTCAAGTCCCGCCTTCCCTGCCACTTTACACGCACCGGCCGCCTGTCGGTGAAGGCTGGCGGTCTGTAAAACCGTCGCTCTTGCAGCTCTGAAGGTTCGAATCCTTCCCGGTGCACCAATAATTTCGGGTTCGTCTAACGGCAGGACGGCTGGCTCTGAACCAGTAGATCGAGGTTCGAATCCTTGACCCGAAGCCAATATGTCGGAACCGCCTGTGTAAGCGGGCGGTCAGTTCGTAACAGTATTGGCTTCTTCAAATTCACCAGACTGGCCGCCCGCTCACGCGAGGTGGTTCTGACAGAGCGTTCCGCAGATTGCTATACGGGCTTGTTTTGGAAACAAGTGTTCGCAGGTTCGAATCCTGCTGCCCGAACCAACTCTTACGCTGATGTAGCTCAATGGAACAGAGCGTCTGTCTTCTAAACAGAAAGTTCCGGGTTCGAGTCCCGGCATTGGCAAGTTCACACGCGTGTAGCCCAACTTGGCAGAGGCACCGGTCTTAGAAATCGGAGGTTGAGAGTTCGAATCTCTCCATGCGTACCAGATCGAGTCGGACGCTGATCTTGAGTAGATCGCCGGCTCATTACGACCGGAGGAGCAGGTTCGATTCCTGCCGTCTATGTCATTTCATCATTTTGTCGCACCGCTTTTTTGCATCAAATTAAGGAGGAATAATCCAGTGTCATACAACAAACTAAATATAAGCGGGGCTCAGACGGACGTCCTCTCGTGGGTGACGCATTCGATGTCAAGCGACGAGATGGACATGCTCCGCAACGTCTCGCGGCTGCCCTGCATTTACAAACACGTAGCGCTGATGCCCGACGCTCATCTCGGAAAAGGTTCGATGGTCGGTTCGGTCATCGCTACTAAGGACGCGATCATTCCGGCAACGGTCGGTGTCGATATCGGCTGAGGGATGATGGCCCTCAAGACGCCGTTCAAGAGCGGGATTCTCGATCGCAAGATGGCCGAGTTTCGCCATGAGATCGAGCGTGCAATTCCCGTCGGCTTTAACGATTACAAGGAGCCGGTCGACGAATCGTTCGAGTGGAACCGCTGGGCTGAGTTCAAGGAACTCCATCCCGGCGTGCAGGACCGAAAGCATAAGGCGATGAAACAGCTCGGAACGCTTGGCGGCGGAAATCACTTTATCGAGGTTTGCCTCGATACCGATGATTTCGTCTGGCTGATGCTACATTCGGGTTCGCGAAACATCGGGAACGAGGTTGCCACGCGGCATATTGCCACGGCAAAGTCGCTGCACGATCTGAACACACTTCCGGCGGCTGACCTGGCTTACTTCGTGTATGGAACGCCTGAATTTAAAGCCTACTGGCACGATGTCGAATGGTCGCAGAAGTACGCGATGAAGAACCGCGAGATCATGATGACCCGCCTGGTGCGTTCATTCAACCGAATGTTCGGACGGAGCGGGGACACTCCTGTCCCCACGGACGCCGCTTCGGCGTCCGAACGACCTTTCGCCGGAACCGGCGATGCGGACAAGAGTGTCCGCGCTCCGGTGCGCGCTCCGTTCGTGGTCAACTGCCATCACAACTATGTTGCCATTGAGGAGCATTTTGGCGATAAGGTCTACGTTACCCGCAAGGGTGCGATCAACGCCGAAGAGGGCCGTTACGGGATAATCCCGGGTTCGATGGGAGCGAAATCGTTCATCATCAAGGGCCTCGGAAATCCGCAGAGCTTCAATTCGTGCTCCCACGGTGCGGGGCGAAAGATGTCCCGCACCAAGGCGAAGCAGAAGTTCACGCGTGAAGACCTGGAAACGCAGACCGCTGGCGTCGAGTGCCGCAAGGACAAAGGCGTCGTCGATGAGATCCCCGGTGCCTACAAAGACATCGAGGAAGTCATGCGTGCTCAGAGCGATCTCGTTGAGATCGTCGCCGAGCTAAAACAGGTCATCTGTGTAAAGGGTTAGTGCAGAGGCCTGACCTAAGGTTGCAGAAGCCCGCATGTTAATAAGGGCGTAACAGTCAAGTTGAGCATTACGCCCTTGCTCACGCGCGGGCTTCTGCAAGTTCCAAACTTCCCCGTCACGTTTTTTGTCCCGTTTGTCCCATGTCCCAGGGTTCCACTCGCGTGGGACAACGCTAAGTTCTTTATTTACAATACGGCGTCCGATCTGTCCCGCAGGTTTTGTCCCAGATTACAGTTCCGTGGGACAAAATGAGACGTGCGGGACAGTTTTCGTTAACCTGTCGCTGAGACTATTTAGGTTGTCAAAGAACATTCGGCTACAACATGCCGCATGGAATATTGTTGCACAGATTGCACACGCCAGCAAGAATTTTATTAGCCCTGCCGCAAGGTTGGCTTAGGAGGATATTAATTATGAAACTAGCAGAAGCACTTATATTACGATCGGATATAAAGAAACGGATCGAGCAGCTTCGTCAGCGTTTGACGAACAACGCAAAGATCCAGGAAGGCGATGTGGCGGCCGAAAAGCCGGAAGATCTTCTAAAGGAGATCGAGGCCGCTGCCGGCGAGTTCGAAAGCCTGATCAAGAAAATAAATAGGACGAACTCCGAGACCGCGTTTGAAAACGAACGGTCGCTAACGGATGCACTGGCAGAACGGGATGTTCTCATTCTGCGAAAGGGCCTCTATAGCGGCCTGGTGAATGCGGCCACTGTCACCCAGCAGCTTTACAGCCGCTCGGAGATCAAGTTCGTCAGCACGGTGAACGTCGGTAAGACGCAGAAGCAGGCCGATAAGCTTGCTAAGCAATACCGCGAACTGGACGCGAAAATTCAGGAATTTAACTGGAAAACCGATCTCGCCGGATAACCTCCGGCGTTGGTAGGTGAGAATGCAAAGGCGTATGTATAAGCCGTCAACTGGCTAAAAGTTGAATGCGATTAAAACTCGCTCATGGTAGCGTTGGGACGGCGCTTCGGGTTCGATCCCCGATTCGTACAAATTATGTCCAGCATTGTCACAAGCGTATCGATTATCGTGCATTGTTAATACCTATACATAGATTTGCCTCTCACCGAGGGTGGGCAAGGGGAAATCGGTTTTCAAATTTTGATTTGCGAGGCAGAAACGCGAGTGTGAGCGTGCGTCAAGCGTCGGCGACTTTTGCCTAGCTTCGGCTCCGTCTTCACGCTTACACTCGCTGCTCGTTCAGCATCACGACGATAATACGATCCGTCACATCGTTGTCGACAAATACATTTCGAGCCGATAACGCTGGGAGGGTTTTTGATCTATGATCGCAAAAGCGGAGCGTCNNATAGGAGTTATTATGAAACTGATCTATTTAGATACGAGCAATCTCGCACTTCTCACGCGGATAAAAGAGAAGGAAAGCGACAGGTTCCAAAAATTCTGTGATAAGTGGAAGAAGAAAAAATTGATTCTAGCGATTTCTAAGGCGCATCTATTCGAAATTGTTCGTCATGGTTCCGAAGAAGAAATTGAAGCTCGATATCGATTGCTCGAAAGTTTGCTTCCCATTCGAGTCGAAATGAAGGTGCAGAACAAAGAAATCGTTTCAGCCTTGATCAAAAAAGAAATCTTTAGATTCACCTANNCTTTCAGAATTGAAACCTGAATTCTTCGGCGAGTATGTTGAGACGAACGACGACTTTCAGCGATTTCGCGTATTTAGTTCCGGTTTAATACGAAGTCTTTTCGACCTTACCTATGAGGCTCATGCCGCATCATGGAGAGCACGAGAGAGCGACGTTCAACGAACAACAAAAAAGGTTCGGCGTTTGCGTGACTTGCGTGGGCTAACAACGCCCATGAACGATGAAATGAAACTTCAGGAAGTAATGGANNACCTCGAAAACATTTCGGGAATCCCGGAAGAATTTCAGAACATCGGCTTGGATTTCGTAAAGCAACATATCGAAAACTTTGAATCTAAAGCTCATGAAGTGGGGTATTTAGAGGCGTTTGCCGATTTCGTCGACATCGATCCTCACGATGCCAAGACTCAGGGAGCGCCCGTAGATTCACTTTTAGTGGATTTTGGGTTTCGCCTCAGCGTAAGACGAGTTGTCTCCGAAATGACAGAAGACGAGAGTGTTGCAAGCTCGCTCGCAACAAAACTTTCGATTCAGGACTGTGAGGGAATGTGGTTATCCAAGGAAGTGGAAACTCAAATACGGAAGAACGGTGACTTTTCGACCAGCAACGAACTTGATCTTGAACATATTTCACACCTCCCGTATGTGGACTTGCTAATCGCTGATAAAAGAATAGTCGCGATGACTAAACAGGTAATCAAAGCAGCGGGTGATCCCAATCCGTTTGAACGAATAAACCCTCCTGTTGCGATTCCAAATACGATGGAAGCTCTCGAAACTGCAGTTTTTAACTGAAGAATAATTGTTCGCAGCAGAACTCGGTCCGAACGCAAGATGGAAAAATGAATGCTTATGCAGAACGAACAATATATTTTACGGCCACAAGTGCCACTTCCGGGCTGCCTTGCTCAGATTATACCTATGAGCCAAGTCAAGACTTTCTACGAGATTGAAAGCCAAAGGGAACAGAGGCTTTTCATTGTAAGAGCAGTAATTGGCGAAAATGTTCCGCTCGGCCTGGATATTCCTCGACTGCTTTCTCTTCAAAGCGACTCGCTTATGAGCATTAACGGAGGACCGTTAACAATCTATCTGCACCACTCGGGGTTGAGAGCGACCTTTTACGATCTTGTGCCTAAAACGAATGGAGAATTGTCTCACATTGATGTTCATGTCGAAGCGGACCACCCAGACGCAGCAATTGGTCCGGCGAGAACCGCAGTAAACCAGTTCTTGGATGCCTTGATGCGAGAGGTCTGGTTACCATTGACTATTGTCCGGCTTGACGTTTTTTCAGCGACTTCAGAAATGCCGCTAATGCATGAGTTACATTATCCATTTCTGATTCGCCTGAACTTCGGACCGATGGGTGGATACGATTCATTTCCATTACTGGCCGAATACGAGGCGCTAGCGCGAGAGGCAATACTTGCGACAAGTCCGTATTACAGATTTTCGTGTGCGTTTCGGCTATGTGAGGCAGTAGGACACTTTCGGTCGCAAATAAGGAAATTTGTCGAAGAATTCAATGTCTCGACTCCCGTACCTAAACCGCCGGATATCGATGGCGATTTAGCATTAAACTTTGGCTTTACGCCCGAGTTTTCCGGCAATCTCAGGAAGTTTAATGATCTCATAGCGCAGTTTGCAAAATTTAGAAACGCAGTGTCGCATCCATTGACGAAAAAATTTGGCGAAAAGCCTCTTCATTTGTCCGATGGCTACAACTACCGATTGTATGCAGGCGCAAGCTCCTTGATGTTGCACTATGCTCATTTGGCTCTCGATGAGTTACGGATTTTCTTTAATGTTCATGTCAGTCCTCATTTATTTCGAGGTTCGATACTTCCTGAAATTGGACGCCGTCAAGATTTCGTCATTAAGGCTTCTTCAATTTGGCCGAATGACGCTACTTAAATCCGCATCGCTCGTCCAGGTGGGCCAAAGACCTCTGCCTTCCAAGCAGGTGACGCCGGTTCGAATCCGGCACGATGATCCGGTTGTTTTTGTCGCCAACGGCGACCGACATTAAAGCCTAGGGTGGAGCAGAGTGGAACCCTAGGGACAGATTGCAAATCTTCGCCGTCGCTGAAAGTGACGAACCCATTCGGTGCAGAGAGAACCACCCCGTCCGCGAAACGCTGCCACCCCTCCTTCGTAAGGAGGGGAGCTTTTTTTGTTGCTCCCTTTCAGAGAGCGATTTATAAATCTGGCTTACCTGGGGATTCGCTCGTTCCACTCGCTGCTCCCTGGCTTTAATGTTGGTCGCCGTTGGCGACTGCCTCGCCCGTTACGCCTTTACTAATGTGCGGGCTTCTGCAAATTAGGCGGGCAAAGCCCCGAAAGTCTGGATGACCTAGGTGATCGATCTATACCCGGTCGCATGATCCAATAGGGCGCAGTCGAAGGTAGGGCTGACCTGGGCCTTTGGGACGGCGGTGCTGGTTAGTTGGAAGAGTTTTCTCGCAAATTCCACGGCGTCGCTTGCAGTTGTGTTTTGCAGGTCGAACCGGGATTCGTCGAAGCGTTGAATAGTCGGATCGTTGGCAGCCGCCGGGTTTCTTGCGAGGTAGGTCATCACTTCCCTGCCTTTTCCGCTCAGCTTGGGCGATTTGACCTCCTCGCGGATGGGATCGGGGATAAAGATAACCGGCGTCCGGGCTTTTTCGTAGAAGACCTTCAACGAGTGACTCCAGGCGCGGTTTTCTTTGATCGAATAGAATACGAGATTGAACAGCAGGTTATTGTTCGCGCGGTCGGATTCGGGCCAGTCGGCAAATTTTCGTTTTGCAAAGTATTCCCGCAGCCGATCTCTGATCTCTTTTTTCAGCCCATCCCAAAATTGTTTTCCGGCGGCAAGATCATGTTTCGCAACATACTTCGCTGTAATTTCAAAGGCATCGAACGCAATCGTTCCGGTCCGCTTGTCAAAAAAGCCGACCGTATTCGTCGCGACGAATAAAGCGTTGCCATTAACTCTGTGAATCTTTACAAAGTTGTCTGTAAAGGTCCCTGCGTCGCTGTTAAATAGCCGCTTATCGGAGCAGACAACGAGGCCTTCTTTAACCGGTACAGCGACGACAAGCGTGCCGCTTAGAGCTTGCGTTTTCACGCTCTGGCCAACACATACCTCGCATACGAAAAGCATTGTGAAAACCAAATTCGCGGAGAGTATGGTCAGGTTCTTCAACATAAGCGGATGTCCAGGCGCAAGGGGAGCGTTTCAGGGAAAGGCGCTAAGCGGCGATCTGTCACCGACCAGCCAGATGTGGCCGAATGGGTCGATGAATCCGCCCTGGCGATGTTTTCCCAGGGTGCTTCGTGGTCCCTTATTTTATCCAAAGAGCCATTGGCCCCAGCATTCACGGCCCTCGCGATCATCGTGTCGGGATCGTCGCAAAATACCTCGATCCGAGTCGTTGTGATTCCCAAGTTCGCTGGACATTCCTATCCGTTATTTTCCGGCTGTCCAACAAAAAAAGTGCTCCGTCGATCTCCAATCCGGCTACGTACTCGACCGCCGCCGGTCTGTCAGACACGGCTAGTATTACCGAGACAACAACTTTATTTTGCTGTACATAACTTATTTCGCCGTCAACAATCCCGCGTAGCTCGCCCGGTAGTAGTACGCCACAAAAATATTTGCGAGAACGAGAAAGATCGCGACCGGCAGGCCGGTGCGGTCGATGAATGCGTGAAAGAAGAAAATCTGCACGATGATCGGTGCTATTACGACCGTTGCCAGCGGAACGAAACGGCCGACGACAAACGCCAGGCCGCAAAGCAGCTCGGTGATCTTCAGCAGCGGAAAGAAATAGCCGACGGAAGCGAGTCCTTCGTTAAATGTCTTTACCGTGCCGGTCATCGGCGGTATCGGGAAAACGTTGAAAAGAAAAGTGATAGAGGCGAACAAAAAAAGCAGCCCCATCAACGTGCGGACGATTATCATTGCGATCTTCATAGTGTTCATCGATCCTTAAATTGTTGTTGTGAAGCCTAAAAGGACAGTCTACTACAGACCAGGGCCTCATCGCCTCATCGTTTCGTTCTGTGACGACAATTACTTTACTTATATACTAAACAGGTGCGTATAAAGAAATTCAGATGCATATCGTGCGGCGGGCCGAAGGTCAACGCGTACACAACGCCTTATATCATGTGCGACTTTTGCGGGGCGTTTACCGACATCGATTTTTCGGTCGGGATCGATACATGGAACGAAAATGTCGGGACAACGGTAAATTACCAGTTTCGGAAAATGGAGCTGATGCAGAAGTCGCAGACGGCGCTGGTACGCGGCGACCGGCAAAAATATTACGAATTTCAGCGTGAGTTTTGGGATTTTTATTACCGCAGCTTCCCTGCTTATCTGCCGCCGACGATCGACACGCCCGAGAAATATGGTTTGTATCTTGAGGTCTGCGCTGTTTCGAGCGTCGAGAGCGGCTTTGATCCGAAATGGCAGCAGTATGGTGCATATCAGCAGCAATTGCAGAACGCCGTCCTATACATACGAATCGGCGGCCAAACCAAGGCGGAAGCAGCGAGCTTTTTTGCATTGGCCGAATTTTTTATTCGCATCACGCGCGAAGGAATGAAGACGTTTTACGAAGATCCGCGATACGCGATCATGCATGAGCTGCTACCCGAAGCCGTTCATTTCAAGATGAAGGCGTCGATGTTCGTTCAGGCATGGCTTCCGTATTTGACGGATCAGGACGCCGACAGATTCCTGAAAATGACGGGATTTTCGAATGAGTACGAAGAGGTCGAACGGCCCGACGGGAATGCGGTTGAATGCGGCTCATGCAAGGCTGGTATCTTCGCTCCCGAAGGTTCATACCGCGTGTTTTGCGAGCGATGCCGGAAGACAACTCAGGTCAAAAAACAGTTTTTTTGTATGTCGTGCGGCTCGCCGAACGAGGTACCGGAAAATCCGGGTAAACCGATCGATTGCACTCGGTGCGGCATAGCAAATCGTCTCATCAGGCCGCTTTTTGGATCATAAAGGATTTTGGCGGCCAATATTATTGTCTTAAAATATTGTTACGCAACAATATATTGTGCTTGCCTAAAACGTGCGTTTACATTACATTACAAGGTAGAAAGTGAATTGTGCTTCGAGAAATAGCACGCTCGTTTACACTCGCGT
>DLHV01000198.1:0-282 GCA_002483395.1 Chloracidobacterium sp. UBA7659 | reverse complement strand
GGACGAGTTTTACTTTTGAATTTTTCTTACGAGCCGCTGGGGACAGTTGGTGTTGCCCGGGCGGTTTGCCTGTGGTTTCGCGGCGCGGTTTTTGTCGAGGAAAACGATGGCGACAATGTTCTTCATTCTCCTTCGACAATCTTTCCCGTGCCGTCGGTAGTTCGCCTGCGGCATTACGTACATGTGCGTCGTAATCGCCGCGAGACCACGATGAAGCGTGCCCGTGTTTATATTCGCGACCGTTACCGCTGCCAGTATTGCGGCGACCACCGTCATGCGAAG
>DLHV01000150.1:9680-16361 GCA_002483395.1 Chloracidobacterium sp. UBA7659 | reverse complement strand
CCGCCGGTCATGTACTCGCAGCCATGGTCCCCGGTCCCCTCGACCACCGCACTGGCACCGGACAAGCGCACGCCGAAGCGCTCGCCGGCCACGCCGCGGAAGAAGGCCTCGCCACCGGTGGCACCGTACAACACGGTGTTGCCGACGATGATATTTTCGTGCGAGGTAAACTTAGCCGATCTCGGTGGAAAGGCGACGATCTTGCCGCCCGAAAGGCCTTTGCCGAGATAGTCGTTCGCGTCGCCTTCAAGCGTCAGCGACATTCCCTTCGGCACGAATGCACCGAAGCTTTGTCCGGCAGAGCCGTTGAATTTTAGCCTAATTGTGTCGTCCGGCAAGCCCATTGCCCCATACTTTCGGGATATTTCACTGCCCAAAATTGTACCGATGGCACGGTCCGTATTTTCAATAGGGAATTCCGCCGACACCGTTCCACCCATTTCGAGGGCAGGACGGCATACATCCACAAGCTTTGTTTTGTCCAATGTTTTTTCGAGTACAAAATCCTGTTTTGATTGCTGGTAACGGGCGTGATCAGCAGAAACGCCAGGCCTGAACAATACCTGCGACATGTCAATGCCTCGTTCATTTTCATCGCCATAGAGAAGATCAGAACGCCCGATCATTTCGTTTACACTCCGGAATCCGAGTTCCGCCATGAACTCGCGTATTTCCTCGGCGATGAACCACATGAAATTGACGACATTTTGCGGATCGCCCGAAAATTTCTCGCGCAGTCGGGGGTCCTGTGTAGCGACGCCAACCGGACACGTATTGAGGTGACATACGCGCATCATTACACATCCGAGCGTGACGAGCGGCGCGGTCGAAAAACCGAATTCTTCGGCTCCGAGCAGAGCAGCGATAACGACGTCCCGGCCCGTCATAAGCTGGCCGTCTGTTTCCAGCCGGACACGGCCCCGCAGGTTATTCAGCAATAAGGTTTGATGCGTTTCCGCTAAGCCGATCTCCCATGGAACGCCGGCGTGCTTAATGCTCGTTTGCGGCGATGCGCCGGTTCCGCCGTCGTGCCCGCTTATCAAAATTACCTCGGCCTTGGCCTTGGCAACGCCCGCCGCGACGGTTCCGACACCCGCTTCGGCAACAAGTTTCACGCTGATGCGGGCATTTTCATTGGCGTTTTTCAGATCGAAAATAAGCTGGGCGAGGTCTTCGATCGAATAAATGTCATGATGCGGCGGCGGCGATATCAGCCCGACACCGGGCGTCGAATAACGAGTTTTCGCGATCCAGGGATAGACCTTATTTCCCGGCAACTGTCCGCCTTCGCCCGGCTTGGCGCCCTGGGCGATCTTTATCTGAAGCTCCTCTGCATTGACCAAATAGTGGCTCGTCACACCAAAACGTCCCGATGCCACCTGTTTTATTTTGCTAACCCTTCGGTCGCCGTTCGGAAGCGTTTCGTACCGCTCGGCATCCTCGCCGCCTTCGCCGGTATTGCTGCGGCCTCCGATCCGGTTCATCGCAATCGCCAGAGCTTCGTGGGCCTCCGCGCTGATCGATCCGTAAGACATTGCACCTGTCTTGAATCGTTTCAGTATTTCGTCAACGCTTTCAACTTCGTCGAGTGATATCGCCATCGAGCCTTCCTTAAATTTCAGCAAACCCCGCAGAGTTCCCTGCCGCTGCGTTTGGTCGTTTAGCAGTGCGCTGTATTTCTTGAAAATCGTGTAGTCGCCGGATCGGCAAGCTTTTTGCAAAAGATGTATCGATTCCGGGCTGTAACGATGGCTCTCTCCCGACTGCCGCCACTGATAGTTACCGCCGATTTCCAGAGTGTCATCGTTAACATCTGGGAAAAAGGCTCGTTTATGCCGTGCAAGCGATTCGTTGGCGATCTCATCCAGCCCGATCCCGCCGATTCGAGACGGCGTACGAGTAAAGTATTTTTTGACGAATTGTTTCTTTAACCCGAGGATCTCAAAAACCTGTGCACCGAGATAGCTCTGGATCGTCGAAATCCCCATCTTCGACAAGATTTTAACAACGCCTTTATTGACGGCCTTTGTATAATTCTGCTCGGCTTTCGTGGTTTCGATGTCAAGATCGCCATTCAATATCTGATCGTGGATCGTCTCGAACGCGAGGTAAGGATTAATCGCCGTCGCACCGTATCCAAGCAGCAGTGCAAAATGGTGTACTTCGCGCGGCTCACCGCTTTCCAAAACAAAGCCGGCATGCGTCCGCGTGCCTTCGCGAATCAGGTGATGATGGACGGCCGACACGGCGAGCAACGCCGGAATAGGTACGCGATATTCGCTCATTTGCCGGTCAGACAAGATAAGAATGTCGTATCCGTCCGCGATCGCTTTACTTGAGAGATGACACAGCGTGTCAAGCGCCCATTCCAGACCCTGTGCTCCGTGTTTGCGGTCAAAAAGCATCGGAATCGTGATCGACCTGAATCCGAATTTGCCGAACTCGCTTTCCGAATCGCCCAATAACCTCAGCTTTTCAAGCTCGGTATTGTCGAGAATAAAAGAGTTGAGTTTTATCTGCCGTGCGCATGTTGGCACAGGTTCCAGAATGTTGTCTTCCGGCCCGATCATCGTGTCGGTCGAGGTAACGATCTCTTCGCGGATGGCATCGATCGGCGGGTTTGTGACCTGCGCAAAAAGCTGCTTGAAATAGTTGTAAATAAGCTGCGGCTTTTTAGAAAGCACAGCTAGAGGCGTGTCGTTGCCCATCGAGCCGATGGCTTCAGCACCGGTTTCGAACATCGGCGCCAGCAATATCCTTAACTCTTCGTCCGTGTAGCCGAAAGCGCGCTGTCGAGCAAGAACGGTTTCGTGATCGGGTTCGTGAACAAACGGCGGCTTTGGAATATCGTTGATGCTGATGAGATTATCATCGAGCCATTGGCGATACGGTTGGGCTTTGCTGACTCTGTCCTTGATCTCCTCATCATCGACAATACGCCCTGCCCGCGTGTCGATCAGGAACATTTTGCCCGGCTGAAGGCGTCCTTTTTTGACTACATCGGCCGGATCGATCGCCAGCACGCCCGTCTCCGACGCCATTACGACGAGGCCGTCCTTTGTCACGCAGTATCGCGACGGCCGCAGCCCGTTCCTGTCGAGCACGCCGCCAACGATCTCGCCGTCCGTAAAAGTGATTGACGCCGGCCCGTCCCACGGCTCCATCAGGCACGAATGAAATTCGTAAAAAGAGCGCTTTTCGTCGCTCATTTTATCGCCGTCGAACATCGGCTCCGGGATCATCATCATGATCGCGTGCGGCAGATCGCGGCCCGCTAAGGTTAGAAACTCAAGCGAGTTATCGAACGCCCCGGAATCACTCGTGTCGTAATCGATGACATGAAAGACCTTTTGGAGGTCGTCTCCAAATAGCGTCGAGTGCATCCTCGTTTCACGGGCCGCCATCCAGTTGACGTTTCCCCGCAGCGTGTTGATCTCGCCGTTGTGGGCGATGTACCGCAGCGGCTGTGCCCGGTTCCAATTGGGCAGCGTGTTCGTGCTGAAACGCGAATGCACCAACGCAAGGCCGCTTTCAAAATCCGCGTCCGACAGGTCCGGGTAAAACCATTCGACCTGCTCGGTCGTCAACATTCCCTTGTAAACGATAGTTCGTGATGAAAGGCTGGCGACGTAAAATTGATCGGCGAGCTTTTTATCGGCCCGTGTCATCAGCTCTTTTGCCCAGCGGCGAATTACAAAAAGCTTACGTTCAAAATGAGCATTGTCGGCGATGCTGTCGCCCTTGCCGATAAAGATTTGCCTGATAAAAGGCTGTGATCTTTTTGCAGATTCGCCCAAAGAGATGTTGTCCGTCGGTACGTCACGCCAGCCGAGGAAACGCTGGCCTTCCTCATTTATCGTTGTTACTAATATCTGTTCGCAAAATGCCCGTTTCTCTGCATCGGTCGGTAAAAATAACATGCCGACCGCGTAATCCTGAGGTTCCGGCAGGGAGATTCCGAGTTTAACGCATTCGCTAAGGAAGAACTTATGAGGGATCTGCGTCAAAACTCCGGCACCGTCACCGGTATTTTCCTCGCAACCACGCGCGCCGCGATGGTTCATTCGACACAGAATTTTGAGGGAATCTTCAACTATCCGGTGGGATTTGCGGCCACTGATGTCCGCAATGAGACCTACGCCGCAAGAGTCGTGTTCAAATTGCGGATCGTATAAACCATAAGCATTAGAGAAAGTCAGGCCGCTTTCCATCATCAAATCAAAATAATAATAATGCTGTCGTTCGTTACGTACATTTCCACTCCGCAAATTTGAGTAGTTACCTTATAGCATATATATTGGATTCGTAAAAGTAATTTTATTGTAGATGTGATAACTTTACGTTATAGTGACATTCGATATGCGTTTTCAGGTATTCGCAGCCCCATTCGGGGCGTCCTGTTTGTAGACCGGATCGGAAGAATATTTCAAGCTCCCGTAGGAAGCGGCCTGATGATAATATTGGATGCTCGCGATTTTACAGGTCGCCCTGACAGGGCTTAATTCACGATTTACTTTCGATTTACTGCAAACAGAACGCTCCGATGGAGCTAACCGATCAAAACAGCCCCTCATTGCGCAAACCAATAGACCTACATCTACTATTTCTCAATAGCGGTTTGATCTTTAACCTGCTACATTTACCAGTATTTATGAACCAGGAAAATTTGGATCTTTTGCGCGAATCGCTCCCTTATATTCAACGATTTAAGGGACAGACCTTTGTCGTTAAAATCTCTGGCAAAGTGACGGAAGATAAAGAGAACCTCGCGTCGCTTGCCGAAGAGCTTGCCCTGATGCACCAGGTCGGTATTCGCGTTTGCGTCATTCACGGCGGCGGAAAGCAGCTGACCGAACTCGCGAAAAAGCTAGGCGTGGTGCAAACCGTTATCGAAGGCCGCCGCGTTACCGACGACGACACGCTTGAGCTTGCCAAGATGATCTTTCGCGGGAAGATCAATACGGAAATTCTGGCTGAGCTTCGCCGACGCGGTATCGAGGCCGTCGGTCTTTCCGGCATCGACGGAGGCGTCGTCAGCGCGGTCCGCAGACCTCCGAAGGATATAACCGACCGTGCGACCGGCGAGACGGCAACCATCGATTTCGGCCACGTCGGCGATATCGTCGAGATCAAGTCGCGGCTTATCAACCTCTTGCTCGAAAACGATTATATGCCGGTTATATCGTCACTGGGTGCGGACGACGACGGTAAGATCTATAACATCAACGCCGACACAATCGCGGCGGAGATCGCGGTGGGATTAAAAGCGGAAAAGCTTATTCTGCTATCTGACGTCAATGGAATTTATCTCAACGCCGACGACGAACGCACAAAGATCTCTCGCGTAACTTCCGCAGAGGCAGCCGATCTGATCACCGGCGGCCAGGCTACGGGCGGTATGATACCAAAACTGCAAAGCCTTGTTTCGCTTCTTGATCGCGGCGTCCATGCGGCTCATATTATCAGCGGAACAACCCGAAATGCCTTGCTTTCCGAAGTGTTTACCGATGAAGGAACCGGAACAATGATCGTCGCATCGTAGAACAGGCTGGCGAGCCTGTTCATCAACGTTGGTATAAGCCAAACTAATCCAGTGTTGGCGACAGACTCGGCAGTCTGTCGTACATACAAAAAAGCCGCCTGAAAATCTTGTTTTCATACAGCTTTCCTTTCGATCGTGGTGCCGAGGGCGGGACTCGAACCCGCACGGCCTTGCGGCCAGAGGATTTTCTTACCACTATAGCTTTCGCTACCTGTCCACAATTAAGATGATGCTCTTCTGCGGCAGTTTGTGGTCTGGACGATGCCTTCTCCATGCATCTCGCTGATGTTTAGGAGGGAGCCGTCTCNNGCGGCTACCAATTACGCCACCTCGGCAAATTGTCTAAAGATCTATTTATTCTCGGGCGGATTTGGCTGAATCGGAACAGCCGTTGTTTTAGAACCGGGTACCGCCGTCGGCTTCGCGGCCGGCGCATTAGCCGCATTCGTATTGGAATCAGCCGGGATAATGATCTTCTGCGTTTCGCCAGGCTGTATATTGGCCTCGGTCGTCGAAACCGGAGCATCCGCAGCCGGTGCAGGCGTCGCGGATTCAGCCGGCGTTTCTTCGGTGCTGCCCTGCAATACCGAAACGTTGCCGCTTAGAGCCGGCATCGAGATCATAAGAGCGGAGATCATGAACAGCGCGGCTGCCGCGATCGTAAATTTCGAAAGCACCGAAGCCGTGCCACGCGGTGAAAAGGCCGTGCTCGAAACATTACTCGTGAACAATGCACCGGCGTCCGTCTTACCGGGCTGTAATAGAACCGAACCGACAAGCACTACGCACGAGATAAAAAATAAACCGTATAGAATGTAAAGCAATTAAGTGTCCTACCTATTCCCGGTTGGGAGTTCGCCAGCAGGCGACTGCCTNNTGAGTCCCGCCTTTAGGCGGCAACAACCAGCTAAAGCGGGTACTCCGAACTATTTGTAATTTACTATCCGTGCAAAGCTTTCCGCGTCCAGGCTTGCGCCGCCTACCAGAGCACCGTCTACATCGTCCTGACTCATCAATTCCTTGATATTGTCAGGTTTTACCGAGCCGCCGTAAAGTATCCGCATCGAATTTGCGACATCTTTTCCGTGCGCTTCGGCAATAGTCCGGCGGATGTGGCCGTGCATTTCTTGAGCCTGTTC
>DLHV01000150.1:0-9649 GCA_002483395.1 Chloracidobacterium sp. UBA7659 | reverse complement strand
TCAATCCTTCCAAACTATTGACGATCTGCACTTCCACTACTGATTCGGCATTTCCCGCCTCACGCTCGGCCAGCATTTCACCAACGCAGACGATGGCCGTCAACCCTGCGGCTAATGCAGCTTTTGTCTTTTTATTGACCGACTCGTCCGTTTCCCCATAGAACTGCCGCCGCTCCGAATGTCCGATGATCACATGCGAACACCCAACATCCTTCAACATCGCCGGTGCCATTTCACCCGTATGAGCCCCAAATTCATTCTGCACCGCACAATTCTGCGCCGCGACCCTGACATTCGAACCCTCAACCCGGTCCGCAACCGTCTTCAACGCCGTAAACACAGGCGCAATGACGACCTCGCAATGATTTCCATTTGCCACAAGCGCCTTCAACGCCTGAGCAGTCTCGACTGCCTCACCGAGCAGTTTGTACATTTTCCAGTTTCCGGCGATTACAGGTTTTCTCATGTAGGTTTCCTTTATAGATTAATTATTTGATTGTTTGTTGGTCGGCCTCTTTGACCTCTAACTTATGGTCTGGCTCCGGTCCGACTCCGAGTTCAAATAACAGATGTTTCCTAAAATCATCAAAAGCACTTTTAACCATGGCGTCGTAAAAGCTTGACTGATCCAATTCCTGGATCGTCTTACTTGTCGAATCTGATTCCCCGAAAGAATCATAATTTATGGTGTCCGCAGGAGCCGATTCTAGCTCAAAATCGTAGCGCTTATCTTCGTTTGGTATGCTCAGTAGAAATTTCCAGTTTATCAAGATACCAGGAGACCATGTCCTTTCTTTTTCTGGCAGTTTCTTTTCTTTCGTATCGTAGTAAATCGATTCGAGAAAGGAAGTTTCGTAGTTCACCGAAAAGGAAGCGCAATTGCCCGAGCATTCAGTCGTTAATTCCAGAACATCGTCTGGGAATACTTGGCCGAAAGCCTCTACTAAAACACCGAAGAGGCTCGATTCGCGTTCTATCATTTTCGCATCTGTGAAGGTTTCACCAAGGGAAAGAACCTTCTCGACTTCGAAGTCTTTTTTCACCCTTTCTACAAGGTCTACTGGTATATCGGCTTTTCTTCGGAAATTGACCTGCACTCGATAATTGTGAGTGTCCCTTGCATAGCGCAAAAGAGCTGAAACAGATTCGACCGCAGGTTCGTTGTGGTCGCTCTGCAGGGCAGATCTATACCTCGATTCCGCTGCATCATAGAAGAATTTCAACCTTTCGCTGGCCTCGGGAAGACGACGGCCATTTGAATGCGTCTGAATGTATTTACGAAAACTCGATGCTCGATTTTCAGTAGTCGCGCTTTCCCAACTCAGTTTATCGTCGAAATACTCATTCAAACTAAAAGCCGCAAAAACGAAACCTGCCGTAAAAAGCAATGACGTCGCAATAATATATACGTAACGGAGCAATGAGGAATCTGATTTCTCAACTGACGCGACAAAATCATCGAATGCGTCACCGCCCTTGAGATAGTTTGCATCGCGGCGCACGGTTGCCTCAATAAAGAGCTTTTTCAAATGAGCAATTTTATCGACGTCGTTTTCAGCTTGTTCGCGGTTGGCAAAATGAATGGTTTTTGCTTTTCCTTCAAAAGAAAACGTTATGGTTGACGATTTGTAATTCCGATCTTGGTATCTGTGCGAATAATCGATCGAGTTCAGGTCACTGAGAGAATTAATTTCTATTGAGCTCGGCCCTACGTCGATAACGTGATGACGGCTTACGATCACGCCCTCATCAAGATTGCTCCGTAAATGCTGAATAATTTCTATCAGGCCATGGGCGAGCAGCAAAAAACACCCAAGAGTAATGAAGGAAAGAATGCCTAATTTCAGGCCGCTCCAACGAAAATCGTACGCTAGTACCGCTAGAATAAGAAGCCATGCGATACTAACCAGAACAAGCAGGTAATGAAGTACATTTCGCTTTTTAGGAAATACAACAGCCCCTTCACGCTCAAGCTGGCTGGGTTCAAAGCGACGCCGAATATCCGATGGCAGTGTTTTTATTGGGATGCGGGGCATTCGTTACAGAAGAGCAAGCGAAGAACGTTTGCTGTCGCAAGAAACGTCAGTCTATTTTCTAACATTATATTTATCGATATATTTATCGATCATTTAACACCGCAACGCCCGGTAAAATGTCACCGGCTAAGAACTCTAGCGTTGCTCCGCCGCCGGTTGAGATGTGGGAGATCTTATCCGCGAGGCCGGCCTGATTCACGGCCGCAACCGAGTCGCCGCCGCCGACAATTGATACTGCTCCTTTTTCGGTAGCTTCGGCTACTGCTTTTGCAATTGCGACCGTGCCTTCGTCAAATGGCTTTTCCTCGAACATTCCCATCGGGCCGTTCCAGACGATGGTTTTGGCGCCTTCCAAAGCCTTCTTAAAGATCTCGATCGTTTCGACGCCTATATCGAGGCCGACAAGACCGGTATTGGTAAACGCCACCGGTATTGTCTTACGCGAGGTGAGCGGTTCGTAAGAATCAACGACCTGATGATCGGTCGGCAGTATCAGCTCCACACCGGCGTCCTTTGCCATTTGTTCTATTTCCATGGCCTTTGGCATCATGTCGTCCTCGACGAGCGATTTGCCGACGGTGTAGCCCTGGGCCTTAAAAAATGTGTAGGCCATTGCTCCGCCGATAAGCAGTTTGTCTACCTTTCGTTTTATCAACGATTCGATGACCGGTATCTTGTCCGAAACCTTTGCGCCGCCGAGGATCGCAACAAACGGCCGCTCCGGATCGTGCAGAGCCTTGCCTAGAAAATTAAGTTCCTTTTCCATCAGAAGCCCGCCGACGCAGTTATCGACAAAATGCGTGATTCCTTCGGTCGAAGCGTGCGCCCGGTGAGCGGTGCCGAATGCGTCGTTGACATACACATTGCAAAGCTCAGCTAACTGCTTGGCAAACCCCTCGTCGTTCTTTTCTTCTTCTGCATGGAGCCGCAGATTCTCGAGCAAAAGCACCTCACCTTCCTTCAGCGAATTAACTCTCTCGATAACACCCGCACCGATGCAGTCAGACGCAAAGAAAACCCGGTCATTTTTGACCGCGGCCTTCCCTACCGCGGTTCCTTCGTCGCTCAAATAAACCGGGTCGTCGGCATTGCCTGAAACATATTGCAATTGCGGAACCTTGCGAAGATAGTCGTACACCGGCCGCAGACTGTATTTCGCGGCATCGTAAGGATTTCCCTTTTCTTCGGCTTTTTTCTTGTCCTTCAAGGGCCGACCGAGATGCGACGCAAGGATAACCTTCGCACCCTGATCGATGGCATATTCAATCGTCGGCAAAGCGCCGAGTATCCGCGTGTCGTCTTCGATCACGCCGTTCTTGATTGGCACATTAAAATCGACACGAATAAACACCCTCTTACCAGATATTTCAATGTCCCTGATCGTCTTCTTGCTCATAATGCTTTTTTATTCGCGGAATAAAATCCGATTTGCCTTACATAACGAATATATAGATCGTGTCGGAACGCTGAGTCCGATTCTACATATCCATCAATAATTAGGAGAAATAAAATGAGATCGAAAGTAATAATCTTCGCCGTATACACCGCTCTGTCCATGTCGATGTCCGTTTTTGCCCATCAGGAAATGATGATGAAAAAACAGGATTCTTCGATGATGAAACCGTCCTCAACCATGAGTAAAACCAACGCGATGAAAAATTCGACGACACTAAAGAAAAAGCGGTATTCGACAAAACGCAAGCATCACCGGCGTCACCGATCTACCAAATAGAATCGAGGCCCGTCCGCAGCGGCGGGCTTATTTCAATCCAACCTGCGATTTGGACATTATCTTGTCGTTCCTGAACGAGAGGATTATAGAGGTATAATCCTCTCCCGACCACTTATACACTGAAAATGTCATGCCGCCGCCGGTTGATGTGCTGATCTCGGTGCCCGGGCCGCCAAGGATGCGTTCGACCTCATCCTTTGGCATATTGATCTTGAGTTGATTGTACTGCGCCATCGTCAGCGATGAACTCGAAGTCGAGTTGGAGGATTTCACCGGAGTGCTTGCTGTGTTCGGGGCGTTCGGCGAACTACTCGGCGTCGGCGACTCTTTCTTGCCTTTCAGCTCATCCAGTTTCGGACACGAACAACCGAGAATAACCAGGAACAAGATCGCGGCAGTCAGATTGATTGAATTTTTCATTTCATCACACCCAAGAATCAATTCGGCAGATCGTAACAGTTGATCTTTTTCACAAACTTACTTTCGTCCACTGGCACATTAAGTTTAATTTCATCGAATTGCAATCGCATCAAATGCTCACGTTCGATACGGAACGGAAGCGTCATTTCCCCGGTCTTTCGATAATCGCCAAAGATCATACCGAAATAAGGGCCCGTAAAATAAGACAGCATTTTCGTTTCGACATCAAATGCCAAAGCGACGGCAGCCCCGTCCTTTGATTTGCCGTCAATTAGGTGCACCTTTCGGCCGTCACGCTCATAAGTGCCGACATATTTAAGCGAAGGGAAAGAATCCTCTTTTATTATAGCTCTGATCGGAGCGAGGATATCGATGTCCGACGTATCTCCCGCGACGGGCATCTCGCGAAGAAAGCCGTAGTCGGCCTGAGTAAAAGAGTTTTTTCCACTATATACTTCGCGTATCTCACCGGTCGAAGGCGACGACATTATCTCAGCGTATTTGTCCGGTGCCTGCCTGTAAACAGCGTAGTCAAAATCCTGAACGGAACCGCGCACTATCAGCCCTGCATTTCCCTCCATTATATACGAACGCACCTTCTCAAGCTGTTCGCGGCCGCCGATGCCGGCGATAAAATCGTTGATGATCTTGACCGCTGCTGGTTCTCTGATTGGTGGATCTGCTTTCACCGCCTGAGTAAGTGGAGCCTTGATCGTCACTTCCGCGAGCACCTTTCCGACAGCGGCCGGCGGAGGTTTGGGCATCGCTCTCGGCGGCGGTGGCGGAGGAGGAGGCCCCCAGCCTGACGAGAGTCCGGTATTTCGCGGCCCTATATAATCCGGAATCTTCTTGATCTCAGGGAACGCGGTATTTTCTTTGATCAAACTTAACGCCTTTTCGAGTTGAAGGTCGCGGCCAGCGGCCAGCGATTTCCTGTCCAGGGCAACCGGATAATTCGGCGTCACACCGGTTCCTTCGAGAAATGCGCCCTTGCCCGATCGGTAGTTAGCGATCGGATACTGCATTACCGCACCCGTCGGAAGCTCGACCACCATAGACGGAAGCGAGGCCCCGGCGGTCTTGTCACCCACTACCAGCGCCCGCCCGTTTTCCTGAAATGAAGCAGCAAACATCTCAGCGGCCGAAATCGTAGATCCGTCAACGAGAAAAACGAGCCGTCCCTTAAAATTCTTTGCTTTCGGCGTGGCTGAAAGCTTTTCTTCCCGCGATTTGTAGATCGACGTCCCGAGATCGACTACAGTGTCGGAAAGCATTCCGGACAGGCCGACCATTGACGCCATTACGCCGCCGGTATTGCCGCGGAGGTCGATTATCAAGGCCTTCTTGTTCTTCAATAAACTGAGGGACGCGCAGACCTTTTCAATCACAGGCAAAGCAAATTCGTTAAAGCGAATATACCCTGTTTCATCGTTAAGCGACGCCGTCTCGAATTCAAGCTGTTGGTCCGGAAAATTCTTTCCTATCGATATCGTCTGGCTCTTGACGAGTTCGCGCCGGATCGTAACCTCCTTTCGCTGATCGCTCTCGTCGAGATAGGTGATATCGACCGTGCTGTCCTTTTCCCCATTCAGAAAGCTGTGGACCAGTTCCGCCGGAAGCAGCCGCATTATCTCCGGCGACGCGGCGTAGTAAACCGATATCCGGAGAACCATATCAGCGAGTGAAACGTCGTTTATCTTCTCGATAACAAAGCCGGTCTTCAACCCAGCGTATTCGGCCGCCGCATTCTGATTAATCCGCGTGATCACAAACTGGTTGTTCATCATCCGCAGATCGACCCCGATTCCGTACTGGGCAAGCGGATCGTCGAAATTCAATTCGTCCTCGTCAAGCTCCTCGGCCCCTTTGCCGGCCAACAATGCAGCTTTTTGTTTGCTTTGCCGCGTCTTTGCCTCAAACTTTGCCCTCTCGATCTCTCGGTAAACCTCGGGCGGAATAATCGCGAGATGCGAACGGCCAAGACGGTTGATCATCTCGTGCAGGAGTCGGTGCAGTTCAGCGTCGGTTTTGACTACACGGACGCGCGGCTCATATTCGGTCTTGATAGCTGTCCAGTTAAGGTTATTGAACGTCGGGTCGAAATAGTAGTCGCTGATGACCTGCCAGACCTTCTGAAACGTTTCCAATCGGCGTTGGGCCTCAGGTGTTAAGGCCTTGACGGTGAACCTACCGGAACCGGGCGAGCCCCAGACCTTTGGAGGGGATTTCTTCCTTTGAGCAAACACGGGTTCTCCCGCGCTCAAAGTAAAACCCAAAAGGAGCGAAAGAAGCAGGAGGTTTTTCCAATGCATAAACAACAGCAAAACTAGACGAGGATTAGAGTCCTTTTTCCGCAATAAATTTGACCAGATCGCGAACGCGGCACGAGTATCCCCATTCGTTGTCGTACCACGAAAGGACTTTGATGCACGTTCCGCCGATGACCTTTGTATTTTCGGCGTCGACGATCGACGAATTCGAATTGCCTTTAAAGTCTATCGACACCAGCGGTTCTTCGGAAAAGGCCAAAATTCCCTTTAGCTCCTCGTTGGCGGCATCTTTCAGAACCCGATTTACCTCTTCGGTTGATGTTTCCTTCTCGACGTTCATGACGACATCGACGAGCGAAACATTCGGCGTCGGCACGCGGACCGAAATTCCATCAAACTTGCCCTTCAATTCCGGTATGACCAGCGCGACTGCCTTTGCGGCACCGGTCGAGGTCGGTATCATCGAAAGCGCCGCGGCACGTGCGCGCCGCAGGTCCTTGTGGGGAAGATCGAGCAATTGCTGGTCGTTCGTATAGCTGTGAATCGTGTTCATCAATGCATTCTTGATGCCGAACTTCTCATGGATAACTTTAGCGACCGGGGCAAGACAATTGGTCGTACATGATGCATTCGAAATGACGTGGTGAGCTGCCGGATCGTACATATTCTCGTTTACGCCAAGCACGATGGTCACATCTTCGCCCTTTGCGGGGGCCGAAATTATCACTTTTTTAACGCTTCCCCGTATGTGTTTGCCCGCATCCTCGGCCTTTGTAAAGCGTCCACTCGATNNGGCACCGACCGATGTCCAATCGATCGCCGCCGGGTCTTTTTCGCTAAAAACCTTGAACGAATCGCCATCGACGCTTATCGTGTCACCCTCGGCGGTTATTTCGTGATGGAGATTTCCCATCACCGAATCGTATTTCAAAAGATGCGCGAGTGTTTTTGTATCGGTCAGGTCGTTGACCGCTACAAAATCGATATCGTTCGTACCAAGGGCCGTTCGCATTACACCCCGGCCGATTCGTCCAAATCCGTTTATGCCAACTTTGATACCCATTTTAGATAGAATTCCTCCGCGAAAATCAATATATTAAAAGCTTCACAATAGCGTAAATTTGAACAAACATCAATGCTGCCGCATAATGTGAAATCAGTGTCCGACGCACAGTCGGCACGGCAAATTGTTGAAACTATCCGATTTTCAAAGACGTAGTAACCGTTTAAGTTTTTAGCGTTTACAAATTAGCCATCGGAGTCTGGAGCTATCCCATAATGAAAAGTCGTCGTTGCCTTTCACTTATATTCTTAACTATTTTTGCGTGGTGTTTTGTTTGGACCACCGGTTCGTCAATGGCCCAGACCGAGCAGGTAACGAAGGTCTCGTTCGAACCAAAGAAGGATGCGGAAGCCAAGATCCTTGAGGAAAAGCGCGACATGTCCGCCGATCTGCCGGTCCGTGCCAACGTGACTCGCGTCGGTGTACAAACTGCGTCACCGATCCCGTTGTCGATCGACGACGCGATTCGAAAAGCCCTTGCGAGCAACAACAGTATCGAGATCGCCCGCGACGATGTTCGGGTGCAGGAAACCCGGATACGCTCGCAGCTTGGATTTTACGACCCCGTCTTTAACGTAACGCCGACCTTCACACACAACAACACGACGGGTTCGGCCGCAACACGCGATTTCAGCGTAAATGCGAATATGAATCATTTTCTGCGCGCCGGCGGCGGTAATTACCAGGTGTTTTTCAACAACACCCGCACCGAAAATGCATTCGCTCAAGCCCAGGTCAGTTCTGGTTCGCTTGGCGGCGGCGGCACAAGCGCGATTTATTCTTCGACCTACGGAATTCGCTACACGCAGCCGTTGTTCAGGAATTTCGGCATCGACAACTCGCGCCGGAATATCAGGATCGCCCGTCGAATCCTTCAGCAAACGGACGCTGATTTCCGACGCCAGACAATCGATACGATCGCACAGGTACAGAGAACATATTGGGACTTGGTTTTTGCGTTGCGCGATCAGCAAAACCGCGTTGCTAACGTAGATCTTGCAAGGGAGAGTCTCCGCCAGGTCGAAGCTCGTATCGCGGCCGGTGCCGCGGCCCCATTGGCTCGTGCCGAGGTTGCCACCGAGCTTGCCAATCGAGAGGGCGAACTGCTCCAGGCAACTCAACAGGTGTCTATAACTGAGAATAATCTTAAACAGCTTCTGTTGAGAGACGCAATATCGAACGAATGGACACAGAGCTACGTCCCGACCGACAAGCCTGTCTTTAGCCTGGATGCCGTCAATCTGGATAACGCGATCAAAGACGCGATGGACAATCGCTTCGAATTACGCAGGCTAAAGNNCAACACGGTCGATATAGCCTATTTCAAGAACCAAACAAAACCGCAGATCGATCTGAATACGACTTTTTCGCTTGATGGCTTGGCTAGAGGGGGAACTAATCAGGCATTTCAAACGAATCTTTTTACCTCAACCGGTGATCTGTTCCTGTTTAATCAAATAAACACGATTCGCGCATCTCTGAATCCGAGTCTGCCTGCGTTGACAAATCCGCCGTTGGTAGTCCCGGCCCAGCCGAGCTTTTTGTTTGGCGGTTTCAACCGCTCTTTGGCAAACACGTTCCGCTCGGACGCACCGAATTATTCGATCGGCGTAACGATCTCGTTTCCATTTAGAAACCGGACGGCAAAGGCGAACCTCGCCGGGGCTGAGATCACGCAAAATCGGATTGCCACCCAGCTTCGCGCTCAGGAACAGGTTGTCATCGTCGAGGTCCGCAATGCCGTGCAGGCCGTCGAAACCGCTCGCCAGCGTGTATTGACCGCCCGTCGTGCGCGTGAGAACGCCGAGATCCAGCTCGCCGGCGAAAAGCAGTTATTCGATGCGGGCAAATCGACGACCTTTCTACTTTTCCAGCGTGAAAATGCCCTGACATCGGCCCGCAACGCCGAAATAAGAGCCGAAACCGACTACAACAAGGCCGTTGCCGATCTGCAAAAAGCAACTTCNNGACGCTCCAGCTAAACAACATAACCGTCGAAACGCCGACCGAGCAAAAGTAACGGTAAGAGTTACGTGGTGCTCGATGATTTTCTCTGCCAACTGCCATCCGCCCACCGCCTACTGATTAAGACCGGGTGGTTCTCTCCGGGCAGAAACGCGAGTGTGAA
>DLHV01000057.1:39209-53784 GCA_002483395.1 Chloracidobacterium sp. UBA7659 | reverse complement strand
CAACAATTATTATGGATAATTCAATTTCTGACCGCTTATTGTTGGAATGTTGATAACTCGTATGATTTGGCGATAAAAACATTGACGAAGAAAGTGAGAACGGAACTCTCTCTTTGAGCCACAATGAGTTTCGGTAGCGGTAAGCTGCCTTATCTTCGGCGGATATTCGTTTGAAAGATAGTTTTGAATTGGTGAATTAATCGTTTCTTAGCCTACGGTTGCTGTTTAGGCGAATCGGGTTACTTTATTATGAAAACAGTATGTAACTTAACAACTAAAAAATCACGCTGTTACTTTTGCGTTAGTCGCGTTCAGCCCCGCTTAAGTAAAACAATCACGCTTATATTTCTATCGCTGAGTTTACTCTCAATTATTGCAAAAGCTCAGACTTGCGGCAATGCAATCGACGGATTTGCCGCCGCCGCAGGAGTGACAGGTGGTGCGGGTGGACAGAATATAGTTGTTACGAATTTAAACTCAAGCGGTGCAGGATCGTTAAAGGACGCGATCGCCCAATCCGGTCGAAGAATCATAACATTTACACCCGGTTTGACCGGCACGATTAATTTTACAAATGTCGTGTATGTAGATTTTCCCGATATGACGATTGACGGTAAGGGAGCCGATATTACTGTTTCCGGCTTTTCGTTGAGCGTGCATAAAGGTAATTCGACTCCGGTTCAAAACGTCATTATAAAAAACCTCACGTTTGGTAATACTGAGCCGGATCGCAGTGCGATCAGAATAGAGTTTGGTTCATCTAATGTTTGGGTGGATCATTGCACTTTCTATAATAATAGTGTCGGGAACACCGGACAAGGCCTTTCGATTTGGGATAGAGGGCTAGGATTTAACGGACTAACCGGAATCACGCTTAGCTGGAACCATTTTAAGACACCCAACAAAAAGTCAATTTTGATAGGTTCAGAAACCGAATATACAGGCGGGCGAGTGAGTATTCACAATAATTGGTTTGAAGGAGTTGATGCCAGAAATCCACGCGTCCATAGCGGAATGCTTGTTCACATGTGGAACAACTATTTAGATAATTGGGTTGAATATGGCGTTGGCGTATCGGATGGAGCCGACCTTCTCTCGCAAAACGATATTTTTGATAAAAACGGCGGCACAGCCGTGGATCCGGCGTATGGAAATGTAAATGCAAACAGCGTGAATGTAAACGGTTCTTACAGGATAGGCAGTCCTCTGCCGACAACAGGCACGACCGGAATATTTCCCCTGTCGAGCATAACCTATACCGCAAACATACAAACTGCCAACGAGATATTGCGACAGCGAATCATGCAGGGAGCGGGTGCAAATCGCTGTTCGGCACCAACAATCGATGCAGTTCAATTCTTTCGATCAGGGCGTTGGGTTCCTCGTCCGATTGTCGGCGATACATCCAAGCCATATCAACTGGCTGTTTTCGGAAGCAATTTTGACGAACAATCAAAGGTTTTGGTGAACGGAATCGAAGTATTGACGACATTAGTGAATAATTCCGAACTCCATGCCAAACTACCTGCGGGAAGAGTTTCAAGCGTCGGTAATCTCAGAATTCAGGTTCGCAATTCTGGCGGTCAAACCTCGAATTTACTGACCTTTTGAAATTGCCCGAAAGTTTGAAAGACAGTTTCGAATTGGTGAAGTAGTTTTGTTTTTCGAGATAACTAAAAGGGATTTGTTGTGGATATTGAACTGTATCGAAATTATTGTTTGAGTAAAAAATCCGTTACGGAAGGTTTTCCTTTTTCGAATTTGCCAAGTCTGCTGGTCTTCAAAGTTGCGGGGAAAATGTTTGCCGTAGCCGATGTGGATACCTTTGAAAGCATCGGCATACGCTGCAACCCGTTAACCATTGNNGATGCAAAACCCGCCGTATTTCAGCGGCAGACATTGGACGTTGATTGTTATGGATCAAACGATTCCCGATAATTTGTTGCTGGAGTGGGTTGATAATTCGTATGCGTTGGCCCTAAAAACGCTTACAAGGAAAGTTAGGATGGAACTTTCTTTATAAATCGCAAATAGATCTTTTGTTAATGGCTTTCGAAGATATTTCGATTGACATATTGACTAACAAATAGAGGCTGATCAATTTCAATTGTTCAAGAGTTGTTTTTATTTATTACTATGATTTTAGCAGGTGATATTGGCGGAACAAATACACTGTTGGCCTTATTTGAGTACGGTGAAAAACGTCTCAGGCTGGTTGCTGAAGGTGGATTTGCAAGCTCGGATTATGACAGCTTAGACGAAATCATCAGAACATTTTTGGTGAGCGACTCTGACAAGGTTAGCGGAGCGTGTTTTGGCGTTCCCGGTCCAGTGCAAAATGGCGACGCCGAATTGCCAAATCTGCCGTGGATCGTTGAGAGCAACGGTCTAAGGGAAATGCTTGGACATAACCAAGTTTGGCTTATCAACGATCTTGAAGCTAATGCCTACGGTTTAAATGAACTCACGGATATTGATTTTTTTGTTCTTAACCAAGGCGAAGCCAATCCAGATGGAAATTCAGCAATTATTTCTGCCGGAACAGGACTTGGCGAAGCGGGAATGCACAACAACAAAGGAAGATTAATTCCATTTGCAACCGAAGGCGGACACGCAGATTTTGCCCCGCGAAATGAATTGGAAATCGAATTATTGAGCTATTTAATTGGAAAGTTTGGAAACGCGAGTTTTGAGCGAGTAGTGTCAGGCCAAGGCTTGGTGAATATTTACGAATTTCTTCGGGACACTAATAAAGCGCAAGAACCCGAATGGTTGGCGCAGCAAATTGCGTTTGAAAATGATACCGCCGCAGTTATTTCGAACAATGCGTTTGCAGGCGAAGCCAAAATTTGTGAGCAAACGCTCGATATTTTTATATCACTCTACGGGGCGGAAGCAGGGAATTTGGCCTTGAAGATGTTAGCCACAAACGGCATCTATGTTGGTGGCGGAATTGCTCCAAAGATTCTGTCAGCGTTNNTTAGAGTCTTTTACAGCAAAGGGCAGAATGAGTTCGTTGCTTGAGAAAATACCAATTAGCATTGTTCTAAATGACAAAGCAGCATTACTGGGAGCGGCTCATTATGCCCGATACAAATTAACGGTTGAGCGGCCAACTTTTTCATCAACAGCTAGCCATATGTATGAATTAGAAAACCTAAGTTTGAATAAAGAGAATAAATGAATTTTTCTAAAATAGGTCTTTTGCTAACATTCTTTACTTTTTGCTTGGCTATTCAAGCAAAAGTGACATTGCCGCATATTTTCTCCGATAATTTGGTTTTGCAGCGAGAAACCGCGATCCCCGTTTGGGGGTGGGCGAATGCGGGCGAAAAAATCACGGTACTTTTTAATAAACAGACTATTTCCGCAATTGCTAACGCAAAGGGCAAGTGGTCCTTGAAACTCAAGTCTGAAAAGGCAGGCGGGCCATTTGAACTAATTGTAAAAGGCGAAAATACTATTGACATCAAGAATGTCTTGGTCGGCGAGGTTTGGCTTTGCACCGGGCAGTCGAATATGGAATGGACGGTCGGGCAATCTATCAACGCCGAACAAGAGCTTGCCGCCGCGGACAATCCTTTCATTCGTCACATAAAGATCTCCAAAACCATCAATACTATTCCACAAAACGATTTCGATGATGGAACGTGGCAGATAAGCAGTCCGGCCAACACAAAAGATTTTACCGGCATCGGCTANNCGTAATCTATATCGTGAATTGAAAGTCCCGATAGGTTTGATAAACGCATCATGGGGCGGCACCAATATCGAAACGTGGATCAGCCGCGAAGGTTTTGAATCGAGTGATGAATTCAGGGAAATGATCTCGCACTACCCCAGGGTGGATCTGGCCGAACTGGGACGAAAAAAAATAAACGGGAAACTCGAGCAAGTTGAAAAATTGCAGCGCGTTAAGGTTAGCGATTTCAATAGCGATGCGTTTATGAAAATGGATTTCGATGATTCGCGCTTGCCGACCCTAAATTTGCCCGGTTTGTGGGAAAGCCAGAGTTTAAGTGAATTCGATGGCGTCGTCTGGCTGCGCAAGGTCGTTATCCTCAGTTCTGAACAAAGCAAAAATCCTGCGTCAATCGATCTTGCAAAAATTGACGACAATGACGTTACCTACATCAATGGTGTCGAAGTAGGCAAAACGAATCAGTGGGACGCACGGCGGAAGTATCGGATTCCAAACGGCGTCTTGAAAGAAGGCGAAAACCTGGTCGTTGTCAAAGTGACGGATACTGGCGGAGGCGGTGGAATCTATGGCGACGCGACCGATTTGAAGCTGGATTTGGGCGGTGAAAATGTTTCGTTGACCGGGCCCTGGAAATTTCAGGTCGAGAGCATACACAGCGGCACGAGCGTCAATTCATTTCCTTCGCTGGCTTACAACGCGATGATCGATCCGATCATTCAATACGGGTTTCGCGGCGCGATCTGGTATCAGGGCGAGAGCAATGCGGGCAGAGCTTATCAATATCGAAAGGCATTTCCGTTGCTGATAAATGATTGGCGCCGTAGATCTGCTAACCCGAAATTCCCCTTTTATTTTGTGCAGCTTGCGACCTTCAAAACGGCCGGTAACAGCAATGAAGGCAGTGACTGGGCTGAACACCGCGAAGCTCAAACGTTGACCTTAAATGTTCCAAATACAGGAATGGTCGTAACGACCGATATCGGAAACCCAAAAGACATTCACCCGACAAATAAACAGGAGGTTGGAAGAAGACTCGCCGCGACCGCACTAAATCGAACCTATAAAAGGCGCATGATTGATACCGGTCCGACTTTCAAATCAATGAAAATTGTCGGAAATANNNCGACCGACAAAGACGGCAACGTCAAAGGCTTTGAAATCGCCGGTGGCGACCAAAACTTCTACGAAGCAAATGCAGCAATTCAGGGCAATATATTAGTAGTTTTAAGCGAAAAGGTCGCGTCACCAATGGCAGTTCGTTTCGGCTGGATCGGCGATGCTTCGGCTTGTAACCTATTCAACAAGGACGGCTTCCCCGCCGTTCCTTTTAGGACCGATGAATGGAAAACGGTCACAAAAGCTGTGAAGTATAAAATTGTAAATTATTAGTATCCGCTTAGAAACAAAAGTATGAGTATGGAATCTGTTTTNNACAGTATTTCGGTATTTCTCCCTCCTGTTTCTTTTGTTCGTCATTGCGAGTGTTTCGCCGGCGCAACAATCAGTATCGCTGCCCAAAGAATGTAAATTTAAGATGGGTGACGATATGGCCTGGGCAGGTCGATCATTTGATGATGCTGGATGGGACACTAAGCAATTAGGTGCAAGATTGGTAGTTACCGGCCTTAAGGAAAATGTATATGCCTGGTTCCGGATCAAAATAGTGATTCCCACAAGCATGAAATCGCAGGCACAGCATGGGAAAGGAATAAAAATAGAACTTGGTAAAATTGATGACGTCGATCAAACATTTTTCAACGGCAGACTGATAGGTCAGACAGGTTCGCTCCCGCCTGATTATGAAACGCGGTGGGATACGCAGCGGGTTTATTTTGTACCGGATAGCGAAGTGAAATGGGACAAAGAGAATGTGATAGCCGTCAGGCTTTTCAGTCCGGATATCGGCGGGGTTGGTATGTATGAGGGGCCATATTCATACGGAGCCATACAGTGGTCAGATTTCATTTCAGTTCAACATACCATTTCTGAAACTGATAAAAATGGGTTCGTCACAAAAATTACGTTTACAAACAAAGGGAATGATTCTTTTGATGGAGCGATAAAATACCGAATAGCCGACAAAAACAACAGGGAATTATTTACTGAGACAAAGCAGGTGTCGATTCAACCGGCTCAGGGATTTGAGCAGGAAGTAGCTTTCTCTAATTACCAACCCACAAATGGAAATATCTTCAGAGTTGGCTATCGCATCTCAGAAAACAACGGCACCGCATCTGTAAGTGATGAGCAGCTTTATTTGGCCGATAGGCACATTAATATTCCAATTGGAGCCGAGCCGAAACCGATCGTTCAAAATAAAGTTAAAGATGAATTTACATCTATCCCATTTCAGAATCAGCAGCAGCGTGGATACCTCGGCGTGCGAATGAACCAAAATTTGGCCGAGCGTTTGTTAAAGCTTGATGAAGAAGGGACGCTGGATGGTTATTTGGCAAGACCGGGACATCATCCATGGGCAGGAGAGCATATTGGCAAGTACTTGGAAACGGCTACCAATGTTTGGAAGAACACCGGTAATGAGAAGCTTAAGAGTCAAATGGATCGGATGATGTACCAGTTGGTGAATGCACAATTGCCTGATGGCTATTTGGGAACTTATTCACCGGATGAATACTGGACAGGCTGGGACGTGTGGAGCCATAAATACAATCTTTATGGTTTGCTTGCTTATTACAATGCGACCGGCTATCGGCCCGCATTAGAAGCCTCAAAGAAAATGGGCGATCTGTTGTGTAAAACATTCGGTAACAAACCGGGCCAGCGGGATATTATTTTGGCCGGGGAACATGTTGGAATGGCTGCGACAAGCGTGCTGGACCCGATGGTCGAGTTATACAAGGCAACCGGCGATAAAAAGTATCTTGATTTTTGCTATTACATTTTGGGCGCGTGGGAACAGGACAATGGGCCTAAAATTGTCAGTTCTTTGTTGGCAACCGGAAAAGTAACTAAAGTTGGCAACGGCAAAGCCTATGAAATGCTTTCCAATGTTGTCGGGCTGGTAAAATTATACAGGGTTACCGGAGATAAAAAATTATTGCAGCCCGTTTTGATCGCGTGGGAGGACATCGTCTCCAAAAGGTTGTATATCACGGGAACGACGAGCTCGCATGAACATTTTCAGGATGATGACATGTTGCCCGCAGGAAAAAAAGACAACATGGGCGAAGGCTGTGTAACTGTAACGTGGATCCAATTAAACCAACAGTTGTTGGCCGTTACCGGTGAATCAAAATATGCTGAGCAGATCGAAAAATCAATCTACAATCATCTATTAGCTGCAGAAAACCCTAGAACAGGATGTGTCAGTTATTACACCTCGCTGATGGATCAAAAGCCCTTTACCTGCAATATTTCCTGCTGCCAGTCGAGTGTACCAAGGGGTATTGCGATGATACCTTACTTTACATTCGGCAACATCAAAAACGTTCCAACGCTGATGATGTATGAGCCGGCAACTTACAAGGAGAATATAGCCACGGCGGACAAAAGAAATATAAATTTGTCCTTACAGGTTGAAAGCAGGTTTCCCGAGAACGGCGATGCTGATGTAACGGTGACCACTTCACGATCTGCGCGATTCCCTATCGCATTAAGAGTGCCGTCATGGACCGATTCTTTTACGGCAACCGTCGGCGGTAAAGTTTACCAGGGTATATCCAACCAAAATTTGATCATTGACCGTAGTTGGAAATCTGGCGAAAAAATAAAGGTATCATTTCAAATGCCTGTTCAGATTCTTACCGGCGGCAAGAGTTATCCCGGTCAGATCGCATTTCAAAGAGGACCGCAGGTTTTGGCTTTTGACAGTTCGCTTAACACGGATGTTCTGAAAACTTATCCACTAGGATTTGATCAAAAACTATTGATCGAAGAGCCGGTGGCGAAAAATAATGCCGGTTTATTGCGGCCAGAATGGATCGGCCAACAAGCTTACACCGCAAACATCATTGATAAAAAAAATCCGGCCACAAAAAAGCAATTGGTATTGGTCCCTTTTGCCGATGCAAGCCAAACGGCAGGGGAAATTAAAGTATGGCTGCCGCTAATACTGGAATCAATTGACCAGAAAGTTGAAAAAATATTCTCACAACTCACGCTGGAAGAAAAGGTATCGCTTATTCACGGGAATACGTATTTTACAACGGCGGGTGTTCCGCGCCTGGGCATTCCCGGGCTGCATCTTTCCGACGGCCCCAGCGGCGTAAGGGAAGAAATGAGCCCCAACAGCTGGGATTCGGCTAATTGGACAAACGATTCATCGGCTTATTTCCCGGCTCTTACATCTCTGGCTGCAACATGGAATACGGAACTTGCAGCGGAATTCGGGATCGCCTATGGCGAAGAGGCGGTAATAAGAGGCAAAAATATTATGCTTGCCCCGGGTATGAACATCATTCGCACCCCGCTTAACGGAAGAAACTGGGAGTATCTCAGCGAAGATCCTTTTCTCACCGGCCACATGGTCCTGAATTTTATCAAAACTGCACAATCAAAAGGTATCGCGGTGTGTGCCAAGCATTTCGCACTGAACAACCAGTGCCTGAACCAGGGAGCCGTAGATGTAGAAGCATCAGAACGAGCCTTGCGCGAGATTTACCTGCCTGCGTTTGAAACTGCTGTTAAAGAAGGCAAAGTCCTCAGCGTAATGGGTGCCTATAACAAATTTCGAGGGACGTACGCCGCTCAAAATTCGTACCTCATTCAGGACATTTTAAAAGGTGAATGGGGTTTTCGCGGATTCGTGATGTCCGATTGGGGAGCTACTCACAATACCATGGAAGCGGCAAAGAATGGGTTAGATCTTGAAATGATGCCTGTGCAAATTGAAGGAAGAGTCAACGCATATTACATGGGGCAACCTCTACTTGATTCAATTAAAGCCGGAATGAAGGGGTCAAGTAAACCTGGACAAAAATCTCTCTTTCTCCTTTTAGTTTAGATTCAGTAGCAGTGGCTGTGGGAATGTGGGAAAGCGGTTTTGGGCTTTTCCATATTTCCACGGCCGGTTTTCAGGCGTCGCTCGAAGTCGGGGATGGTGGCCCCGAGCGTGGAGTGCCGTCTGATCCTGTTGTAGTAGCAGTCGATATAATCGAAAGCCACGCTTCGGGCTTCTTCGACCGAGCTGAAAATTCGCACATCGAGTTCGGTCTTGAACCGTGAGAAGAAGCTTTCGGCCTGGGCGTTGTCGTAGCAGTTGCCCTTGCCGGACATCGACTGCCTGAGCCTGCATCGAGCGATCAGTCTGCGAAACTCATTTGACGCATACTGGCTGCCGCGGTCCGTGTGGATGATGCCCCCGCGTTTCACAAACCCGCGCCTGAGTGCCATCCTGAGTGCCTCGCAGACCAGTTCGGCCGTCATCCTCTGGCCAATCGCCCAGCCGACGATCCGCTTCGTCCGCACGTCCTGGAACATCGCCAGATAGCAGAACCGGCCGCCGATCATCGGCAGATATGTGATGTCGCCGACGATCGCTTCACCCGGCCCAAACGCCTTGTTTTCCGTCTCTTTCAGCAGGTTCGGAGAGGGCGTTTTGTTGTGCCGCGAATCGGTCGTCCGCGGCTTAAAACGCTTCGGCCCTTTAGCTACAAGCCCTTCTTCGCGCATCACACGCCTCGTCAGAAATCGCCCGATCGAGAGGCCGCCCGACTTCAGTTCGTCCGACAAACGCTTCGATCCATACGTCCTCCGGGATCGGTAAAACATCTCTTTTACCACCGTCACAACCTTAGCCTCTTTTAGATCGGGCTTCGCGGCTCGCACCGCCCACGCGTAATATGCCGATCGGCTTACCTTCATCGCCTTCGTCAAAAGCCTCAACGGATACCCGCCTTTCTCCTTTTCAATGAACTCAAACCGCCTTACCCGTCCCTTCCGAAAATCAGCGCGGCTTTTTTTAGAATCTCATTCTCCATCTGCAGCTCGCGAATCCGCTTCCGCATCGCCAGCTTCTCCTTGTCTACTTCACCTTCGTCTGTCCGCACCAACTCGCTCTTCCACTTATGCAGCGTCTGCTCGTTGACACCAGTCTCCCGCGAGATCGCCGCGATCGACTCCCCCGCCATATACCGCTTGATCACCTCTTTCTTGAATTCCGCGTCGTATCTTTTCATACTCTCCATCATAGAGAGTTTTCTGTCCCGTTTGATTAGACCCTCTCACTTCGGGTGGATTTTAATGGAGGATCGTATGAAACTAGTATCAAAAGTTTTACTCACTATTTTTTGCTTCGTGCTGTTGGCCATAAGCACGTTTGCGCAATCTGGCCAAGTTGTTATTTACACCGGTGCGAATTTTACGGGTGTCAATATGCCACTCTCGGGAAATTGGAGTGGCGGATCGCTTAGCGGACTGATTTTTGAACGTAGGATCAAGTCGATAAGGGTGCCATCCGGCTTCAAGGTGCGCATGTATGCCGAAAAAAACTTTAAAGGCACTGAAACAATGATCACGGAAGATTGGGATCCAGGATCGGGCGCATGGTGGACAACGAAAATTCGCTCGATCCGGGTGGAACGCGCACAGATCCAGCCGCCTAGTTCAGGTGATTTTCCGGTGATCTATGCTCAGGCAAATTACAGCGGACCTGCCGAAGCAATTGAAAGGGGATTCGCAGGACACTCCGACTGGGAAGGATCGCCGCATCGTATCCGGTCCATCCGCGTACCTGCCGGCTGGAAACTGACTCTTTACACGGAACGGAATTATCGCGGGACTGAGACCACGATCACCTCAAGCATTTCGTGGGAATCTGGAGCGTATTGGAATGGCCGGGTACGTTCGATCCGTGCTGAAAGGACCAACGTTACCCCGCCCACACACGGCGATCCGGTGATCTATGCGCAGGTAAACTTTAACGGTCCAGCAATGGCGATCGTAAAGGATTGGGCGGAATTGCGAGACTGGGATGGAAGCCCTCATCACATTCGATCTATCCGCGTTCCTCAGGGCAGGCCGATAAATGGTTTACGAGAAGAAAAATTTCGGCGGCAAATCTTATATCGTGACTTCCGATTGGGCTCCGCAGCCGGGCGATTGGTGGTATGGCAGAATCCGTTCGATCAAGGTCAATCCAGGACCGCAGCCGAGATAGGCTAACAGCCGGTGTGGAACCGATGCTTCTTGGGTGTTCGGTGAGGGAGCCATTGCGATTGTTGGCTCCCCTACCGAAGGGACTTTCGTGCCGACCTTAGGAATATCTAATTGTCGATTCTCGTTAGAAAATAAGAGGACTAACATTATGTTTTCAAATCAAAAATCCTTTAACCGTTTCGCGGCGATTTTGTTCCTGACATTGTTTGCGATTTTTCCGCAATCAGGATCGACACAGAATAATAAATTGCCCGTCGGTGCGGAAGGCCTCGTCAGTTCGCAGCGCACCGCAACGATTACTGCGGCTCAATTCAACCAAAGGATGAACGAAGTTTATGCTTCGTCAGCTCCTGAACACCTTCGAGATTCTTTGAATTTATATAAGGTCACGTACCGTTCGCGTGACGCCAATGGAAGAAACGCAGTTTTGTCCGGGCTGGTCGTCATCCCATCAAATGGCGCTCCGAACGGACTTGTTGTCTTCAATCACGGCACGACGGTTTACAACGGCCACATGCCGTCGCGATTCAATGGAAGCGGTAAAGGAACCGAACCCGAAACAGCAATTCTCGCCTTTGCTTCCGGCGGATATGCGATCGCTATGCCGGACTATATCGGCCAAGGCGATCACACCGGCGGGCATCCGTATCCGGCGAGCGTGGTAAACAGCTACGCGGGAATGGACCTTATTAAACCCGCGCGCGCTGTTGGACGCACGAACAATCTCGACATCGGCAACGCGCTATATATTACCGGATACTCCGAAGGTGGCGGCGTTGCGATGGCACAAGTCCGTGAGTTTGAACGCTCAAACGATTCGGCTTACCGAGTAACGGCCGCCGCTCCGGCGTCTGGACCGTACGACCTGTCCGGTGCAACGCGGGAATTTATGCTTGAACATCCGACGGATCAGGCTGGTTTTGTTGTACGCACTTATTTACTTGGCGACCTCGTTTATTTTCTGCACAAGAATAAAGGCGTTAAGATCACGGATTATTTTAAACCATCGATGGCGTTTACGATCAACAATGCGTACGGTGGAAAGACCAAAGACGAAGACATAATTAAGAGGATCGGCGTCACTGCCCTCTTGATGCGATCAAAAAACAATATCTTTAATGTAGTTACGCCCTCATTCAAACGTGCAATCGAAACTACGGACACCCGCAACCCGGCGGTTAAGTTATTGAAGGACAACGACTGCTACGACTGGGCGCCGCGAAGCAAAATGCTTTTGATAAACCTGGATGGGGACACGATTGTCACGCCGAAAAATACTCAGGTTGCGTTTCAAACGATGAGGCGGCTCGGCGTCGGAGCAGGTACACTTAGGCGGGCGATCATTCGCGATTCGAGTTTGAACCACATCACGGCAGTTCCGGCGGCGATGTTGAAGGCCCGGCAGTTTTTTGACGGCGGGTTCGCGGGCGTTCGCGATTTGGATGAGAATTAGACAGAAGCCATGGTTTGTCTTCGGGAAATGTCTGGACCGCTCACCGCCGATTCGTTCGGGGCAGCAAATGAAATACCGATGTCGCGAGCCGTTCGTACAAGCTGCGCGTCGATCGGTACAGTTTTTATGTTCGTGCAAGCCTCGGATAGAGGCACGGTTACGATTGTTCCAGCCTGCAGGGCCACCATCTTACCAGTTTCGCCGCTTGCTAGAGCACGAACGGCACATGCACCGAAATTTGTACCCAACATTCGGTCGAATGCATTCGGACTGCCGCCCCGCTGGAGGTGTCCGAGCACTACGCAGCGCGATTCCTTGCCAGTCCTCGTTTCAATTTCCCGACGTAAATATTCACCTACACCGCCTAATCGCCTGGTTCCCAAATCTTGATAAACCTCTGATTTCCCGACCTCGACGGCCCCCTCGGCAACAACGATATTTGTAAATCGAGAGCCTGAATCTTCTCGTTCCTGTACCTTTCGAAGAATTGACTCGAAGGAAAACGGGATTTCCGGAATCAAGATCAGGTCAGCGCTTCCGGCCAGGCCCGAGTGAAGGGCGATCCAACCCGTGTTTCGCCCCATCACTTCCAAGATCATTACTCTGTCATGGGAGGCCGCCGTTGTGTGTAGACGATCCAATGCTTCTGTGGCGATGTCGATGGCGGTCATAAATCCGAATGTCAGTTCGGTTGCAGCGAGATCGTTGTCGATCGTCTTAGGAACCCCGATCACCGGAAACCCGGCTTTGTGAAACTGCTCGGCAATTCCAAGCGTGCCCTCGCCCCCTAGTACAATCAGCGCTTCGATCCCCAGGATATCGAGGTTCGCAAGCGCCTCGCTGATCGGCATTTCGGGAAAGCAGGCACGGCCATTAACAATCTTGGCGAAACTATTCCGGTTACGGGTCCCTAGGATCGTGCCTCCCCGGGGGAGAATACCGCTGACGCTTTTGGTCGTCAGTTTTACCGTATGCGTCTCACTCAGAACACCCTCAAAGCTGTCCTCGATGCCGACACAACTCATTCCATATTCGCCGATCGCCGTTCGTACTACAGCTCGAATTACAGCGTTTAATCCCGGGGCATCGCCGCCGCCAGTCAGGATACCGATTTGTTTATACATAGAACGTGAATCTCAAAGGCAAAATTACTACTGTAATCTCTGTCCAGAGCTGTTTCGCAGCCACACTCTTTCAACGAAAAAAAAGAACGTAGAAAAAGTGTAATACGAATTTCTTTTCGTGGCAACAAATCGATTTGCTAAAGCAAAAACCGCTCGAAATTAGAATTCCCCGACAGTTTTGAGGAATTCCACAAATTATTCATTTGGTTGGGATATCGGTCGGAGCAGTTTTCAGCGATTATCCAAACGTGCTTCGCACAAACACGGGCGAGCAAGTCAATCTGACAATTTACAACGCCTCAGCGGGGCATTATGAACTTCAAATCGGATTAATATGGTAGTCGATCGGAATCACGATTACGCTTACCGATTTCGTCCTTATTTATAGAACTTTCGGCGGAAAAGCTACTTTGCAGTCGGAACGCTAATTCTTTAACATCCTATTCCGGTCGAACCGCGACTCTGATGATGTTTGAAAACCGTCCGTCGGCATTTTTTGTTTGAATCGTGATCTCGCCGGACGGTGGAATTCGTCCAATCAAATGATTGACAACAACCTCATCGCTGTTTGTGAATGAAACACCACGTTCGAAACCGTTAATCAGAGCCCTTGAAGTACTTTGGAAGTTTAGGCCCAAAATCTTAATGCGATAAATTATGGCCAAAGAGCCTGCACGAAAATAGGTGGTTTCCGAAGCCTTTCGGAATATCCTGATCGAATTTACAAGCGGATTGATCGATTGCCGTAGTTTTGAGTTCCAAAACGCATCAACCAAAAGCAGATTGGATTCGGTTACAAACAAAGGTCCGCCATGTCCCGCTGTTGGTATCGTTGAAAAAACCGAATCATGTCCGCCGGCTTGCATCAGATCTTGAAAAATCTGGCTTTGTCCGGTTGGTACGGTGCAGTCAGCGGTTCCATGCTCGATAAAGAACGGAGGATCGTTAGTTGTCAGGTATGTCATCGGATTTGCCCGATGGACGGCTGCCGGACAAGTTTGGATCGGACAGCCAATAAACAAAGACTCTGGTGAATCGGCTGCATCGTGATTGCCGTTGCCGCAGCCGGGCTGGGCCTTTAGCTGCGTATCCATCAGAAGGAGATTTGTCGGGCCGTACCAATCGACTGTTGCTTGCACTCGGCTCGAATACTGCGTATTGCCGCCGACGGTTCCTTCC
>DLHV01000057.1:31591-39202 GCA_002483395.1 Chloracidobacterium sp. UBA7659 | reverse complement strand
CCCGCCGAGCTTCCCCAGACGCCGAACCGCGTCGTGTCGAGGTTATATGTCGCGGCGTTTGCCCGCAGCCAGCGGATAGCGGCTTTGCAGTCATAGATCTGCGCCGGAAAGATGGCTTCGCCGCTCAAACGATAGTTGAGACTCGCAACCGCATAACCGTTTCTGGCATAACGCAATTGTTGGCCGTTTGGACTAAGAGCCTTATCACCGCTCTGCCAGCCGCCCCCGTGAATCCAGACGATCAGCGGAATAGGGCCGGTCGCACCGTCAGGTATGTATAGATCGAGTTTATGAGCGACGTTGCCGTCCGCAACATAAGATAAATTAGCAAACGTCGTGTAGGTTTGGGCCGCCGCGGTCTGCGTCAACACGATCACCGAGATCACAAAAAATAGCAAAATAAGAGCGGTCCTCTTGTCTAAGTACCGCGACAGAAGTTTTTTCATCCCTTGTGTTCCCATCCAAAAATCAAAGTCCACGCTACGCTCAGTGCTTCTTTGACGCCCGCTAGATGGGATTAGTCGAAATAATTAGAATCTTCTGTTGTAAGTCCGGGCGTGCGATTGGCTTTGAAAACGATCAAAATAAATAAACTTTGCGCGAAACGAAAGCGTCTTTTGATTACAGCCGTTTGGCGTGATTCTATGAATAAACTCTTAAAAAGTATCCTGATAATATGTGCAGCTTTGGTCGGGTCGCAGTTCGCGTCACAGCAAAATACTGTCGCGAAAACGATGGAGGTCGGCGATTTGAACCGCACTTATATCCGTACGTGCCTTCCAAAGCTGCCGGAGGCAAGTGACGGTTCAGCCAGCGCCAGCGACACGTTCCCGCTCACCGTCGACGCCAATACCTCCGTCAGCGCCGTGACCAACGTCCCAGCCGGGGTTTTCGTGCTTGGATCGAATAATTCGCCGGTGCCCTGGGGCAACATCCGAGACGTGGACTACGTCGGCGGCTTCACGTTGCGAGCCGAGGCGACCGAGTTGTGGACTGGAAACAATCAATTCGAATTCGATCAGATCACTAGCACGCTGAACAGTCTTCCGGCTGGGCAGCAGTTGAATCTTGAAGTGCTCATGGGCGCCCTGCCGCAGTACGTCGTCAGCGGCGCGGCGACGACGTGGGTCGATTCCGACGGCCGTACACAGCCCGTCCCGTGGGATCCGTTCGCGCAACAGGAATACGCCGAGTTCTATCAGGCGATGGCCAACCACCAGGTACCGAACACCACGACGCCAGACCCCAACGACACGACACGTCTTGCAGATCATCCCGCCTTGACCATCATGAATGCCGGGGCGGTCGGCGTACCGCGCGGGATTCGTGAAATGGGACAACAGGAATTCACGACTCTGCTGTCGCTGGCCGGTAACAACCAGAATACGCTGATCAACGGCATCATCGACTCGGTTACCGACGCGCGAAATGCATTCCCGAATCAATTTGGCTTCATCGCGTACTTCGGCAATGTCTCGGTCGCGAGCCTGCGTACGGCATTGATCGACGCCTTCCGAGCGAACTTCAACGGCACCGGCCTGCCGTCCGAGGGGTATTTTCAGGAGAACCTCAGCGACGTATTTCCCGGCGCCACGACCGGCCAGGGGACGACATTTCTAAATCTGACGGCCGGCGGCGATGGTTACACGCTGTTTCAGGCCCTGACCTCGTGGACACAGCCATTCGGACAGGGCGGTCCACCCACCGAAGAGCGAAAACTCAACGTCGCCAGCGGCACGCCGGTGACGGGCATCGTCCACGGCTACAACACATTCGGCACGCGCTACTTCGAGATCTACGTCGCCGACATCGACAACGCGCCCGCCCCTACGAATCGCGTCTATCTCGGCAACGGAGTGTACGGCGACCTGGTGCAACCGTTCGACGACGACCTGTTGCTTTGGAACGAGTTCCTCGTCGGCAACTTCGCGAAACCCGACTCCGCGACCGTGAACGAGGACAGCGGAGCGACCGCGATCAACGTGCTCGGCAATGAACTTATTCCACCCGGAGCGACCGTGTCATTCACGATTACTGGCGTCACGCAAGCCGCCAACGGAAGCGTGGTCATCACCGGCAACGGCAGCGGGTTGACATATCAGCCAAACGCCAACTTCTTTGGCACGGACACGTTCACCTACACCGTCAGCGATGGGAAGGGTGCCAGCTCAACAGCCACCGTCACGGTTGCCGTTAATGCGGGTGGAACGATTTTGAACGGCATCCAGATTTATCGCAAAGTACAACTAATGAATAATCTGTATGCGGGCGATTTAGGAAAACTTTACCGCATCGTTTTGAACGGTTCGAACTTTCAGCCGAACTCGAAGATTGTCATCAACGGCATCGAAAAAGGAGCGACACTTTCGACAAATGGCGAGCTAACGGTTTATTCGGCTTTTACGATGCGGGTTCCTGCGGCACAAACATTAACCGTTCAAGTCAAAAACCCGGACGGCAGTTTGTCGAATCCGTTAAATATAGAAATCGTCAACCGATAGGAGAATTTCGCGGATCGTCAATTTCCTTTTAGGTATTCGAATCAGGCAAACTCCGACCCAGTACCATTAGTGAAATACCAAGAGCCATTACATCTTTCAAAATAAAGAATTCGGTTATAGGCACTCCATCGGCGGTTTTGAATACGCCGGGCGTGGTGAACAAAAAACTGAGCGTGGCAAGAAAGGTCAGCACCGACAAGATGCCGCCGACTATTCCGGCTTTTTTGACGTAAAAATGAAGCAGCAGACAAACAGCCGTGATAATTTCAACGCTGCCGATAAGGTTTGAAACGCCCTGCACGCTTAAAATTTTATACAACCAGTTCATTAAAAAACTGTTTGCGACGAGCGGCTCGATCGCTTTCGCCTCGGTCGGCGTGAACTTGAAAATACCGATCCACAACAATATCACCGCCAAACCGATCACGCTGACGGTGTATCCCAGTGATTCAAAATTTATCTTTTTCATAATGATCCTTTGTACTAATAAAGGCTTGCTCTGACAGTTGAGTTATTTACCGCCCAGCCCCAATTGCGAAGTAAAGCCGAGGTCGATAATGCGTTGGTCGTTTTCAATATAATAGTGTTTTCGGCGTGAAAATGGAAGATAGGGTAGGCCTTACGGTGTTCTGCGTCGGCGTCTCGGCAAGTCCGCACGACAAAATAAGGAAGCGCTTTGAGATTTCAGACGAGCGCTTTGGCTTTTCACACTGGCGCTTCGAGATTTCAGCCGAGCGCTTTCGCGTTCCGATCGGCGCTTTGCGATTTCAGCGAAGCGCTTTCGGATTACGGAAAGGCGCGGAACAGGAACAAAACTCTGCTTTTCAATAACTTATCTCGGACGCGTGAATTCTAAACCGCTGATCTGCTGGAATTGGGGCGAATCGGCTCCGTAGAGAGATTTGACGTATTTTTTGACAAGCCCGGCAAGGTCAACGAGGCCGGAGTCGTCGGCATACATCGCTTCGTCACGCGAAATACGCGAATTGCTGAGCGGCGTGGCGGCGTTCATTACGGCTGTGTTCGCTCCCTTTAGCGAAGTGGAATAGGTGTTGAGCGTCGCGATCTGCAATTCCGTCTCGTTCGGAGCGTAGGTTCCGGTGCTGTCGAGGAGTTCGATTAGGTTGTCCAGATGCTCGACAAGCTGCGTGTAACTCTGCTGCGAAACCGAGTTTCCCTTGCTCTCATCTTCGGGCGTGTTCGGGTCGTCAACGGGCAGCGTTACGGCTCGCGCGCCGTNNTCTTTCGCTTGAATGTTTTCGCATCGTCAACCGCATTCTTCGGCGCTCCCGAAGCGTCAAAACTATTCACAACCCGCGTCGTCAGCCGTCGTATGCCCTCAAACGCATTCTGCCTGTCATTCACCACAACCTTCCACGGAGCCAGAGCCGAAGTCACCCCATCAATCCCCGAATTAGCCGCCGCCAACTTCGCCTGCAAACCCGCCACCCCAATCGCCGCATTGCTGGGCGCATAATCCGCGCCATACCCCTGCACAAACGAAATCATCTGCGCAAATCGCTCAACATTCCTTGCGTGCCCTGTCTCAGCCATTGTGTTTCTCCTTTAACCGACAAATGCGTAAAAGCATCATTGAAATTGGCGCAGATATCCGTTACTTTCACCTTACCGCCGGATTCTTCGATCAGACACATCCTGGGTCAAGATTCTAATCTCGGAGTCGGTTAGTTTTACGCGATTCTTAAGAATAGCGATATATTCGTCAGCAGAATACAACGGATAGTCGGTGCCGAACACTATTCGTTCAGTGCCGAGTTTACGTATATAGGCTGCAAGTTCCGAAAATTGTTCATCGGTCAACTTGCTCAACCCCTCGCTTTCCTTATCAAGAGCGATTGCCGAAATATCGAACATGATCCGGTGCTTTCTGATCGACGGATTTGTTTCCAATTGCGGGATGAAAGCGTCAATCACTGCTTTGGTCCTGTGATTAAATCCCCCGGATGTCCCGAAATGAGCTATCTGGAGATACAAACCATCAATTTTAGCCAGAATCTCGTCAACGAGGAGCTTTACGTCGGGCTCGCCGAATTTAGGGTGTAAGTTATCAAAATGCAACAAGATCGGGATTTTCTTTTTGGCGGCGTATTCGAAAATCGGCTTCACTTTTTTAAGGTGCGCTGGGACGGTCAGATAAATCTGCGAAGCGTTAAAATGAAGTTTGATACCATCGGTTTTTAGCCTTTCATGACATCTTTCCACTTCCTGTAAAGCATAGTCTTTCAACGGATTAACCCCGCAAAATGCCTTAATATTCTTCGGCGATTTCTTTTTCGCATCAACCAGATAATCATTTTCGGCTTTAACGGCTTCGTATTCATTTTCGACTTTTCCAAATTCCGGATGACCGTACAAATATGCCATCGAAACAAGATTGAAACGGTTCGTTCCAAGACGTGTCACAACGGCCTGTACATCCGAATAATCCGCATCCGGTTTTGAGAATGGAATCCTAACATCTTTGAAAAGCTTGATCATTCGCGGACTCATCAGATGGACGTGATGGTCGAAAATTTGCTTATGCGTATCCTGTTTGCTTTCGGAGTTTTGACCTTTGAGCAAAGCTGCAAAAAAAATAATTGTCAGAATAATAAATAGTGGTCGTTTCATGGCCTCTTAATTTTTTAGAATCTACGGAAACCGTTGGCACCGGAATGCATCGGAGCGCTTACCGTTTTTTCGTTTCTACACAACCCGCAACGGCTGCTTGCCAAGGTCGCACTTCAGCCAACACCAGTCTCTCTTTTACTGCCGGGTCCTTCTCAATTATTCCCCGTGCTTCCTCCAAAGAGAAGGTTTGTATCATCCCCATTGCTCCGCTGTCATCCTCAAAAGGCCCTCCCAATAGCAGTAGCTTTTCGGCCTTTAGTTTTTTCATGTAATCGAAATGTCCATTCAAAGGTTGCTCGGATGCGGGTTTGTTCTTTAACCATGCTGGTCCGGGTGCATATTGGAAGACGAAGTATCTGAGGTTGGAATTCGAGGTTGTCCTTTTTGTGCCCAAAAGGGGTTCGGGAACTTTGCTTAGTTCGGTTTCCATGAATTTGATCCAGGTTTTGCCTCCGTCGCGTGAGAATTCGCCGGTTTCCATCCATTTCCCTTTATCGTTGACCTGCTGGATAAATTTTACTTTTGAGCCAGTTTCGGCGATATCGAAGCCCCACGCTATGGACTTGTTCACGGGTTCGATAATAGTCTCGCCTTCTTCGCCCGTTTCGGCTTTGTAATAGCGAAACTTGATCTTTCCCGAAGCCTTGTCGTACGAGAAAATACCGAATGCCTGATGCGTAGGCCTTTCGACTCCGGTTTTTTCATCTTTCGTTAAGCCGGAACCTTCGACAACGGCAAGTTGCCCGCCCATTTTGTATTGAAACGTCTCTGTGATACTCGATGTCTGCCGTCCACTCTGGGTCATGACCCAGCCTGTGCCTTTCCACGTCCCTACAAGAAAATCGAGCTTCTTCATTTCGGCCAGTCGTTTCGCGTCTGACTCCTCTTTTGTTTCTTTGCTCACCGACGCAACTGCGGTTTTTTTCACGCCCGAAACATGTGACGAGATCGCTTTCCACACGGAATCGCGCTTTATCAAGATGTTGCTTGACTGATACTCGACCTTATATTCGCCGTCTTTGTCTTTCCCCCTAATATGCCCCGTTCCTGCGACGACGGCCGTACCATTTTCAAAAACTTCAAGCCGTTTGATCTCAAAACGAAACGAATCGTAGGAAGGCTTATTTGCCTTTATAAATTCCAGCTCCTTTTGTTTGTTCGACCAGTTGCCGTCATCGCGCACCATCTGAAACTCGTCAGCGAGAATGCGATCGAGAAGTTTTGTGTCCTGTTCGCGATACGCCTTCGGCCATTCGATCTCTTTGAGGTTCCGCAGCACTGCTTCGTCGAGTTTTGTTGATGAATCGGCCTGCGCGTGGAGGGAACTATGGCCGATAATTGTAATGACGAATAGGCACAGCGCTAGTACACATTTATTGGTTGATCTCTTGTATTTCATGATCGTCTCCTACAGAAAATCCTCTCGTAATTAATATCATGTCAATCCTGAAACCGATTGTATTGAAAAAAAGCGACATTCCTCCGATTATTTCGCGAGATCGCCATGGAAGATGGTTCGGACCTGTTTTGCAAAGGAATGAGGTGGGCGACCAGTCAGCGTGGCAAGTTCCCGGGACATATGGGCTTGATCGGCAAATCCCATGTTCGCAGCGAGATCGGCCAAATTCACACTATCGTTGTCCGTCAGAACCGTGGCTGTTCGGTACAGCCGCCTGATCCGTGCATATTGTTTTGGCGTAATTCCAGAACATTCGCGAAAACGGCGCTGAAGATGGCGGACGCTGACGCCGAGAGCATCGGCGATCTTTGATATTCTCACAGCCCCGCCGGATTCCTCGATCATTGAGACTGACTGAGCTACCATATCGTCGAGCTGAGACGGTAGAATCCCGAGGCTTTTCAACTTTCCGTCGAACACTTCGGAAGCGTCTTCCAAATTCCGACATTTGGCAAACGCATCGATCATCCCGCTTTTGAGAAACTCAAAGGCACCCTTTTTAAGAAAATTCTCCATCTCAAAGGCTTTCGGATCGCACCGCAATACGGTCGAACAGGCTGCTGGCGCGATCCGCATACCCAAATAAACATCGCCAGCAAGGATGGGATATTTGGCCGCCTCGGTACGAATGCCTGCGACGATTAAACGCTGACAACCTGAACGATTGTTCCTATTGTAGATTATCGATACAGTGCCATCGGGCATGGCTTCATGAAAAAAATCGTCACCGTCAGGATGATTGGCAAATTCCCAGTAAAGGAAAACTAGATGAGCGGTGTCAGGCGATGGAAGCAGTTCGCGATAATGAGGCATGTTATTGATAACGGGAATTATGACCGTACTGCATCAACGCACTTCACAATTCTACGCCTTTACATAATTACTCAATTTCGGAAATGCAAATTCCCTTCTATCTGCGTGAAGCTATTGTTCGCAGCGACCGGCACGCCGTTATAGCCGGAATGTTTAAACCACACTTCACTCGACGCAAAACCGGACGACAAACTTACACCGCCATCA
>DLHV01000057.1:28993-31508 GCA_002483395.1 Chloracidobacterium sp. UBA7659 | reverse complement strand
CGCCGTCGGTGATGGTGCCGTCGTAGTTCAGCACGGCGACAAGGCATTCGTAGTTTAGGCCGAACTCGATCGTGATAAGGCTTTGATCCCAAAGTTACTTACCGCTCAGCCCCAATTGCGAGGTAAAGCCGAGCCCGTCATAAAACAACCAGTTGGCAACCAGCTTTCCATTCTTAAACTTCGAGATCTCGGCATAGGGCAGCGACAGACGTTTATTGGTTGCCTTCAAATTCATCATTGTGAGGTCGCCGTCATTGGTGCCCTCGACCACGCCAACCGCCACCACATAGTCACCGGCCGCCCATTGTGAAGTGGTTGTAAGTTTAACATCTGAAAAGCTTTTCCAGAATTCTTTGAAGGCCGCAATTGTTGTCGCCTTATTCATGTCTTCGGGCAGGGCGAGTTCTCTCCAGATAAGGTCGTCGGCCATCCCTTTGGCCAATGCCTGCGTGTCCCTGGTATTAAAGTTGTCGATGCGCTTTTTGTATGCGATTTCATTCTTTTTCTCGGTCGCATCGTCCCTGGCCACTACGACCAACGCGTCTGCCGGATCCGTTTTAGTACCGGCACGGTGCGGGCCGGGGTATAATCCCAACTGGCCCCACAACGAAGCGTGATCGAGGAAGATCAACTCCGATATCCACAGGTTGGAATCCGTTCGCTCAACCAGGTGAATGACCGGAACGGAGAGCGGCTTGTGGGTGGGTGCAATCTCGCCGCCGGGTTGTTTCATCGCGCCTTCGTGGGTGCCGGTCACAAGCACGATGCTGGCCGCCCGTTTGCCGTTTACAAGTATCAACTGCAATTGGCCCTTTGCATCGGGGAAGACATACTTGAAGAGCTTGACATGCCCCATCACCGCGGCCTTGCCCCGCCATGGCGGAGATCCCGATCCCGGTTCTTCGCTCACGATAGCGTCCGCGTAATGTGATTCAAGCTTTGCCCAATCGTCGTTCCACAATTGCCACGATGTTTTCAGTTCCTTGAGTGTGGCTTCGCTTGCAGCCAAAGACTTGTTATTCGATTGAGCACTTGCAAACGATGCCATCAGCAGCATTGCAATTACGGTTGTTAAGAATTTTATTTTGTTCATATTATTCTATTTAATTCCCAGAGCCATTAGATACCCGTCGTTGACCTGACAGTTATTAAATTTTACATTTTCAAGATAATCTCTGAGTGATTTTTCGATTTTCTCTTTTGGCGGTCGAGCCTTTCGGATTTCGTCAAAACCTGTCCGCGGACTTCCGCTAAAGTTAACGATCGCATCCCAATCTGCGGGCCGTTTAATCGAGGCAATCGTTCGAGTAGTGTTTAATCGTTTATATGTCCAAAAACACCAGCCGATCTGATTTTCTTCAAGCAAATCTTTGAACGTTTTTATCCATTCATCGGTATTTTCTCCCGATTCGCCCAACCACATTGAGACGTTGTATTTATCTCGGAACTCGACGAATTGCTGAACCGCTTTTTGCTCGACTTTATTCCCGTAAATGTGAAAAGTGTAAGCGAGTTTTTTGTCGAATGGCTCACCGAAAATGTGAAAATTGCTGTTCCACTGAGCGCCGCCAAGAATAATGATGTGATTCTTATCTGTTTTTCTGATCTCAGCCGTGATCTTTTTGTAAAGCGGTTCGAGTTTTGGGTTGAAGTAATCTATGTCGAAATAATGAGCGATTGGTTCATTCAATAGGTCATAACCGAGAATAGTCGGCTCATTTCGGTATCGCGTGGCAAGTTTGCCCCAGATTTTAGCGGTCAATTCCTGATCTTCCGCGTTTTCAAAAAGAAACGGATAACCGAAACTGTCGTCAATATTGTCGCCGGTTTGACCGCCCGGAGCCGCGTGCATATCAAGAATTACGTACAAGCCTTCTTTCTTACACCAATTCACAACTCGTTCCAGTAATTCATAACCAACGCCTTCCAATCTTTGCGGATCGGCTTCCGACGAAAATAGGCGATAGTTAAAAGGAACTCGAACGGAATTGAAACCAGATTTCTTTATGAATTTGATGTCTTCGCGAGTAATGTAATTGTCGAAACGATTTCCAGAATTTCCGTGATTCGCTTTCACCAATCAATTGATTCGTCATTTCGTAAATCTGAAGCGGCGAGTCGGCCTTCTTAAATTCAAACATATAGCCTTCCGGCAAAAGCCAATTTCCAAGACCAATGCCTTTCAGGGCAAGAATTTTCCCGTCGGGCGCAATGAAATTCTTGCCTTTCGTCGAGACGAATTTCGAACGTGTTTGTGCATTTGCTAAGACGTTTGAAAGTAAAATTATGGACACCAAAGCGACTTTGAAAAATTTAGTACGAATCATTACCATTTAATAAATGCCAACTCCACAAACACCGGAAAATGATCCGAGGGAAACCTCATGTTGATAGAATCGCTCAAAATTGCGTACTTCTTGACCTTAAATCTTCCCGATTTATCAATAAAAATGTAATCAATCAAACGTGTTACTGGCTCGTGATATTTGAATCCGTTAAAACTTCCGCTTGGTCC
>DLHV01000057.1:510-28837 GCA_002483395.1 Chloracidobacterium sp. UBA7659 | reverse complement strand
TTGAAAACCCAAAAAGTCTTCTTCGTTTGTTTGTCCTTGAACAATCCAAATGTGCAAATGCGGACATACGAAGCATCCCAGCCTTTTGAAATTCTGTCCGGCGTTTCGGAAAGCCAAAATGTTTGTTCATTAGTAACATTGAACCGGCCTTTCTTAAAGAAAATCGCCGAAGCCTCGCCTTGTGCAACGCCGTCTCTGCCAATACCAATGTGCGAATAATCGGGAAGCAGTTTGTCCAGATCATTCACTTGATTGGGCATTGCTTCCTGCACGCCCCAAATGTCAGGTGCGTAAAACTTTATCTGCGACGTGAAAAAATCTTGCCGATGATTCCAGTCATTTTCGCCGTCGACCGCCACATCCAGCCGGATGTTATACGTCATAACTTTCAATGTTTGAGCGTTTGCGGAAAAGGCGAAGAGCAGGCTCAAAATAATGGCGAGTTTTGTAGTGTAACTTTTCATTATTTCGGCTGCTCTTTCATCTGATAAACCCTGACATAATCAACAAACATTCTTTGCGGAAAACTCGTGTCGTCGATTCCTTTTTGACCGCCCCAATCGCCGCCGATCGCGTTATTGATCTTGAGATGAAAGTTTTGGTCAAACGGCCACTCATTCGTGCTTTTATGTTCGTTGATAAAAGTGTTGTAAATCACGCCGTCAACCATAAAATCAATGCGTTCGGGAGTCCATTCGATTGAGTAAAGATGATATTCGTCAGATACATTGTCGATTCTGAGCTTCTTGCCTTTCTGTGTTCCTTTTACGTGATTATACGCCTCGGTGTGAGCCGTTCCGTGGATCACATCCTGGTCGTATCCGACGTGTTCCATGATGTCTATTTCTCCACACTTCGGCCACCCAACTTCATCGATATTCGCCCCAAGCATCCAGATCGCCGGCCAGGACCCAATTCCTTTTGGCAATTTCGCCCGAACTTCGATTTTTCCGTAAGTCCACTCCGCAATGTGCTGCGTCGTAACGCTGGCGGAGGTGTATTCTGAATATTCTCTGTTGAATCGCCAACTTTTGTCTGTAAACGACTTAAAATCTTTGTTCTTAATTTTTTCCCGCCGCGCTTCGATAACGAGGCTGCCATTCTCAACTCTTACATTTTCCTTGCGGCCGGTGTAATACTGCGATTCGTGATTGCGAATAAAACCTGTTTCGTACCCCCATTTTTTCGAGTCGGGTTTTCCTTTATAGTTAAATTCGTCCGCCCAAACAAGTTCGTATTTTTTTCCGACTCGATCATAAAAATCCCGGAGGACATAAAAGGCTTTCTTTTTTACGCCGTCATTGGAAATTAGACCTTTGCGATTGTAACCGTCTTGAATTCCCGGCAGATTTCGGCGAGGCGAGCGAAAATCAACCAAAATCCAAGGACTGAGGCCGCGAATATTCGGCATTTTTTCAATCATTTTCAGATTTTGTTGATACAGATATTCCTGATATTCTTCCGTCCAACGTTCATCTTTAGCTCCATGCAATCCTTGTTTTGCATCGCCGCCAAATTCTGAAACTACAACAGGTTTGTTATATGGTGTTGCCCATTTCGCCTTTTCCGCGTCCGCCAGATTTCCGCCGTACCAGCCTAAATACTGGTTAAATGCAACGATGTCGAGATATTCGCCTATCTTGTCATCGATCATTCCAACGCCGTTTTCGTGACGAGTAAGCAACGCCGCACTTATCAATCTGGTTGAATCGAGAGTTTTGGTGTGATCGATCAAATCTATCAGAAACTCATTTCTCGCGTCCGAAAGCGGGGTTTCGTTGGCCATTGACCAGATAATTACCGATGCCCGGTTCTTGTCCCGCGTAATAACTTCGGTCATCTGATTCCTGGCGTTTGCTAACACATTTTCTTTTGTAAAATCCACCGTCCAGTAAACGGGAATCTCTTCCCAAACCAGTATGCCCATTTTGTCGGCGAGTCGCACCATATTTTCGTTATGCGGATAATGTGCGAGGCGAATGTAATTACAGCCGAGTTCCTTCGCCCAATTCAAAAGCCGCAAGGCATCAGCTTCCGTCGAGCCTCGTCCGCCGGTCGCGTTTTCTTCGTGAATCGAAATCCCCTTCAAGAAAATCGATTTGCCGTTGAGCAAAATATCAGGGCCAGCAGTTTCAATCGTCCGAAAACCAATGTTATCTTTTACTGTGTGAGAACTTGTCTTGATTAATATTTCGTATAGTTTTGGATTTTCAGGCGACCAATATTTGATGTTTTCAGCTTTGATTTCAAACGGGAAATTCGCTTGAATTTCCTTCTCAATTCTTAGTTCGGGGATGCTAACAGTTACACTTTGATCTGCCGCTTTGTCTAGTTTCACAAATCCCGCAATCGTATTTTTATCGCCTTTTTTTAGTTGGATCGAATAATCTTCGACAAACGTTTCCCGTTCCTCGATCAGAAAGACATCCCGTGTGATTCCGCCGTAATTCCACCAATCTGTGTTGACCGTCGGCACGGCATCTTTGCGGCGGGTGTTATCAACCTTGACGACCAGATAATTATCTTTCGGCTTCACGATTGCCGAGATCTCAAAATTAAACGGCGTAAACCCGCCCTCATGCGTGCCGAGTTTTTTGCCGTTCAAATAGACTTCCGCTTTGTAATTTACCGCCCCAAAATAGAGAAACAGTCGCTTTTTAACTTTCAGATCAAAATCAAACATTCGCCGAAACCATATGTTTCCTTCATAATAAAGCAGCTTTTCGTCCTGCGAATTCCAGTCATTGGGAATCATCATTTTCGGCGATTTGTCGAAATCATATTCAACCAACTCCTGCTTATTCTTCGCGTGATAATTATTATAAAAAGCCGATGGCGCGCCGACATTGTTTTGATCGTAAGGTTCCTGATGAAAGTTAAAATAGCCCGATTCATATGGATCAATGATATAACTCCAAGCCCCATTTGATGAGGTCANNCATATGGATCTACGATGTAGCTCCAAGCCCCATTTAATGAAGTCGTATTTCTATTTATGGTATTGATTATTAGCCCTTGAGACAGCGCGACGCTATGCGAAAACACCAAAAGTGCAATGTGAAACATCGTTCTGATATAGGGGGACTTATTCATATAAATCTCATTTGGTTCGATAAAAGATTCCTGCACCATTGTATCGGAGTGGTTATTGAAAAGTTAATCTGGAGATGGAGGTTTTCGCTATCCGCTTACCCTACGCGGGAAAGTCGCACCCCGAATCTTCGTGGTCGCTCCGCCAACGCTTTCCCCCGGGGCGGCAAATCAAAAGTCTAAGACACCATTGGCGACGCTCTCGTGGTGTGCCGCGCCAAATTCCTGCTTATACCTAGATCTCAGCCTTGCCCGCTTTTGAGCCGTAAGAAAACTGCCGAAAGACGCATAGTAGACATACAAAGGGTAAACCCGTTCCTGCTCTCATAGTCTGGGCCAATCGTAGGTTGTTGGCGTACGTCCCAATTCGCGAGCGATCTGATTCAACTCGGCGGTCAGATACTCTTTCGACGGCAAGTAAGCNNCCGCCGATTGTTTTTACCGGTTCTAATCTCAGGGTTCTCAAGGAACCAACGACGGCACGCGCGGCAATAAAAACGCTGCTTTCGATATTTCCCAAACCCCGCCTTACAAGTCGCGGAACTCCCGCAGTGGTAACAAATAAATCCGGATGGAATTGCAGGTCTACCCATTTTCTTAGTGTAAAACGAAATGGCTTGTACCGGGCGCACGAGGTTAACGAGGATTTCGTGAAAATACTGTAGTTCGCCCGGCAAATTCCTGCTCCAATCGGCGAGTTTGTGCACCGAACTGGCTCGACGGAACTACATCTAAGAAAAACTGCGATTCATGAGAGTGGATTTTGGCTGATTTTGGCTGATGAAAGTCTGGCACTTGTTTTGCCATTACTTGGTCTCAGTAAGAGAAAGGATTCTTTTCCGAGCCGTCGCTATGAAAAACAAAGTGTTAGAAAATGATCTTTCAAAACCTGATATCCAGGACGCGGGCCGCCAAGGTGCCTTAGATGATTCGGCGGCAAGCCCTATTTACCTTGCCCGTGATCCGGAGGACGTACTTACCATATCCTCCTTGTTTCGTGCCGTGTGGGTTCTCCTGATCATCCTGGCGCTCACCGTCGGGATGAACGTCTTTCTTTCGCTGCGGAAGGCGGATCGAATAGTGGTCGATAAAACCTCCGGCAGGGTCATCGAGTTGAATAACCGCGACTACGGCGCGACTGAGACGGTGAGCGTAGGGCCCGATATACCGACCGAGACCGATAAAAAATATCTTGTAAAGGAATTCCTCACCGCCCTTTACGAAGTTGAGCAATCCACCCGTGAGAGCCAGGTCAACAAGCTTCTTAGAATGCTTGACCCGGATTTGTCACTCGCTATGGCAGGCAGGTTAAAACAGAACGGGGTTCTGGCGGCGGAAAAGGCGGAGAGCGTCAACTCGTCTTGGGAACTCCAAGATCTGACCGTGGACGAGCGTGACCAGTACGTGCTTCGAGCTATCGGCGTCCGCAAGATACGCAGAAAAGCTGCGGGTCAGGACATCGAGGAGTCCGTTCAGTTGAAATGCAAATTCCTGCTCAAGGACAGTCCCGCATCTCCCGTTAGAAATGACAACAATCTGCGAACCGGATTCACGATCCTGCGGTTTAGGGTAGAACCTGTCAATGGCAAATCCGTCTCGCCCGTCTCGCTCATCGCAGACGAAGCAGAACAAGAGCCGACTGTCGAAACCGAGCCCGCCCCGACAGATCATGCGAACACCGCTCAGGATCAGTGAACTTCAGAATTAAGAATAATGCTTAACAATCCTATGAACCATCAACTAATTAAACTTGCACTTGCAGCTTTCTTTCCAGCGATCATCTTTTGCTGCTCGATCGAAACCGCAGCTCAATCAAGGACCGTTCCAGCTAAGTCAAAGGCAGTCCGAAAACGCACACCGAGATCTTCACATCCTCCGGTCGCCGAAGTTCCTGCGAAACCACTCCTGTCTCCGCAGGCGGCGCCGGTGTCGATCGTCAACCTGGCCGAACCCGACTATCTGTCGGGTGAGGCCAGCGTGACGGTCAATCCCAAACAGCCGACCGTGATACGGCTCGGGCTAGCACAGAACGCTGTCTCGATAATCGAGTTCCCGGCGTCCGACGGCATCTACTATATCCACGAAGGCAATCCAAAATTCGCGTCCGTCTTTCAGTCACCTACAAAAGAGAGTGACCGATCGATAACCGTCTATCCCGGAGAAATATTTCTGCCCTCACGCGACGGCAATACGGCCGCCGCCATAAGCCTTCAGATGCGATCCGGTCTTGTTCTGATACTGGAATTTGTGCCGGTCGCGGACCTGAGAAAGAACGCTCACCGATGCGTTATTACTTACGATCGCGATGCGGTGATCGCCGCGAGAAGAACAGCGGGGCTTGCGTACGATCTCGGCGGCGAGAGTACACCCGTAGTCCCAATGAACTCAAGGGCCATCTCGAAACTTGTAGGAGGATCACCATCTCCAGTTGAGCCGGCAAATTCGACTGAAAAGCCGCCCGATGCAGATCATCCGATACGTGCGGCATACACAAATCTTAGCCGTGCTAAGAGTGCGCGCGGGGAAAACGGATCGGAAAGAAAAAAGACCGAGGCTGAGGTATCCTCGCTCGCCAATAAAAAGCTTGCCGAATCCTTACGAGATCCAAGAAAGAACCTTGGAACATGGTCAAAACCTCAGCAAGGTCTTGAACTTGCCGTATCCCGAATTACCGAACTGGATTCGGAATTGCGGCTAGTCGTTGTCGCCATACGCAACGTCACGGCCTCGAACCTGAGACTCGTTCCCGGCTCGCCCGAACTTCAGGTCCAAACCACGGACTCCGGCGGGAACAGCATTCAGACCGCACGGCTCGATGCTCAGTACATTGAGTCCACGACCTTGGAAGGACTTGTGCAGCCGGGTTCGACCGTCTACTACGCGATGGTCTACAAGGCTCCGATACTCGGCGCTAGCCAAAACGTCCGTGTCCTGGTAGCTCACCGCGAAGCCGCAGATGCGCCGCTATCGTCATCCTTAAGCGACCTCAAGAGCAAGGAGTAAAATGGACATGGAATCCAAAACGCCAATTTCAGACGGGATACCTACGGCACTTCCGGGATTTGAAGAAGAAGACGCTCGTGAAAAACTGCTGCTTGAGGCGACGGCAGAGGATCCGGATGGCGAAGCTGAGGATGAAGAGCTTGCTCTCAGCAATGAATCCGTTAGGCCGAAGAAACGCCGGTGGCAAGTATTGCGAACGCTCGCAGGTTTCGCGGTATTTATTTTCATCCTGATGGTTGCAGTTTCATGGTTTTTCGGGATCGGATGGTTCTCGGAGCAGAAACCTCAGCCGATAAGCCGTAACACCTCGAAGGATGTGCAAGTTTCGCCGGCAACAGAAGACGAGAAGCTCAAGATGGCTCTAAGCATGGTCGCCGCAAAAGCCCCCGTGCCCGGTTCTTCGGAGAATCCGGGGACCCTGGAAGAAGAGGCTCCGGCTTCCGATAAACTTGCATCCACAACGGACGTCCCGACCGGCATTTCAGGCACCGACGCCGATCGCATAAATTCTGTATCGGTGAATGACAGGCCGAAATATTCCTTACCGGTAGCCGATCAAAGCGCGGTACAGAAAGATGTTTCTACGGATACCAAGACACCTGTAGCGGTTCAGGACTCGACATCGAGCATTCCCAGCGTAAAGAAGGATGTATTGGACGAAGCGCGCGGCAGATCCTTATTCTTTGGGATGCCAAAGAAGACTGTCCAAACAGACGAATCTCAGAAAATCGCCGAACCCGTGGTGGCAGCGAAGACAGTCACACCAAGCACCGCCGTAACCGTTGGAATCCCATTTGGCACATTACTTCCGGTTCGCCTTGTCGGCTCAATCTATACTTTTCGCAAATCGGGAGGGTTTGTCCGAATGGAGCTAACGCGTCCGGTAGAAGGAAAGGGATATTCATACCCTGCCGGAACTACGGTCGTAGGTAATGTGAGGGGAGGTGAGTCTATCAGGGCCTTCGTTACGATCATCGGCCTTATAGATCCGGTCTCTGGTGAGCTTGTCCGATTCGGCGGTGAGCTTCTCGGACGCGACGGCAGTTCGGGAATAGAGGGACGCCGCCGAAAACTCACGAGCCAATGGTCGCGTTTCTTTACAAGCCTGAAAGACACGGCAGCGTCTGTACTTGGTTCAGTCGGAGCGATCAGATCAGGCAGCACCGTTATCCTCTCGGAACCGATCCGTAGGGGCTCTGAGTCCATGTCGGAAGAGCTTTCGGACGCGATCCTCAGGAACGGCAAAGATGACACTTTTATTGAGGTTTCGGCCGGAGCGAACGGGTACGTTCTTGTGACCGTCTTACCCGAGAACTCGTCTGTGGCCGCGAACGGACTTCGGCCGGAGGCGGACAACAAATGATCCCCCACGATCCCGATCAACCTCAAATAGATCCGAAACGTGTCGTTCTTGATGGGCGCGAACGCGAGCTATTTGAAATGATCGCAGGAAGCGGGTATGTACCGGATGAACAGAATTTCTCGGATTTCTGCGAGAGTCTCAAATCCGGTCGGGCTTGGCTTATATCGGGCACCCGCGGGAGCGGCAAGACGGCTTTTCCTGAAGCTCTCGCCTCCGCCTGCAATCTTACGATGTGCGTGGTCGCGGGCCGCGACGGCCTGAAACAGGAAGAGATCCTGTATGACTGGGATCGCGAGGAGCAGGAAGTCTGGATGCGAGAAAACCTGGCGATTGCAAAAGGACTCCCGGCGAGCGATCAACCGGAATTTCTTGAGAACGCGCGCAGAATGAAATGGCAAAGGCAGTTTCTCATACTGGGTGAGGTCGGGGCTGCTTATGACTTCGCGGCAAGAGCCGCTGATTCAGAAGCTCCGCCGCCGGTGCTGCTCCTCGACGAAAGTGACAAGTTCGGTGCAAGCATCGAAGACTCGCTTCTGATGCCGCTTGAAAGAGGACTTATCTACATACCGCGGTACGAGCGAGGCTTTATAGGGATCTCGGATTGGCCTCGAAGGCCGATCGTTATCACTACGTCAAACGACCTTAGAAACAAACTGAGTGCTCCTTTTGTGTCACGGCACGTTTTCAGCAGCTTTGCCACCCCATCGCTTGAGAAGGAACTTGAGATATTAGCGGCCCGGAACCCTGATGCAACTTCCGGTCAGCTGGCGCTCTCGATCAAGCTACTCGACGCTGTTCGGGGAGTCGCCGGTCTTGAGGATCATCCGAGCGTTCGCGAGTCCATCGATATGTCGTCCGCATTCGCCCGCGACTCGGTAGACGATCTGGATACCCGAACTCTTCGAAAATATTTCTGTCACTTTGTGAAAAGTGCATCTTCTCAGGAACTCCTTAGATTACAGGAAGACTACCTGGTGAGTCTGGCGACAACATTTCATCCGATAGTTGATACGTGGCTCGGAACCAGGGACCCCGAATGGGCCAGGAGATGGAACCTATCCTTTGATCCCGATATCACTATATGAATCGTTCTGAACAAAAAAAGGGAAGAGCCGCGATGAAGACGGGTATGATGCGCGAACGGATAGGCCGCTTTCTCGCGCGATTGGCGGAGTTGCGGGGATACCCCACCTTTATCACGACGCTTCTCGCCGTTGCTATTTACTTCGCTGTCCGAACGTTCGGAGTCGAAGATAATCCTGCTCAATTGAGATTCGTTGAGAGTCCGACTGATAAGACCGGTGATACGACCTCGGAGGCCGGTCAACCCTTGAAACCAGTTTTTTCCGGCGAATCTTATGACACTGCTCAAAGGCTTCGTGAATGCGGGGCTTTGCTAATGGCGGTGTTCTTATCCGCCTTCGAAGAGTTTCAAAAGCAGGGTCATTTTCCCGCAACGATCAATCTGACACTTGCTGACCTTCAAAAACGCTCCCTGCTTCCGCCTGGGATCGAGATCAGGGAAGGCGTACTTCGTTCGCCTTTGAGCGAACTAACATTGAACTATCGGTCGGATCCGTTCTCGTTTGAGATCTTCTCTTTTCCGACGAGCACCGCTCAAGGTCCCCCGATTCTGTTTCGATTTCCACTGCCGCCCGACGAGAAAAACTCGATCATGTACTTCCAGTTCTCATCGGGAACGATACCGCACATTCCGGCTTCATTCAGCACTCCGGAGCAACTGGCTGCCGCCGGCTGGAGTATCCGGCGTTGGCGGGGTGAACCGCTTCCTTTGGATGAGTTGTCTGTTCGCGAGCTTAATGAACAGGATGGATGGTTGAGATCGCTAAACCAAGGGAGCCAATAAGATAGATATGTTTACCCGCGAAAGGATCGAGAAGTTCGACGCTTCATACGGGATCCCTCGAAAAGCAAATGAACAGTATCTCCCTTCCTACCAGGCTTTCTGGCACTGGGCCGCCGACATAGGGAAGGGCTTATTTTTCCTGTTCCTGGGATTGATCGAAGCAGGTCTGTTCCATTTTGCGGGCTGGCTGCTCGGCGTGCCAGGCTTAATTAATCTCGCGTTCTGGGCCATGGCTCTTCTCTGTGTTGCGGGCGGGTTCGTCGATGCATATTCGCTGCTATGGGATTATCGCATCAGGCGGATGAGCACGGCACACGGCTCCGCCAGATGGGCAAGGGCTAAGGATCTTGTTCGCTGCGGCCTGATGAATCGCATTCGTGGCCTGCCTTTACCGGCAAACTCTCTTCCGATCGCGAACGCATTCGGCGGACGAGACGTGTTTCTTCCGCCGAGTCAATGGCTCAGGCATTTCGTGATGTTCGGTCCGACCGGATCGGGCAAGTCGAAGACCTTCTTTATCTCGATGATCAGGTCGATCCTTGGGAAATCCTCCTGTCTGGTTTACGACCCGAAAGGTGAACTCTTTGCCCAAACCGCCGCATCCGCGAAACGCCTCTTCCGTCTCGATCTCAATGATCCGGCAAAGAGCGATCGGTGGAACTTCGTTCCAAAATGTCGGAACGATCCGGCCTTTGCCTGCCAGGTAGCAGGGATGATGCTCGGCATTGAAAGCCGCCGCAAGACAAATGCCGATCCATTCTGGGGCGATGCAGAGCAGATCGCATTGACAGCTATCCTCCTGCACATCGCGGAAGTCTATAGAGAGAAGGCGATACCGGCCTTTGCCGCTGACTTCCTGATATCACTAGGAGAAGACGGCAACGATGCTTTCGCAAAGGCGATGGAAAGTTCACCAAGCCTTTATGCCAAGCAGGCGTACTTAGCATTCCGTCAGGCTCCGATCCAGACGCGGGGGTCGATACTGATAGGCCTTTACAACAAGCTCCGTCCATTCACGCTTGCACCGGCGCGAATGACGACGATGCCGCCGACATCCGAGGAAAAAGAGGCTGGCTGCCGACTTATCGACTTCTCTGATCTTCGTAAGCCGGGAACGGCCATTTACCTTGTCGTCTCCGAAGGCGCAGCCGATGTCTATAAAGAGTTCATAGCGACATTTCTGGGTCAGGCCGTTATGGAAATGCGGCTCGACGGACTAAACGAACCTGAGCACCCTTGTTTCGTCCTGATCGATGAAGCATATCAGCTGAATGTCGCCGAAGTAAAGCGTATCTCCGGCATCGGCCGCGGCCGGGGCGTCGGTCTTGGACTTGGATATCAGGACCTTCCGCAGATGTACGATCAATACGGAAGAGAGCGGGCGAATGCGATCCTCGGTACCGTCTTGACAAAGATCTTCCTGCCGGGTCTCGACGACATTACCTCCGAATACGCTTCGAAACAGCTCGGAGACACAACCATCTTCTCGAAGACATTTCAGGAGTTCCCGGGAACGAAGAACGATAACACACGCTATGCCGAACAGAAACGCGCGCTTATGCATGCTTCGGAGATCCGGCAGATAGCTGCTCACTCTGAAGTCCTGATCGTAAGCGACACCGCTCCGCCGATTCGCGCAGCTTATCCACCGCTCGCCGTACTGGCGCACTTGCATCCCGCAAAACGAAAGGGGTCTCCGCGAGAACTTCACCTTGGAGACATCGACCCTGTGTTCTTGCTTACGCGATCGCCGAGTTCGGAGAAAAAATCGAAGGTCGATCAAGAGGACCTCGTAACCGTGGTTTCTGGAGCAGTGGACCAGGTTTTTACAGATGAAAAGATCGACCAAATGCTAACACCTGCGGCGGGGAGCATCGAGCAAATGCCGTCGAAAGCGGAAATTGAAAAGGAAGCAGAAAACTTTAAGCATGTCGATGCTCTTGACGATCTAACGTTTGATCTCCGTTTTTCGTTGGCGGACCAATGGGAGCGAAGCCTCTCGCCAATTTAGGATAATCATGCTGACCCGATTAAAGATCTCTCTTGTGCTGATGCCATTGGCCATAGCGGTGGTCGTCGGAATTTATGTCTATTCTTTATGGGCCTCGGAGCGACAGAGGGCGGCTGACATTCCGGTTGAGTCAGCGAGCATGATGATGCGGGACCTGCTCGCGTTTCACGAGAAACGGGGCGGTTTCCCGAGCGACCTGAAACAATTGGAAGAGGTGGTTTGGGAAAAGAAGCAAAACCGAAACATCACGATGGGCGATCGGGCCTTGAATCATCGCAACTATTTCTACCTTTACACCCGGCTAAGCCCTCACAGAATTACCCTTTGGGCGGTGCCGATGGGCAACGCCCGCGACGAAGCCGCGACGTGGTTTCTTGTCGTTACGCCCGAAGCTTGCCGTCGGTGGAAAGGAGCATCCTTGCGCCCAGAAGACGCGAGTAAGATTCGTGCAGACGCTTCGATCAAGGAGCTTGGGATACTGGGGCTGGTCGAACAACCGCCTGTGGACCTAAACAACAAACAAACGGTTGCTCCGTTCGCCTCGGGATACTAGCTGAACATCACTGAACCGGACAAAACAAGGATCAGCCACCTGAGCGCGGAGGAACGGATTTACGCCACGGATCTCCGGACGCTCTGAAATAATGGTTGAAGACATAATCCCAAGGCGTCACAAGTAGAACCAAGATAATGCCGAAGATACAGTCATTGAATGTTTCTGTCGTATCTTGATCCAACTTGTCCGCAGACCATAACCGAAGACCGAACGCGACAACCCAGATCACCTTCCAAAACAATTCGAAAAAAAGTACGGGCAGCATCTTGAGAGGATAACGGATCCCAAGAAATGCCAGAAGCGAGACGGCACCGAGCACGCTGCGGACGACGGCCCCCATGTGCGACAGATTTTCAGACGGATTAATGATCCCCGGCCAAATCATTATTGCCAAGCCCACGGAAATAATCAGATACCCTGCTCGTAACAAGTAGAGCCTGAATGTCGATATCTCGGACATCGAATTACCTCTTTCGCTAATAACTTTGAATTACGGCGCCCCAGCAATAAATGTTCCCGCCGTGAGGGACATTTATGAGGATTGTAACGAGATATGACCCATTTCGCTCCGTGCCGATCAGTCGTTGTCAGATCTTGCGAATCTTTTCTTCGCGCGTAGCCTTACGGAACAGACCTCCGGCAGACCGGGCATCCGGGTCAACAAGCCATCCGCCGCAGGCACGGCAATAAGATTCCGGAGATTGCTCGCTAGAGCCGCATTTTGGACAAAACATAGTGATTGCGGAGTTAGCGTATCATACAAACCGTAACCGAAAATATACTCCGCTGTTCTGAGTGCCCGCAAATATTTTTGAATATTTTTCGGCAAAGCCGGATACGTTAGTGTGAGAAGCGATCTATGGATGATGCAGTGGCGATCAAAAAATGTCTGGACGGAGAACGCGATGACTTCCGTCATCTTGTCGAGCGTTATCAACGCCAGGCCGCAGGGCACGCAGTCGCTATCCTGCGAAATCGTGACGATGCTTCGGACGCCGTACAGGAAGCATTTATCGATGCCTTTCGATCACTCGCAAGCTTTGACACAGCGCGGCCGTTTTATCCTTGGTTCTACGTTCTGCTCCGGAATCGATGCTACAAGATGGCCGTGAAAAACCGCGAGACTGAAAGCTCAACCGACATTGAGATACTCGCCCCGCAAGTTGGGCCGGCAGATGAAGAAAGATTGGCACTTGAGAAAGCATTGAGTTCGTTATCGGATGAATTCCGCGAGATCGTCACTCTGAAATATCTTGATGGGCTTTCCTATGACGAGATTGCTGAGCATTTGCAAATACCAAGAGGAACGGTGATGAGTCGCCTGTTTCATGCACGCAGGCAATTGCAGGCAAAGCTAACTGGAAAGTTCAACTGAGGAAGGGGAATTATGAGCGCATTAAATTGTGAAGACATGTTGATGGCAAAAATGGCTGCGGCCGACGGTGAAGTAACTGAGTTTTCAAAGGAAGCGAATCTTCATTTCGAGCAATGCGAAAAATGCCAGAACGAATTCGAGCAAATGCAGAACCTCGACCAATTGTTCATACGGCAGGAACGGCTTGAACACAATGCGGATCTGTGGCCGCTGATCGAAAACAGAATTGACGATGCACAAGGTAAGCGTATCGGCTGGCTTCCGTTTGCCATCGTCGCAGTTCTGCTTGTAGGTTACAAGCTGTTCGAGATGCTGCCCGAACGCGATCCCGGCCTCACATTCAAACTCGTCCCGTTGGCGATCGTTGTCATCTTGTTTGTATTGATACGGGAAAATCCGTTCAGGGTAAATTCTGAATTTATGTTTGAGAGGTAATTATGACTGATATTCAACAAAAGGAATCCTTTGTGCTTGGGCAGAAATACGCGTTCGCGACTGTCTCGCTGATATTGGGCATAGCGTGTTTCATCAACCTGCTCGGCCTTGAGAAACCGATCCTTGCAATAATTTTCGGCTGGCTGGCGCTACGGGCCAATCCTGCTCCTCGCCTTACGGAGCATCGCCTATGGGCTCAGGTCGGCGTAGCGCTCGGCACGATCATACTTATCGTCGTTCCAGTAATAGTAATTTTGAATTTAGACCGTTTACGCGAGTTTATTGACGTGCTCTCAAAGATGAGCGGCGGCAGATAAAGCAATGGAGAGAAAGATGAAAACAATTTCTGTTTTGCTTACGGCTCTGTTTTTGTGTTGGATTCCTGTTATTGGACAAGGTTCCTCAGGGATCGATGGAAATTGGCTCGGATCGCTCGAGATCAGCGGCGTTAAGCTCCGTTTCCTGCTCAAGATCGAAAAAGCCGCAGACGGTTTTACAGCAAAATTCGACAGCGTCGATCAGGGACAGAATGACCTGCCAATAGAGAAGATCACCCTAACGGGAAACACGATGAGTTTCTCCGCACTACAGTTCGGGATGAACTATGAGGGCACAGTCAACGAAAGGAACGATGAGATCACCGGCACATTCAGGCAAGGTGCAGGCTCGAGGCCGTTCGTCTTCAAACGCACCGGCGAAATAGCGATGTCAACGCGCCCGCAGGATCCAAAGAAACCTTATCCCTACGTAGAGGAAGAGGTCAGTTACCGAAATGTGACTGACAATGTGAAGCTAACCGGAACCCTCACAACGCCCAAAGGAAAAGAAAAATACCCGGCCGTGATCCTGATCTCGGGCAGCGGCTCACAGAACCGCGATTCGTTTATCGGAGGACACAGGCCCTTTCTNNGCCGACCATCTCACACGAAACGGGATCGTCGTCCTTCGCGTCGATGACCGCGGAACGGGCGGCTCGGATATGGGAAGTCCGTCCGTCACAAGCGAAAACTTTATGCACGACGTCCTCGCCGGTGTAACTTTTTTGAAAAGTCGTTCCGAGATCGACTCAAAGAAGATCGGCCTTATCGGGCACAGCGAGGGCGGGATGATCGCGCCCATGGCAGCTGCTCGGTCTAAGGACATTGCATTTATCGTCATGCTCGCCGGTCTCGGCCAGCGCGGTGAAGATGTGATCTACACTCAGACCGATCTGATCGCACGGGCGAGCGGCACGGACGCGGAAACGATAAAACATTCCGTCGCCCTTGCTCGCAGAGTTAACGCCATCGTGAAATCAGAGACTGACGAACAACGCATCGAGCAGCGGATAAACGATGACCTCGCCGCCTACGCTAGCACGTTGAGCGAAACGCAGAGAAAAGCCTTCGACCCCGCCGCGTCGTCCGTCAAAACGTACATGCCGATGTACAAGCTGCCGTGGTATCGCTACTTTATTATGTTCGATCCCGTTCCGGTCCTTAAAAAAGTCAAGGTTCCGGTGCTTGCCCTGAACGGTGAACTCGACCTGCAGGTCGCCTCGAAGGAAAATCTCGACCTCATCGCTACGGGTCTGAAAGAGGGAAAGAATAGGGATTTCACCGTCAAGGCGTTCCCGAAACTCAACCACCTTTTTCAGACAAGCAAAACCGGTCTCCCGGCCGAATACATGACGATCGATGAGACGATTTCGCCCGATGTTTTCAACACGATCTCCGAGTGGATAACCAAGCGAACTTATGGAAGAAAGCACTGATCTATCTTGCAATAGGCCGCAATGGAATCCTTTGAGCCTTAAGCGGATAGTGCGATCATTTAACAGATAGTTACGGAGAAGAGGAAGACCTCTACCTGACTGGAGCGTCGTAGGATGTTGCCTTGTCTTTTCTTACCAACCCCACGGCAGTGTGAATCTGATTTCCTGAATGATCATGTGAGGGGCGATGCATACCGATTCGTTTCGCGAGTTCAGAGCTCAACTCAAGAACAGCATTTTTTTCTACCGGACCAGTCGAGTCCGCTCGACCAAGACCCGACGATACGACGCCGGCGGTTCGTTCGATTAGGTCGGTTCCAGCTATCTTTGGATTTTGTTCAAGTAGTTCTACAAGGCTCGATGTTACGCGTTCGCGGAAAGCAGCGAATTCTTGTATTAATTCGGACTCGGAAGACACCGAGGAGCGGCCCTCGATTCGCGGATGCTCCGTCTGAGCAAATAGTTTGGCTTCCAGCTTCTCTTTTTGCTGTACTGCACTTTGGTAGATGAAATCTTTCTCTGAAGGAGGCAATCTGCAATAGACTTCGCTGTGGTCGAATTCGTTCTTGTACTTCAGCTCATCATTTGGTGTCTTGAGGCTTTGCAGGAAATGTTTTGTAGCCGACAGTGAGTCTGTCGAGCGTCGTCTTTCAAGCCGCGATTCAAGACTGTCGATCAATTGCAGAGCTTCTGGACCCGGTGTTATTTCGCCGCGCAGCAGGGCGTCCGTCTTAGTTCTCGCGGCGTCTCCGGCATTTGAGTAGGCAAGCCGAACCGCCGTCATCTCCGTTGTATAGTGGCGCGGAGAAGCTTCGGTAAAAAGGAACTGCATCTCCTTTGAAGTCAGCGGACGTATTGTGTTGGTTTTCTCTGCGTCCGACAGTCTTTCCCACTGAAAACCAATCCTTGCGTTTTCAAGGCGGATCTTCGAGGCAGCATCCATCACCTCGCTTCGTGAAGTTGCGTTTTCGAGCATCGCTGCGTAGTTCCTATAACGGGGGTTGAAATGCCGCAGCCTGGATTCGGGCCGCTTCAATTGATGCTCGATGTAAGCGGTAGCAAATCTAAGATCGTCAATGGCCGCCTGCTTATTGCCCGGGTCATTCTTTGCCGTCTGGTAAATATCGTTCTGAAACGGTTTTAGGATCGCATCGACTGGCGTTCCGCTTTCAAGCATCTCATCCAGGACGGGCAGCCGAGTATTGATCCTTCTGCCGAGTTCCTCTCCTGACATATCGGCGGCGAGCCGCGAAAGAGTCATATCCTCTAATTCGACTCGATCAAACTCCTGAAGGGCGCTGACAAAGCCTTGTGCATTCGTCTCGTGTCGGAGTTCTTCGTTACCGAATGCATACTCATAGATCTTTTCGAGTGATAGTTCTTCATCACTTCGCTGCATTTGCTCTACTGCGGATCGTTCATGCTGGTCATCGAGCAGAACAAGCCTGTCAGAAGGTTCCAGTTTGCTCATTTCTTCGGCGAGAATAGAGATCTCGTTCAACGTTCTATCGAATCGTTCCTCCTTTGTTTCAGTTACAGGTATTTTGTCATCCGACCGTAACAACTCGATCCGACCCTCAAGTGCTCCATAGATCCAGTTGAATATCTTTATCTTTGTATCGCGGTCGGCAGACGTTCCGGCGATCTGTGTCCCGTACTCAACGATCTGAGGGGCAAGTTCCTTGGCCCGCGATTGATTCAGAATAGGTTCGAGTTTCTTTATGGCATACTCCACGGTCGTGACGGCAAGTGGAGGGGCGGAAGAAGGGGTTTCTTTTGGAGTTATGAGGACGCCATCACGGACAACTGCACCTCGCTCGTAGAGATCTCTTACGAACTGAGAGTATCCGTTAAGGTGCGATGCATGTTCGCTCCTGTTTCGTCCTTCGGAGTCTTCGAGCTTTGAGAGGATCAGGTCCGATCTTCCCACTGAGAGGATCTCATTTATAGCCCGCTCCGTTCGCGGATTTGATCGTAGATCAGGTGATGGCTGCTGAACGACCTCCTCCTGGGCCTTCTGACGCGTTGCTTCTCGAACCAGTGACTTGCCGATTTTCTCTATCGCCATCTTCACAACATCCGCGTGGCATATTTCACCTGCCCGGCAGAAACAGGAAACGGCGATCATCTGACCATCACGGAAAGCCTCGCCCAGCTTGAGCATCCCGTCACGAATACCGCCCTCATTCGTTCTGTAGCTCTGTCGAAGCCGTTCGGAATAAGCGATCAGTGCGGCGTCACGCCCAAGCCCTCTTGGTGCAATTTCGCGCCGCTGGGGTGAAAGTAAGCCAAGTTCCGGTGTGAAAATGTTCCCGAGATCGAGTGCGCGACGCGGCTGATGTGTTACCTCGTCGTCAATGCGTGCGATTACCTGGTTGCTGAGATTCACCTGCATTCGTTGCCTGTCGGTGGACGCTTGAACACCGCCTCCAACAAAGGCTCCGGTGCAAGTATCGTGCCCTTAACGAAGTTAGCGGGAATGGCCGTGAGAGTTCGAAAAGGTGCGTTCCTCTGCCCGAGGCTCACGTGACAAATCGTCGAACGCGGTATTCCGATCCCGACTTAACCTCTCTTGTGGAATGGGATCGCGTGCTTTGTCTTTGGCAGAAATTATTTCCGGGTTCTCGAAGTTCCGAAGTATTTCAGGGAGTGAGTGTAGCGAACGATCCGTGGCGGTTTCCACGATCCCTCGCAAACGTCCGGCCTCTTTTGGATTGCGCGTATTAGCAGCCCGAATCTCTAGTGCCGTGACCTCCGAGGACGTGAAAATTGGCTGATAGATAGCTTCGCTTTTCATTCCGAAAAGCGAGAACTGCTTGAATTCCGATGCATTCCGGGAGGCGGATGCCACAATTTCCTTTGCCGCCGTAACCTCATCTTTCAGCCGCTGCTCTCTGTCCTTCACCAGCGAAGTAACGGTTCGACGTAGAGAACGATGTTCGCTGCCCTCAAACAGTTCATTGACGGCGTGGTCGAGGAGCGATCCGCGTGACGGTAGGTCAACGTCGTGCTGGCTTAAAAACGCGACCGTGCCGGTCTTCTTGTCGGCTATCCCGAACTTCTGAAACCTTTTCGAGTCCGTGAAGACTTTCAGATCTTCTTTCGCGTTTTCGAATTCAGTTCTTGCTACGATCTCCTTCGCAAGGGCACGTCCCGCGATAATGCTGTTCTTATGTTCGGCAAAGTCTACTGCCGAACTTGTTTTTGAAAGCTATCGATATGACGGACATTTGTTTCCGGCGGACTCGATTAGCGCCCTTTGCTCACCCCAGTTCTTCTCATAAATCGGTTCCAGCTTTAGGCGAAGTGAAAGCGTCTCGATCTCGGCTAATTGCTCGGGAGAATAGGGAGCTGGTTCCGTGGTTATCTTATCGGGATTGGCTATCATTATCTTTTCAAGAATTTGTACTTTATTTTGTTCGGCATTTTGGTCCTTTTTGATACCTGCGAGTTGCTCGTCCAGCTTTTTCACGATGTCACCTCTAAGTCGGGCAGTTTCGTTTTCTGTCGTTGAACTTCGTCCCCTTCCCGCCACCCGTAAAGCTGTTTCCTTGAGCTTTTCAACAAAGGATAGAATCGGATTCCTGGGAGCGTTTTCTTCACGGTCAAGTTGNNTGGGCGAGCGATATGCGTTTACCACCGATATCAACGAGCCGATAATAGCGTCTGTCGTTAAACTCGGAATGGTTTTTTTCGTAAAGCCCCGCTCGCAGATCGGAGATCGTTTTCTCCACGGCAATTCGATCAAGATCGCTCTTGCTTCTGGGCTCGATCTCACGCGACCTTTCAAGCTCTGACCTGATCCTTTCAAGGTACGAGAATCTGCGGATATCCGTTGCTTCCCGGCAGTAGCCTTGAAGCTTGTCGAGCTCATCCTTTGTAAGGGTCGGAACAGGCAACTTCCGGCCGTCCTTGCGGTACGCAGTTCGAATACGATCAGCCTCACGCATCGTATCGCCCGCGTCGGTCTGGATCTGAGCTTTCGCGGCCTCCTCCTTCGCGAGCATCTTGAAAAGAATCGTCCGTATCTGACGCTCCGGCGAATGCGCCAAATCGGTATCGGAAACAGATCCCCGTTGTTCAAGATCTCGAAGTGAAAGACGCTGCCTCAGGCCGCCTTCGGAATCCGTCATCAGGAACCCCATCTTGTCGCCATGATCCGTTAAAACAGTTATCCTCGCGTCGATGCGGCGAAGTTCGTACTCTGCCAGAATTCCGCGTCGCAGAATGTCGCGTTCTGCGGTCGGGTCACGGTCAGAATCGGTGTGCATTCCGCGATCCTTTTCGCTGTCTGAATGCGGTTTTGGTGTGTGTTGGATTCCGTCCTTGTCGTGGGCCTGCATCTGCTCAGGATTGCGAACGATAATATGATCGATCTTCTCGGTCGCGACCTCGATCAGAAAGCCCGGAACAAGCACCTTTTCACCGTCGCGAAGCTCAAAGTGAGGCAGAGCTTCACGGGGGATTTTTGTCATGGTCCGTCTCTCTATATCTCTTGTGAGAAACTCCTTCTGTATCGCAATGTGGATATGCGGGTTTTCGGTATTGAGATGAACAGCCGCCGCCCATGAAAGCCGGTCGGCGCCAAGAGCGTTTTCCAACTGCTTCATTGCTGCCCGTGTAGTGTCCTTTAGGACTCGTCGTCTTTGCTTTTCATTCGTTCCGAGGGCTCGGTAATCGTCGGGCCGAAATGAGAGAACCAGATGGTGCAGTTCCTCGTTCGATGGCCGACCGCGAACGATGTCCGCCTTGATCGAATTGTTCGCGCTTTTTACCGACAGGTTATCCGTGAAAGCATTGAACAGCTCGCGCCCTTTTTCAGGCTCGCGTTCGTTGTCGAGTTTGCTGTGTGCAATGTAGTGAACGAGGCCGCGCGAACTGCCTAGTTTTGCCTGTACGCTCGCGATAACTCTCATTCGGAAGTACGGGTCTGCTTTGGTGCAGAGGATGAAGCGTTGATCAGATCCTTGATGACCTTGATCTTCGTTAGAAGATATAGGTCTTCCGACGCGTCGTCATCGGATCGGATATTGTGAAACACGGCGAACTTGTTCAGATCTTTAACAGCCTGACCGATCTGATTCGCCATCGCCGCCGCCGCGATCAGGACGGCCTGTTCTCTTTCCTTCGAGTCCGGCGACGCAAACTCAAGAAGTCGGGTAAAACTCAGGTTCTGCGATGAGATCAGGATAGAGGTCATACAGTATATTTCCCGCAAGAAAATCGGGACTTGGTGTGATATCTCCGCGACGGTTCTAATCTCACTTTCGAGTCCTCCGATCCGCTCAAGAATATCGTCAAGCTTTCGACCCATATCGGAAGACACATCGTCCTTCTTACGGCCGTCTTTTATCAACCATTCGAGTTTTCCCTGGCACCGGTCCGCAGCGAAACTTTCCCGCTTGTCGGACAACGCAAAACGGATCATTCTGCGCACTAACGCGGACTTTCCTTCGCCCGTCTCCTTCACGATCTCGTCAAGCTTCTTATCGTCGGAAAGGAAAGGCCTTATACAGATCGGCAGCCCCGGTTTCGAATCCGGGACTTCATCGATCCTGCCGACGATAATATCTCTTTCGCGCTTTCTCACAACTGTTCTCATTGCCTCCGGTTTCGTCCGGGAAAATGCCTGTCTGTAAACGATCGCTTGCGACCCGAACCTTCGCAAAACGTGTGCCGAAACGCGGGCGTCAATTTATAATTTCAGTTGTAAACCTCGTGTACGAAGTGTAAGTCCTTGTGTTCTAAGATAGTTGCGTGGATTACCGATCGACAAAACCGGTCTATCCTGTCATACCGTTTCGCGAGCATTCCCTGAATTTTCTAACGGCGTGTCTCCAACGGCTTATTTACTGACCAAAGCGGCTCGTTTTTGCACCTCCTATTCACAAAAATATCGCTGGCACGGCGATTGATCTAGCCCTTGAAGGTCAAACTAAAACTACAAGGAGTCGATCAAAAACCAATGACCGCGATCACTGATAACAACTCAACCGCAAGACGATCTTCAGAGCGACCGATGCTCCAGATTAACCGCCTCAACCATGTCCGACTCAACACCAAGATCCTCGACGCAACAGACGAGAAATTGAGGAAATATCTTCAGTTCGCAACCGAGCAAATGGACACCGAGATCACAAATGATGACGTAGTCGAGTACGCCCTCAACCTGCTGTTCGACCGTGATTCCCCCTTCAAATCCTGGTTCAAACGCGAGGTGAAACATCCCTCATAATTCAAGCCGAAAACGCCGAAGGAAAAACAGCCACGCCGTTGAGTTTGGGGGCCTGATGTGCAGAGTCGCCGAACACCTCATAACGGCTGACGATCTTTTCAAGCTCCATCTCAAACGAGTGGATATTCAGCTGGTTATTTTCCTCCGAAAGATGTTCGGCGAGAAAGTCGAGATCATCGCGTAGCAAGTCAGTCTTGGCCGTCGAAGCCGCACGGGCGAGCCTGTCGGCAGTTTCCTGAAAGGTCACGCCGTCATGTCCTTTCACCCATCTCCAGGTTATGTGGTGGCCGAAACTGCTTTCTACGANNTCATGCGATTGAGGCCGGCCATAGTGTCGATCACGTATCGAGAATCCGAGAATATCTCGACGCGGCACGGACGGCGAAGCTCTTCAAGAGCTTTCGCGCAAGCAAGTATTTCGGCCTGCTGATTCGTGAGCGGGCCGAGATACTTTGCGACAAGTCTCATCTCCATCCGGTTGCGATCGATGATCACCGCCCCGCAGCCTGCGGATGAATCCGGCGACCCGTTTNNCAGTCACCCTGGGCCGACCATTCTCAGTTACAAGCTTGAGCGTATTCATTTACCCGGCCTCCTCTACGCAATACAACAAGCAGGGCACCGAGTAGACCGATGCCCTGAATCCCCTTTAAATCCGTTTACAAACCGGTGATCAAAACTGACCCGCAAATGGCTCGCCGCCGGCCACGCTTTCACCGACCAGAGCTGCACCGTTAGCAGCCGATTGTGCATCAACAGGACCGGTATAATTTGTCTCCGGGACAGCCTGTTCCGCATCCGCTCCCGAGTCGCCGTTTCGATTTCCACCGGCGAATTCGAACGACTGAAGAATGACCTCTGCTCCGGCACGAGGCTCGCCGCTGTTGGTAACCCATGGGTTAAAGGTCAGCCTTCCGAGCACCAACAAATGCGTGCCCTTTTTCACGTGAGCCGCAAGCGTCTCAGCCACTTTCCCGAATGCCGTAACATTGAACCACTCGGTGATCTGTACCTTCCCCTCGGGCGTGTTCTTGAATGAGTTGGACGCAATGGAAAACGATGCGATCGGTAATCCCTGATCTGAGTATCGAAGCTCTGCGTTGCTTCCCGTGTTTCCAAGAATCGAAATCGATGCTGCCATGATATTTTTCTCCTTTTTTGTAATTCTTACTGTTCTAAAACGACAGCCGGGACCTGAGCGATCTATGACTGAAGATCATTGCTGTCACACAACCTAGCTGCCGCTCAATTTGTTCTTAATCTGCCTTTAAGCTGCGTGGATAACCCGAACATGTCTTCGTTCCACAGCGTTCTGCTGCATACGCTCGGTTAACGCTCTGGCTTCGACTTTCAGTTCCGCTTCACGGCTTCGAACTGCATCCCAAAGCCGCTGTTTCTCCTGCCGCTTCATCGCTTTTGCTTCAGCGTCGTTATAAAGCGAGAACTTCAGAAATCGCAGCCGTCCGGAGGAAGAGGTTTGTATTGTCCGGAGCCATTTTCGGGTCAGGGGAGAGAGTCGGTCACGTAACCGGACCTCCTGGGATTTCGCGACCGTATTGAGCGCCGTGAACTCTTTTAAGGAAAGTTCTTGATGCTCCTTGTATGCCGCATATGCCTGCTTCTTAAGATCCGCAACATCGGCCGAATCAACTGTATCGCGAAGAGAGACATAAAGCTCCTGATAGGCCTGACGCCGCAGGCTTCTTAAATGAAAATCCTCGTACTGACGGCTCCACATGATCCGGCAGACCGACGCGACGTACTGCATCTCTTCGTGATCGGGATTTACTTCCTGCGCGGCCATGTATTCGAATGTTCGCCCCTGCCCGTAAGAACGGATGCGGCGAACCGAGCGGGTCACGAGCCTTCCATAAAGCTGGTCCAGTCTGGCCGAAAGCCATTCTTCGAACTCGTAGTCCGAAAAGGGGCGAGCCGAACGCTCTTCCATGCGAGTTATGGGCTGTGTAAATCCCACTTTTCCGGTTGAGAATGCAGCCCATTCATTCCGCTCCGCATCTGCCGCGACGATCAGATCGCGACCGTTTTTGACGGCCGCAGCCCCGAGCGAATGACCGACAAAGAGACGACCAAGTTCCGAAGCCATACTCCTTGCCTCAAGCGGGAGACACGAAGCATCTAGCTCGCAATCGAAATCAAAAACAACGACGGAATGTTGTCCGCCATTCATCGTTAGCCCGACGATGCCGTTCTCATCGTATTGTTCGAGATTCTCGAAAGTCAGGAAGTCGCGATCCAGATCCTCGATCGACTTGTCACCGTCCGCGAGATAGAAAGCGGCAAAGTCATCGTACATCATTCGACTGATCTTCTGCCGTCCGACTCTCTGTATTACATGCTTCAACTCATCGTCAAAGTTCGGTGTCCGCGGCGGAAGGGGCTGGCGATTTTTTACAGCCTCCCGGACCCTTCGCTGGTCGGCAACGGTTAGTTTCTGCTCGACCGAATGAGCCTCTTCCGCGCGGATCTCACGGTCTGCGATCGTACTTGTAACAGCCGTCATCTGCATGCCTAGAAGACCCATCTCCTTGAGAACTTCGGCCGTTCCTCGCCGCCGGATCTCGCCATAGTAATATGCGGCTAACTGCCCGAACTCGAACTGCCCGGCGTCGGGACTCGCGATCGCTCTTACGCAGCGGACAAACTCCCGTGCGTCATCCTCATTGCCCAGTACCCCAATCGCGTATTCGAGCGACATGATCTTTACCCGATCAAGAGGCTCAGGTTCCAGTTCATCCGCGATCCGAACAACAACATCGCCTAGGATTGCGAACTCCTCAAGCTCCCGTCTCCGAAGCGGATTTCGTCCGAGATGCGCACACCAGTCCTGCCTTGGAGAACCTGTGTCTATGGGTGAGAACGCCAGTATGGGACTTTTCGGCGCAAAGTTTCTAAGTTGTTCGATATTAAGTTGTACAGCCATTTGTCCTCTCTTTTTACCGGCTTGTGAAAACCGGAGAAACGCGTGATTATGGGCAGCGCTTCCTGTGCCCAGGTTAAGAAATCACTCGTTTCAGGCTTGAAAATCCCTCTCAACTTACGGATGGGACAAGTGGGATCGGAAGGAAGGCTCTCGACTAGAAGGGATCGCAAAGTTCTGCAAGAAGGCTTTGAAGATAGGCGAACGTTCGCGGCGCCCGTTTATCCAGCTGGGCGCGGCCGGTGCCGAGTCCGTTGGCAGGAATGATGATCACTTGAGATGGATCCGCAGCCGATTTATCAAGTTCGGAAAATGCAAGATCGATCGCGGCCTTGTTATGCTCGAACTCCTCGTCGGTAAAGAAGGCCCCGTCCGCATAGCTCGGACTCTTTTTCGTCGGGATCCCGATCGCATTCGGCTCGTCACGCATAGCTGCCGCCTGCCCCCCGTATCCCTTTCGCTCAAGGTTGTCGCCGAAAAGAAATATCTTGTCCGGGTGCGCACGGACAAATTGAGGGGTGATGAATCGTATTCGCTCGACCTTGTATCTCATATTTCCTTCTTGAGAGGACGGACCGCCGCACGACGCGGGATGAGATCATCCTATCGCGTTGGTGCGACGGCCCGTTGGTGAAGGGCTTTTTTTAAGAGAGGGATCAATAAGCCGCTGCCTGCTGTGCGATCTCCTGCACTCCCTCGGGTACATATTCAGACGCCGCTCCGGTATCGCCGCGGTCTTCGCGTCGTCCGCCAGGGAGGAACTGAAACTCCTGCAGGATGATATCTGCCCCGGCCTGCGGTTCACCGTTACGGTCAAGCCAGGGATTAAACGAGAGCCGGCCCTGAACGGCCAGGCCCGTACCCTTTTTGACGTAACGGGCAAGCGTCTCCGCCTGCTTTCCAAAAGCGATAACGCGGAACCAGTCCGTTTTCTGCTCCTTGCCTTCCGACGTGTTCCTGAACGTATTCGAGGCTATCGAAAAACTTGCCATCAGCGTTCCGTTATCGCTGATCTTCGTTTCCGGTGCCTTTCCGAGATTTCCTATGATCGAAATATTTGCTGACATTGTTTTGTTCTCCTTTCAAATAGAATTCTTAAGCTCCGAACGGGGCCGGGGCTTATCCACCCCTTCACCCCGGTGATCCGACCTAGTGGAGATCATCGGGCGGTTTCCTGCCAGCCGCTCTGTTTATTCGGTCTTAATACAAAGACTTGTTTCCCCTGTGAAGTCGCGTAGTCGATCGAGTGCTTTGTGCCTCGGCTCTTTCCGTCCCAGACCGCGATAACCGCTTCGACTGCAACCACCATCGTGACGTTGCGAAGAAAACCCGCCCGCCTTCCATGCTTATCCCAGTCCGCAACGTATTCAGTGAACTCAATATCATTTGTCTGAGCGTAGAGCCGTGCCAGTGTGTCAATCCCGCGTGCTCCTCCCGAAACTATGTGAGTTGGAGCCATCCCGCTTGCAGCCACCGCGTGAGCAACAACAGCGCGATCGTTGATGCCCCTGCTGCCGCAGATCAAAACTTTCATAACGTCCTCCTAAACGGAATCAAAAAAGGAATGCGACATGCACGCGTCATCTCTCGAACTGCAAGGGCGAATGCGTGTCCCATTGATGCCAACAGCTTTTGTTTCTATCCCGCGACCGGATTGGTCAATAACAGCCAGGGAAGTCCATGAAGACCACTGGTCTTGTATTAGAGGCGACTGCGAAGCCGTTTCGGCTTGCAGAGCGGTAACTTAACTTTTTGTTTAATTGAGGATGGGTTGGGGCAATTATTCTGATCCCTAGATATCGCCAAGACTAAGATCCATTAGTGGGACATATGTTGTCCCATTAGCTTCATAATGAGGCACTTTCTGTCCCTATAACCGCCTTAATGGGACGGTTTCTGTCCCATTAGCGTTGTTTTTTTGCGCATTCTGTGCATAATGGTCTAAAGATAAATAGTGGTTCTATTTATCGAAAAGGAGTATTTGTGCCGACCAAGAAAGTCGAGATAGAAGATCTTATTTTGAGACTGCTGAACCAAGAACCGAAAGTCAGCGTCCGCTCGATCGCAAGAGCGAAAGGCATATCTAAGGTGGAGGAAACAGAACGCAGAGCGATTCGCCGGGCCTTGCGCTCATTGGAGGACCGCAAGCTGATAATTTCGAAAGGCAGCGGCCCCGCTCGTGCATATGTCTTGGCCGAGCAAAAGCCTGAAAGAAGAAAATCCTCCAAACCTATTGAGCTTACCGATTCCCCTGTCGAAGCGGGCGTTCCTTTTAAGGGAATTGAGCTTTCCCCAGAGTCTAAGCTGCTCCTGCAGTATGTTTCTCAAGATATCGCAGAGCGACCGCCAATCGGATACAATCAGGAATTTTTGCGCTCTTACGAACCGAACCGAACTTCTTATTTGTCTCCCGATCAGCGCGAAAAGTTACGAGCGATAGGACGGGTAGAATCAATAGAGCGCCCGGCGGGTACCTATGCCAGAAACATATTGGACCGGCTATTGATCGACCTGTCCTGGAACTCAAGCCGCCTTGAGGGAAACACCTATTCGCTGCTCGAAACCAAGAGATTGATCGAGTTGGGAGAGACAGCAACGGGCAAAGATGCGTCCGAGGCACAAATGATCCTGAATCATAAGGCGGCCATCGAATACATAGTTGAATCTGCTGACGAAAAGCAGATCACCTCCCATGAGATCTACAGCATTCACGCTCTCCTGTCCGAGAACCTTCTAGGCGACCCGGCCGCCTCGGGCCGTTTGCGTATGCTAACAGTAGGTATTGGTGGCTCGACATACCATCCACTTGACAACCCGCACTTGCTTCGGGAGTGTTTTGATTTGTTCGTGGAGAAGGTGAATGGAATCACGGACCCGCTCGAGCAGTCTTTATTTTCGATCGTCCATTTATCCTATTTACAGGCGTTTGAGGACGTGAACAAAAGGACCGCAAGGCTTGCAGCTAACATTCCTCTGATAAAAGACAATCTGAAGCCGCTTTCATTTACGGAAGTCGATCAATCCGCGTATGTCAGTGCCCTGCTCGGCATTTACGAAAGAAACGACATCAGTCTGATCCGTGACCTTTACATCTGGGCTTACAATCGCTCGTCGCAACGGTATACCGCAATTCAGCAATCGATGGGAGAACCGAATCTGCTGAAGCTTAGGTATCGAGAATCCATTCAGGCCATTGTAAGATCGATCATTGTCGAAAAAGTGTCCGGCGCGCAGGTAGTGCAGAAGATCCACGATTTGATCGAAACGAATAATATTCCGGAAGCCGATCGTCCTGCTCTTTTCAATCTGATCGAGACCGAGATCATTAGCCTGCATGATGGAAGCGTTGCACGATTTAGAGTTCGGCCAAGTGAGTTTCAAGCCTGGAAGGTGTTGCAGTAACACACCCGACCCAGCGTGAGACAACCTAAAGGCGCTGACAGAATAAAACAACCGGCCCCGCGGGGCGTCAAATGTCAGTTTGTATCCAACGAGGATCCTTCGAAGAGAAGCTTCCGGTTCATTTTTGAACCAGGCTGGTTTATTAATGCACCAACTGAATCAGAAATAAACCATCAGAGGTCAATGTCCGAGTCGCTTTAGTTTTTTGAGAAGGCCCGAACGACTGATGCCAAGGTCTCTCGCCGCGCGAGTTCTATTTTGATTGTGATTCTCAAGCGCCGTGTTAAGAAGCTCGGTCT